>NZ_QGLF01000001.1:0-300000 GCF_003173055.1 Zavarzinia compransoris
GGCACGGAAGCGGTCAGCCTGACGCCGGTGACGGCCGGCACCTATGACACGAAGACCGTGGGCACCGGCAAGGGGGTGACGGTCACCGGCCTGACCCTGACCGGCACCGACGCGGCGAACTACGCCCTGGCCTCGACCACGGTCACCGGCACGATCGGGACGATCACGGCGAAGGCCCTGACGGCGAGCCTGACCGGCATGGCGAGTAAGGTCTACGACGGCACCACCGGCGCGACCCTGACCGCCGGCAACCTCGACCTCACGGGCGTTCTGGGCACGGAAGCGGTCAGCCTGACCCCGGTGACGGCCGGTACCTATGACACCAAGACTGTGGGCACCGGCAAGGGGGTCACGGTCACCGGCCTGACCCTAACCGGCACCGACGCGGCGAACTACACCTTGGCATCGACCACGGTCACCGGTGCGATCGGGACGATCACGGCGAAGGCCCTGACNGACGGTGACCGTGACGGGCCTGACTCTGACCGGCACCGACTCCGCGAACTACACGCTGGCCTCGACCACGGTCACCGACGCGATCGGGATGATCACGGCGAAGGCCCTGACGGCGAGCCTGACCGGCACGGCGAGCAAGGTCTACGACGGCACCACGACCGCCACCCTGACCACGGGTAACTTCGGCCTTGCCGGCGTCCTGGGCACGGAAGCGGTCAGCCTGACCCCTGTGACCACGGGTACCTACGACACGAAGACCGTGGGTACCGGCAAGACGGTGACCGTGACGGGCCTGACTCTGACCGGCACCGACTCCGCGAACTACACGCTGGCCTCGACCACGGTCACCGGTGCGATCGGGACGATCACGGCGAAGGCCCTGACGGCGAGCCTGACCGGCACGGCGAGCAAGATCTACGACGGCGCCACCACCGCGACGCTGACCACCGGCAACTTCAGCCTCACCGGCGTCCTGGGCGCGGAAGCGGTCAGCCTGACGCCGGTGACCACGGGCACCTACGACACCAAGGCTGTGGGCATCGGCAAGATCGTGACCGTGACGGGCCTGACCCTGACCGGGACCGACGCCGCGAACTACATGCTGGCCTCGACCACGGCCACCGGCACGATCGGGACGATCACGGCGAAGACGCTGGTCATTCAGGCCGATGATGCACAAAGACCGCAGGGGGCGCCTGATCCGGTGTTTACGGCGCGGTATGACGGTTTCATCGGCGCCGAGGATCGGCGTGTCCTGATCGGCACCCTGGCGTTCGAGACGGATGCCACTGCGGCGTCGCCGGCCGGGCAGTATGCGATCATGCCGGGCGGGGTGTCGGCGGAGAATTATGTTACCCGCTTCGTTGCCGGCACCCTGTTGGTGACCTTCGTACCGATGAACACCAATGTGGAGACGATCGTCGGCAAGGATATTCCTGATGCCGTGAGGCGGCCCTTGCCGATGCTGGGAGGGGGGCCGCTGCCGGGCTTCGGCTTAGGCAATATTGAGGTGGAGATCGCCGAAATCCTGTTGCAGGCCAATCCGGACCTGAGCGCATTCCTCACCGAACCGCCGGGCGGCGAGGAACGGGAGTAGCAAGGCTTGGCCGCGCGGGATGGGGCAGGGGCGCCCATCCCGAAGCGGTCAGAGCCATTTCGCGCGCCTGAAGCTGATATAGAGCCCCCCGCAGAACAGGGCGATGACCCCGAGCACGACGAAATAGCCGTAAGTGGTCTTGAGTTCCGGCATATTCTCGAAATTCATGCCGTAGATCCCCGCGATCGCCGTGGGCACGGCCAGAATGGCCGCCCATGACGCGAGCTGGCGGGTGATCGTGCCCTGCCGCTGCTGTTCGAGCAGGTTGCTGGCTTCGAACACCGACGTGATGACTTCCCGCAGGCCGCCCACCATCTGCTCGATACGGTGCATGTGTTGCAGCGCGTCGCGGAAATAGGGCTTGGCTTCGGCATCGAGGCAGGGCAGGTCGAGATGCACCAGCTTGCCGCAGAGATCGAGCATCGCGTCGAGCACGCGTTGGAACAGGATGACTTCCCGGCGCAGCTTGAAGATGCGCTTGATCTGGGCCCGGTCGAGAAAGGCGTCGAGCATGGCCCGTTCCATGTCGAGCACCGAATCCTCGATGGTGCGGACGATCGGCAGATAGCCGTCGACGATGAAGTCGAGAATGGCGTGCAGGATGTAATCCGTACCGTGGCGAAGCGCCTGGGGGGCCGTCTCCAGCCGCTGGCGCAATTCGCCGTGGCCGCGGTCGGAGCCGTGGCGCACCGTGATGATATAGCGCCGGCCGACGAAGATGGCGGTGCGGCCATAGGTGATGCCATCGCCTTCGAGTTTCGCCGTCTGCGCAATGACGAAGATCTGATCGTCATAGGCACTGACCTTCGGCGTCTGCTGCGGGTTCAGGGCATCGTCGACCGAGAGTTCGTGCAGGCCGAAGCCCACCTTCAGAAATGCCAGTTCCTCGGCGGTCGGCTCATGCAGCCCGATCCAGATGAAGTCGCTTGCCTCGGCGGGCATGACCGCGGCATGGAACGGAACGGCTTCGAGCCGCCGGCCGTCACGATAGAGATAGGAAGCGATGACGGGCATGGCGTTCTCGAACAGAAAGGACTGGGCCGGGACAGGACAGGGCCGGGACAGGGACAAGAGGCGCCGGCGGTCCGGCGGCGCAAGGTCGCGCCAAAACGCCAGTGCCGGCGATCAGACGGCACTGGCGTTGAGGTTCCGATGATCCCGGCCGCTTGGTGTTGCGCGGACGGGCGTTTCGCGGGCAGGTCGATCCAGTTACGCGGGCACCTTGTCGTCGGTCTTGGCTTCGGCCTCGTCGACGGCTTCGGCGGTGGCGTTATCCGCCTCGTCGCTCGCGGTCTCGACTTCGGCTTCGACTTCCGCAGCGTCGGCGGCTTCAGCCTCGTCCGCGGCTTCGGTCACGGCTTCGGCGTCATCCTCGGCGTCCTCGTCCTCGTCCGCGTCGTCTTCGTCCGCGTCTTCGTCTTCGTCGGCCGCAACCTCGCCGGTCTCCCAGCTCAGCTGAAATTCGATCTCGGCGTGGCCGCCTTCGATTTCATAGACGACGGCGGCAACCGCATGTTCGGGAACGAAAATGTTCTCGTCCTCGATCTGGATGTTGAACTGCTGCTTCGACTCGAGCACATCCGCCAGCCGGCGGAGTTCGGCGACGAATTCCGGCAGGGTGTACAGCTTTTCGATTTCACGCTCGATGCTCATGTTCGTTCTCCGTGAGGTCGGGGTGGTCGCGAAGGGGGAAAGCCAGGCCGTGAAAAAGCGGGACCAGATAAAGAAAGGGGAAACGCCGAGGAGGTGAAGGCTATGTCGGGCGGCGGTCATGGGATCAGCTCGGGTCGTCGCGGTGGATGTCGTGCACGGTCATGCCGATCGATTCCGGCGGCTTTTCCAGCCATTGGCGATGGCGGAGCGTCTTGCGGGTGTCCTGATAGCCGGAATCCCAGTGCTCCCGCATCGAGGTGCCGGAGAATTCGTAATCCTTGGCATCGCTCTCATAGACCTTCTGCTGGTAGATGAGATGGATGATGTTGATCTGGGGGACGTCTTCCATCCGGGCGAGGAAGAGGCGGTCTTCCTCGGTCAGGGCGTCGGGCGGCACGCGCAGCAGGGCCTGGTGCAGCTTCAGCCGCATGTTGTGCATGCGCCGGAAGGTATCGGTGTTGTTCCGCGTCCGGCTGGAATACATGATGTCCTTGTGGCGCGCGAGCACGTCCGCCATGTTGCGGGGCAGGATGCCGCGGGCGCTGAACAGGTCGACCTGGAACACCAGCGTGTCGTGCACGTCCTCCTGCTCCAGGAGATACTGGAGCGGCGTGTTGGAGACGATGCCGCCGTCCCAGTAATATTCATTCTCGATGTGGACCGCAGGAAAGGCCGGGGGAAGCGCGCCGGACGCCATGATGTGCCACGGCCCCAGTTCCTCGATATGGCTGTCGAAATAGCGATAATTGCCGGTGCGGACATTCACGGCGCCGACGCTCAGGCGGTGCTTCTGGTCGTTGAGCACCTCCCAGTCGATCAGGCGGTTGAGCGTTCCCTCCAGCTCGGCGGTATCATAGAAGCTGGTCGCCCCGGACGCGCCGGGAAGCTGGAACCAGGGGCTGACGGCATGCGGCTTGAAGAAGCCGGGAAGGCCGGCCTGCATCGTCATCATGGAACTGGCCTGGTTGCGGACCCGGCGGAACAGGTCGCCTTCCGGGGTGAAGGACCAGATCCTGCGGCTCGAGACCGTGTCCCAGAAGGCGCGCAGCCGGTCGAGCCGGCTGCCCGGCCGGTTGCCGGCGATGATCGCCGCGTTCACCGCGCCGATGGAAACGCCCGACAGCCAATTGGCCTCGACGCCGGCTTCGTCCAGCGCCTGGAACACGCCGGCCTGATAGGCGCCGAGCGCGCCGCCGCCCTGGAACACCAGCCCGACCGACGGGTAGGCGGCAAGCAGTTCGCCGATGTTGGGCGCCGCGTTTCGCCGCTTCGGCCGCGGTTCCGACAGATCGTCCATCTCGGGGTCTCCGCTCAAAGGTCCGGGTCGGTCATGTAATCGTGCACGACCTCACCGAGGCCGAGCGTCAGGTCGGCGACGAAATGAACGGCCGAGACGATCTCCAGCACGGGCAGGCGGGCGACGTCGGCGATGACGTGCCGGAACAGCTGCAGGTCCGCCGGCCCCGTCCAGGCACCCTTCACGGTTATGTCTTCAAGGTGGTAGCGCACCAGTTCGCAGATGCGCGGGGTCGCATCGACATGGGGGATGATCTTGACCAGGAAATTCGGCCCGGCGAGCGAGCGCGCAACCTCGCCGGTATCGGCGGCCCGGTGCTTGTAGCCCATGGTCGCGGTGGCGCAGAGCACGGAGCCGTAGTGCAGGGTGCCGACGATCACCTCGCCCTCATGGACGAGTTTCGGAAAGGCCAGCTTCTTCGGGAACCCCCAGATCTCGCGGCCGCCGGCGATCGGGGCGTCGTCGTCCAGATACATGGCGTGGACATAGACGCCCGCCTCGCCCTGGAAACGCACCGGGATCACCTGGCCCGATTCCGTGTAGTCGCCGAAGCCGCTCGAGTCCGGCATCTTGATGAATTCGTATTTGACGATCGGCTCGACGATCTCGAGCGGTTCCGGCACCAGCGCCCGCAGGGCGTCCGGGTCGGTCCGGTAACTGATGATGACATATTCGCGGTCGATGAAGCGATAGGGGCCCGGCGGATAGGCCGGGTTCGACAGCGGCATGGCGTAAGCGCGGCGTACGTCTCTGGCTTTCATGGTCTTCCCGATCCCGTGTTCTTTCCGAAATCCCTGTCGTGTCCGAAATTCCCGGCGGGTCCGAAATGCCCGTCGTATCCGAAATTCCCGTCGTACAGGCGCGGCGCGGCCGGCCGGCACATCGGCGGGACCGCAGTCTTTCTCGCCGGTGCCTCTAGCTCATCGCTTGATTTGAAGCACAGCTACGTTTCAAGAAAATGATGGTAACTGGTTATGTGTGAATAAACTTGTCATAAATCTTATTTCTGATCTTGCGTGTCACTGTCATTTTTATGTCAGGCAATCGGACTATTAAGCGAAAAAGAATATTTCGCCGGCCGAGTTTTCAATTCGGGCGGTATTGAGCCTGACTGTCCCTGGGGGCTGGTCGGGAATTCCATTTCTTTTCGCGTCTGCGTGTATTCGAAAAGGGGGAACTCCAGTGGAATTTTTCGATCGCCTTGCGGGCAAAGCCCTGGGCAAGGCTGCCCGGCTGCTCGGCGCCGTCGGGTTCGCCGCCATGGCCTTCGGCGCCGCCGCCGAGGCCGAGCCGATCCGCGGTGCCGGCTCGACCTTCGCCGCGCCGATCATCAACCAGTGGTCGCGCGACTATGAAGCCCGGCGCACGGACGGCGGGGATTTCACCTCGCCGGACTGGCGGGTCGACTATGAGCCGGTCGGCTCCCTCGCCGGGCTCATGCGCCTCGCTCAGCCGGAAACCGACTTCGCGGCGACCGACGCTCCCCTGACGCCGGAGGAGCTTGCCAAGCGCGGCCTGGTGCAGTTTCCGATCGTCATGGGCGGCATCGTCGTCGTCGCCAATCTCGACAATGTCGGGGCCGGCCAGCTTCGCCTGTCCGGCCCGGTGCTGGCCGACATCTATCTCGGCAAGATCGGGACCTGGTCCGATCCCGCCATCAAGGCGCTGAACCCCGGGCTCGAACTGCCCGACGCGGCGATCGCGGTGCTGCACCGCCTGGACGGCTCGGGTTCCACCTTCACCTTCACCAGCTTCCTGTCCGAGACCAGCCCGGAATGGCAGGGCAAGCACGGCGCCGACACGCTGATCGCCTGGCCGACCGGCCGCGGCGAGAAGGGCACGGGCGGGCTGGCGGCGCTGACGGCGGCGACCCGGAACAGCATCGCCTATCTCGAATACGGCCAGGTCGTCCGCTCGGGCCTGCCGTTCGTCTCGCTCCTGAACCAGTCCGGCGCCTTCGTCCGGCCGGAACCGAAGTCGTTCCAGGCGGGGCTGGCCACGGTGGCCTGGGATCCGGCGCGCAGCTTCGTCGCCGATACCACCAACCTTGCCGGCGAGGGCGCCTATCCGATGGCGGTCGTAACCTATGCCGTGGTGCCCAAGGATCGCGGGCAGGGGCGGGTCAACCGCGTGCTCGACCTGTTCCGCATCGCGTTCCGGCAAGGCGCGGACGAGGCGGCGGCCCTCGGCTACATCCCGGTTTCCCCGGAACTCGCGGACCGGATCGAAGCCTATTGGGCCACGAGTTTCGGCCTGGCGAGCAATTGAAGCATCGGGCCGCTAAAGCATCGTCCGGCGATGCGTGAGGCCAAATATTTAGAGCGTGTTAGGAACGAAAACCGTGCCGAACACGCCCTAAATCCACCTGAAGCCGACAAGAACGGGTGATCTCATGGAAATAGATATCTTCAAGGATGTCCTGGTGCCGGTGATCGGCGGCCTGGGCATCTTCATGCTCGGCCTTGAATTCATGGCCAACGGCATCCAGGCCCTGTCCGTCAACAAGATGCGGGCGTTCCTGGCCAAGGCGGCGGGCACGCCGGTCAAGGGCGTGCTTGCCGGCACGCTCATCACCGGCGTCATCCAGTCGTCGACGGCCATGACCGTCATGGTGGTCGGCCTCGTCAATGCCGGGGTCGTGGCCTTGCGGCCGGCGATCAGCGTGATCATGGGCGCCAATATCGGCACGACCCTCGGCAACGGGCTGATCGCGCTGCCGCTGGGGCCGCTCGGGCTCATCCTCGGTGGCACCTTCGCGCTGGTCTACTGCTTCGCGAAGAACGAGAAGCTGCGGAACATCGCTCTGGCCTGCATGGGCTTCGCGCTCATCTTCTACGGCCTCAACCTGATGACCGGCGGCCTGCGGCCCCTGCGCAACCTGCCCGAAGTCATGGAACTGCTGCAGACGCTGCAGGCGGATTCCTACTTCGCCGTGATCAAATGCGTGCTGATCGCCGCCGGCGTGACGGCGATGATCCACTCGTCGTCGGCGACCATCGGCATCGTCATGGGCCTCGGCGCGGCCGGCATCCTCGACTGGAAGACGGCGATCGCCTTCTCGCTCGGCGCCGATCTCGGCACCACCATCACTTCGTGGATGGCGTCGCTGAACCTGTCGAAGAATGCCAAGCGGGCGGCCTATGCCCATATTTCCTTCAACATCATCGGGGTCTGCATAACGATCCCGATGTTCTTCATCTCGATCTCCCTGCTCGAATGGGGCATGCAGTGGTTCGGTGGCGATCCGGCCGTTCCCGTGGTCGTGAACGGCAAGGAAACCTTCCCCCTGGTGCCGGTCGCGGTCGGTCTCTATTCGACCGTGTTCAACATCTTCAACACGCTGTTGCTGTTCCCCTTCGTCGGCGTGTTCGAACGCGTGCTCTCGCGCATCGGCCGCACCGCGGAAGAGGATGTCGAGGATTATTCGACGCCGAAGTTCCTCGACCGCAAGCTCGCCAGCGACTTCGCCAAGGCCGTGCCGGCGGTCCAGCAGGAGACGGAACGCCACCTCCAGGCGGGCGCCATGTTCCTGAACATCGCGCGCGGCGACAAGAAGGCGCCGTCCGATCCGGGCGAACACTATCTGGCCACCGATATCCTCAGCCGGGATATCCGTGCCTATACGGCTGAACTGATGAAGGAAGACCTGCCTTACGAGCAGCTCGACCTGATCGCCAGCCTGATCGAGGAAGCGGACTTCACCGCCGCGCTCACCGAATCTCTGCACCAGGTGGCGCGTCGCGTGAAGCGCGAGCATTTCGGCAACCACGCCATGGCGATCGTGAACACCGCGCTCGACAAGCTCGATGCCTCGCTGCGCACGATCATGCCGACCTATGGCATCGCCGACCCGCAGATGCCGGCGGGCCATGTGAGCTATCCGAGCGTCGAGGACCTGCGCGCCAAGACCCTGGCGCTCGGTCCCAATGCCGGCGCCGGCGAGCGGGGCACCATCCTGGCCCTGCTCGGCTCGGTCGAGCGGGCGGAGATCCTGATCCACCGCATCGACGCCGAACGGAAGTCGGTCAACCGGGAAGGCGTGGTCGAGCGCGCGTCCCGGCAGGGCGGCCTGGGGCAGCCGGCGGTGCCGGGCGGCCTCAGCCCCGTCCCCGGCGAGTAACAGCCTCCAACAGTACCTGATGCACCGCGGTTTCCGGACCGCGGTGCATCGCTCCCGGGTGGACCCGGATCCTCGTTTGTTAGAGTATTCGCGAGCCTCAATTGCGGGAGCCGTCACCATGAGTATCGGTCTGATTGCGCTGCTGGACGATGTCGCCGCCTTTGCCAAGGCGGCGGCGGCATCTCTCGACGACGTGGCGGCGCAGGCGGCCAAGGCCGGCAGCAAGGCGGCCGGCGTCGTCATCGACGATGCGGCCGTCACGCCGCGCTATGTCACCGGTTTTTCCGCCTCCCGCGAACTGCCGATCATCGGCAAGATCGCGCTCGGCTCGCTGAAGAACAAGCTCCTGTTCCTGCTGCCGGCGGCCCTGGCCCTCAGCTTCCTGCTGCCGCAGGCGATCACGCCCCTGCTCATGTTCGGCGGTCTCTACCTTTGCTATGAAGGCGCCGAGAAGATCTACGAATTCTTCTTCCCGCATGCCGCCCATGCCCATGAGGCCGAAATCGGCTCGGTCGACCTCGATGCGAAATCCTTCGAGGATGAAAAGGTCGCGGGCGCCATCCGGACCGATTTCATCCTGTCGGCCGAGATCATGGCGATCACCCTCGGCTCGGTGCCCGAGGCCGGCCTCGGCAGCCAGGCCCTGGTGCTGGCCATCGTCGGGATCGCGATCACCATCGGCGTCTACGGCGTGGTCGCGGCGATCGTCAAGGCGGACGACGTCGGCCTCTGGCTCGCCCGCCGCTCGTCTCCCGGGCCGCTGGGCGCGCTGCTGCGCGGGTTCGGGCGCGGTCTGGTGCAGGGCATGCCCTATCTGCTCAAGGGGATCGGCGTGCTTGGCACCGCGGCCATGGTCTGGGTCGGCGGTGGTATCATCCTGCACGGCCTGGAAGGCTATGGCTTCGGGGCGCTCAGCCACCTCATCCATGATGCGGGGGTGGCGGCGGCCGATGCGCTGCCCGCCGTCGGGGCGGGCGTCGCCTGGCTGGTCCAGGCCATCGGATCGGGCATTGCCGGCGTCGTGATCGGGGCGGCCGCGATCCCGGTGGCGAGCTATGTCGTCGCCCCGCTGTGGCGCCGGCTTGCCCTCTATCTGCCCGGAAAGCGCGCCGCCTGAGGTCGGCCGGGCGGGGGCGGGCCTGACGTTCGCGCCCGTCCCTCCGCGTCACAGCGCGAGATAGCGCGCCCAGATCGCCTTGCCCCGGCGGTCGTAATCGTCCATGGCGGCGATCAGGGCGGAAAGTGCCGCGGGCGGGCACAGGGCTTCGGGCAGCAGGGGATCGCGCAGGATGGCGCGGATCGCCGCCCGGCCGGTCAGCAGGGATTCCGCCGCGGCCGCGGCCAGGGGCAGGTCGGGGAGGCGGGCGGCGCTGGCCGCCAGTGCCGCCGCCCGCTGCCCATGCGCCGCCTGAAGCGCCGCCACCGGCCAGAGGGCGGGAAAACGCGCCGTTCTGGCCTCGTCCAGCCCCGATGCCGCGACCACCAGCAGGTTCGGCGCGGCGTCGAGATCGCGCAGCCGGTCGCGGATCAGGGGGCCGCCGGCCAGATTGTCGGGCCGGGCCCAGACATTGGTCTCCGCCTCGACGAAACCTTCGAGATCGAGGGCGCGCATGGTGTGGCGCCAGACCGTGCGGTCGGCCCGGTCCTGCGGCCCGGCGATGGCCAGCAGCCAGCCCCCCGCCCAAGGCTGCCGCCGCGCCTCGACCCGGCGCCAGCCCTGGATGCGCTGCTGCAGGGGCGCCGCCCGGGCGCCGATCGTATGGCGCCCGCGATCCAGCGTCCGCACCCGCCCTTCCTGGCGCAGGCGGGTCAGCGCCGTGCGGATCGCCGTCGCTTCAAGGCCCAGCGCAGCGCCGGCCTGGACCAGTTCCCCGGTCGAGAAATCGGGCGGCGCGCCCGTGTCCAAAAGATCGAGGATCAGGGCGCGGGCGCTGAGCGGCGGAGGATCGTGAATCATGTTGCTATAATTGTCCTTATGTGACAAATATCGCAACAACGAAGATCGCGACGGGGAGAGAGAGAATGTCCAGCATCAGGCCGCTGACCCAGCTTGAAACCCATGAGGTCTTCAACCAGCCGCCGCCGTTCGAGGGGCTCAATCTCTTCTCCGGCGACATCGCCCTGGCCGAGGCGGTGGCCAAGGCGGGCGGTGCCGTCCATGCCCCGCGGCTGGCCGCCCTCGGCGCCCGGGCCGGCACGGCGGAAGTGATCGACTGGGGGGCCGAGGCCAACCGCAAGACCCCCGAACTCGACACGTTCGATCGCTATGGCCAGCGGATCGACGAGGTGCGCTTTCACCCCGCCTATCACGACCTCATGCATTTCGGCCTCGACAATGGTTTCGCCGCCGTCGCCTGGGACGGTTCGCCGGCGGGCCATGTCGGCCATGCGGCCATCCTCTATGTCGTCGGCCAGGCGGATTCGGGCACGATCTGCCCGATGACCATGACCTATGCCGCGGTGCCGGCGCTGCGGGCCGAACCGGCGGTCGCCGAGGTCTGGGTGCCGCGTATCACCGCCGGCCGTTACGACCGCGCCGCCCGTCCGGCCGCGGAGAAGGCGGGCGTCACCATCGGCATGGCGATGACCGAGAAGCAGGGCGGCTCCGACGTTCGCGCCAATACCACCAGGGCGGTGCCGGCGGGCGAGGAGGGCTGGTACCGGCTGAGCGGGCACAAGTGGTTCTGCTCGGCCCCGATGTGCGACGCCTTCCTGACCCTGGCCTATGCCGAGGGCGGCCTGACCTGTTTCCTGGTCCCGCGCTGGCTGCCGGACGGCGAGCGGAACGCGGGCTTTCGCGTCATGCGTCTCAAGGACAAGCTGGGCGACCGCTCCAACGCCTCGTCCGAGATCGAATATCACGGCGCGCTCGCCCAGCGCCTCGGGCCGGAGGGGCGGGGCGTCGCCACCATCATCCAGATGGTGCAGCACACGCGGCTCGACTGCGTCGTCGGCTCGGCCCAGATCATGCGCGGCGCCGTGGCCCAGGCCCTGTGGCACACGGCGCATCGCTCGGCCTTCCAGCGCCGGCTGGTCGATCAGCCGGCCATGGCCGGCGTCCTGGCCGATCTGGCCCTCGAAAGCGAGGCGGCGCTGGCCCTCGGCTTCCGCCTCGCCCAGGCTTTCGACCAGGCCGATCCCGTCGCCCGCCTGCTCACCCCGGTGGCTAAATACTGGGTGTGCAAGCGCACCCCGGGCGTGGTCTACGAGGCCATGGAAAGCCATGGCGGTGCCGGTTACATCGAGACCGGCCCGATGGCGCGCCTGTTCCGCCAGTCGCCGCTCAATGCGATCTGGGAAGGCTCGGGCAATGTCATCGCCCTCGACGTGCTGCGCGCCATGACGCGGGAGCCGGAAGGGGTGGCTGCGCTCCGCGATTATCTGGCCGCACAGGCCGGCCGGAACGGCGATTACGACCGCTGGCTGGCCGCGATCGACCTCGGCGGCGTAACCGAGGGCAATGCACGCCTGCTGGTCGAGCGCCTGGCCCTGGCGGCGCAGGCGGCGGTGCTGCTCGAATGGGACAATCCGCTGGCGGACGCCTTCTGCGCGCTGCGCCTGCGCGGCCGCGGCGGGCTTTACGGCGCTTTCGACGCCGATATCGACACCCGGTCGATCATCGAGCGCGCCATGCCCCGGGCCTGACGGGACGGGCGCGCCTTCTCCCGGCGGCGGGCGAAAAGCGAAACTGGGCAAATTCGGCGCGCCACCATTTGACATGTGCAAGCGGCTTGGCTACACAAGCCGCTCCTGATGCGGAGTCGTGGCCGAGCGGCTGAAGGCGGCGGTTTGCTAAACCGTTATACGGGGTAAACCCGTATCGAGGGTTCGAATCCCTCCGACTCCGCCAATTTTGCCAGTTTTACTGGCCTTCCCGCAGGGTTATGACGGCACACCCGCCTAAAAACCCGCCTTTCCCGAAGTGATGGGATGCGATGGGGTAAGGCCCTGTGAGACGATGAAGAAAGCCGCCCTCGGGCGGCTTTTTGCTATGGGGCGTCGATGCCTTCGGGAGAGGACTATGTTGCGCGTGACCTTCGAGGATGGTTCTGTGATCGAGTACCGGGACGGCGAGGTGGTCGAGATTGAGAGCCACCCGCCCAGAGACACCCCAGCGGCGGGCTGGGTGCGCACGCGCGAGTATCCGCCGGAGTATCGACGCGCAACCCCGTTGAGCATCAACGTGCTGACGGTCGGGAAGCGGGTTCACACCGGCGGCGGCTTCGTCAAGGTCACGAGCATCGAGCGGGTCTGAGGTCATGGCGAACGTGCCCAACAGCACCGGCAACGGAATCGCACCATTGGACCCGCAGCTTACCGGCAACGTGGGGCTGTACTACTGCTGCTATCGGCTTTCCCTCCTCGGGTGGAACGTCATGCCGACCGCGCGCAACGCCCGCGGGGTGGATATCATCGCCTACAGCCGGGACGCCTCCCGCTTCGTCGGGGTGCAGGTCAAGGCCCTGAGCAAGCGCAACCCGGTTCCCCTCGGGACCTCACTGGACAAGATCATGGGGGACTTCTGGGTGATCGTGAACAAGGTCGCCACGCCTACCCCTTCGGCCTTCATCCTCCTGCCCTCGGAGGTCCGGGAGCGCGCCCACCGCGGCGAGAAGGACGGGCGCGTGTCGTACTGGTTGCAGCCCGGAGACTATGAGCAGGACCCGTTCCGCGAGGCATGGGAGCGGATCGGGCACGGGGGCGTCTGACGCTCGTTACAGCTCCTCGGGCAAGGCCAACCGCCAGCCGCGGGCGGTTTTCTGCTTCCCCCGCAGTAGGTCGCCAAAGCAAGTGCTGCTGATGCCGTGCCGCCCGCGGAAGTCTAGGCGCGTGCCGGTGTCGCGCTCGCCGGTCCTGACGTTGACGATCATGTAAGTTGTCAGATCAGCGTGCGCCCGGCGGACAGCCTCCGAGTTGCGTATGGCCTCGATGCGCCGGGCCTGAAAACTCGGGTCGGAGTGGACGCGACGAAGCCCAGCAAGGCGACGGGCCTCCGTTTCAGGGTCTGCGCGGATGCGGGAGAGCTGTTCAGTGCTGCTTGCCCGCCACTGGGGATCATCCCGAAGGCGGGCCATTTTCTCCCGGTTGTCCTTCTTCCACTCTGGCGTTGCGGTTGCCCGCCGGGAGGCTTCGAGGCGGCGGGCTTGCACGTCCGGGTCCGCGCGAAGGCGGCGCATGGCCGCTTTGAAGTTGTCTGAGCTGCGCAGAGAGCTTGACAACTTCGCCCGTGCTTCTGTCGTGTAGCACTGCGCTTGCCCTCCACCGGAGGTGAGGTTGTATCCCTTCGGGCTCAGGCAGTCGAAGCCCCAGATGTAGAAGCATTCCCGGTCGTTCAGCTCCTCGCGGGCGCATAGCTCCACGATCTCAAACCCGAAGGCGTCCGGGCCGTGCTTTCGCAAAGCGGCGGCGAGCTTCGGGCTGTTTCCTTGTCCAGACAGGTGATCCTTCCAGCGGGTGGCG
Source organism: Zavarzinia compransoris (assembly GCF_003173055.1). Lineage (NCBI taxonomy): Bacteria > Pseudomonadati > Pseudomonadota > Alphaproteobacteria > Rhodospirillales > Zavarziniaceae > Zavarzinia > Zavarzinia compransoris. The sequence goes on from NZ_QGLF01000001.1 coordinate 14,083, forward strand.
ATGCTCACGGACTGACCCACGTACCGCTTCCCGGTCGTGCGATGCGTGACAACGTAGATTCCGGCGAGCGGGCCGGAGGCTTCGCCCAGCAGACGGCGGGTCATCGTGGCGCGGATCGTGTTCATGGCGTGCGCTCCATTTCTTGTAGAAGGTCAGCCCCGAAACCATCGACCGCTCACGCCTCGTGAGGGGCGAGGCTATTGCGTGAGGTCGAGCGGCTTCCGGCTCGGGGCTGAACTCGGTCAGCGACCCGTGCGCGGCTTCGCGTTCGGGCGCTTGTAGGCGTGATTGACGAAGCCTTTCAGCTTCGTGGCGACAGTGTCCCGCTTCATCGCGGCAATCTGGGTGTTGCGGGCGGCTGCGCGCTCCTCGTGGATGCGTGCAGCCTTCTTCACGTTCGGCACGCTGCCGGGCATCGGTTTCGTGGTCATGGTCGGTTCCTCCAATCAGTAGATGTTGCGGATTTCCTCTGCACACTTCGGACAGATGCGGTTTCCCGCGTGCGCTGACCAGAAGTCGGAGGAACACCGAAGGCAGCGGCGGACTTTGACCCGCGGATCGCCGTCACGCAGCCACCTCGGTACATGCCCACCCCAACACTTGGGCTTGGGCGGGGCGGTCTCAGGCTTCATCGCCCGCGGCTTGCGCAATCGCCTTCTCAGCGAGCGCCAGCGACAGGTTCTTGATCGGGTCGGCCTGTCCGCGGACAAATTCGCGGTCGGCGGCGATGGCCGATTCATAGGCGAGGATCACGCCCTTGAGCTTGGCGACAATCTCCGCGTGCTGCGCACCGAACACCCGCTGGGCGAAGTCGCCCACGGAGAACGGGCGGCGGTCGCGCGGGCGGCGATCCACAACCGTTGCGATGGCGGCGGCGAGCGGGAGGTCATTGGTGGCGATGGCGGTCACGGCGGCGGTTTCGAGTTCCACCGGCCCGGCCCCTTCGAGCGTGAGCTGGTAGTTCAGGCGCTTCGTGTCGCCCAGGGCGATCCGCCCAAGGGCCTGCGCCGGGGACTGGTTCAGGGACAGCAGGAATTCGGCGTCAGCGGCGAGCTTGGCGAACGGGCGCAACAGTTCCTCGCGCTGGGCGCGCGACGATTCCGCGATGGTCAGGCGGAACTTGGCGATGCGGGAGGCTTCTTGCTGCTTGGCGAACTGGCGGGCAACGGTGCGGTTGGCCGGTTCGGTTTCGCGGACAACCTCCTCAGCTTCGCGGCTGAAGCGGTCGCGGGCCTCCGCTACCTGCTGCTGAATCTTGGCGATGCGCGCCTGAAAGGCGGTCGCAAGTTCGGTGGCGCGGGCGGTCAGCCGGTCGATGTTCTCCGCGGTCAGCGGAACATCGGTGGGGACCTTCTTGAAATCTACGGTGGCCATGTTCGGGCTCCTCTGAAAAGTCATCACGACTCGGAAGGGCCTCTTGACACGTCACCGGCGGGGCCACTCCCAACCTAAAGCGCGAGCGCCAAATGCCCGCACTTTCGAGGAACCATACTGGAAGAATGGACAGCGCGGCAAGAAAAAGAAGTTGTAGATCAATGACTTGCGTAAAAAGTAAAGTCCGCCGGGGTGCCCCCCGAACCCCTCACACATACATGATCCGGTCCCCCGTGTCGGGCAGGCGCGGCGGAGGTCCGGCGAAGTCGCCCACGCTCACGACACCCTGCGAAGCCCCACTGATCAAATATGACGTGGCATCCAGCATGTGATCGTTCGCGGAGGTGTCCACGTCCTCTGGGCGGCGCGGATCGCGCGGCAGAGCCGGGACGGTGGAGAGCCAGAACCGGCAGCGCGAGGCCACGAAGAACTCCCCCTGCACCATCAGTTGCTTGATGACCTCGAAGCGCGGGACGCGCGCCCCCTTGCGAGCGGGCGTGACCCGCACACCGGCGGCGCGGAATAGATCGCTGATGCTGTCCTCGTGACGCCCGGCGGTCTTGGCTTCGGCGGCGGCGTCGATGACGCCCCGCGCGCGGACACCGGAGCGGGCGCACATGGCGTGAAGGGCGGGCGCAATCTGCGACGGCGAACGGCCCGTGCCGCGGGCGATGTTGCGCGGGTCGAACTCCGCGTGTTCATCGTAGATGACCCACGAGCCCCGCGGCATCACCCGGTCATCGCTCAGGCGAACATCGAAGGCGAGCTGACCGCCCAGCACAGCGGCCATCGGTGCGGCGCTGCCCCAGTCGATGCCGAGCTTCAACGAGGTGAACAAGTCGGGCGGGACCTCGTGATGATCGAACACGGCGCGCGAGTGCTGCCATGACCCGCTGAAGAAGTCTCCCGTCAGCGCGGACCAATCGCCCTCACGGTGCGCCCGGTACAGCGCCGGGTCGGTGTGTTTCAAGACCTCGAAGTTGCGGCGGTACGCCTCCGGCAGGTGCGGGTTGTCATCGACCACGCTGGGCGCATAGACCCAAGTGTTGCCGCCGAACTCGAACGGAGCCCAAGGGGTCCGCGCGGTCACGTAGCGTTCAGCGAGGGCGCTGTGATTCTGCCCGCCGGGGTTCCCGGCCAAGACCATGCGAAGCGGGACGCCCGGCGCGCGCAGCGATAGCCCGAGCTGGTCGATTACGTCCATGCCCGGACCTTCGCCCGCTTCATCGACCACGATCAGGCTGTATGAGTGACCCTGCGCAACGTCACTCAGGGCCGAACTCGATTCAACGTGCGTCAGCGTGATCGTGGCCCCGTTCGGGAGCCTGAACACGTTGTCGTTCATGTTGTAGGCGACCTCACGCCCATAGGCGGAGCGCAGCAGCGCGCGGGTTTCCTCCGCGAACTGAAGCAGCGACTTCAACCGGCGGCGGGTCACGAGGACGCGGGCGCGGTTCTTGTACTGGTCGCAGTGCCGCAGGATGAGCAGTTGCAGGCCGAAGGACTTGCCGCCCCCGCGGCCCCCGCCAAGGAACAAGAAATGATCTTCCGGGACGGCGAGCACGCGCGCCTGGAACGGGGTCGGGGCAATGATGTTGTTAGGTGGGCTGGACATGGATCACCCTCGCGTATTCCTCGGGGCTCAAGGCCGCATTGATTTGAATGAGGACGCGGGGCGCTTCGCCGGGGCCGTCCTCGCGCCCAATCTTGTAGAGCTTGTCGCCCAGCCACTCCGCGGCGCGGGTGTCGCCTTCCTTCATCCGGGCGCGCATGACGGCGATGACCTCGCCCGCGCCTTCGGCCCGGCCTTCCTCGATTGCCAGCGCCAGCGGGGACAGCTCGCCTTCGGCGTCGTCCTTCTTGAGGGCGTTCCACTGCGCGGGGGATAGCCCAAGGGTCCGGCGGATAGCGTGCTCGCGGCACCCTTCGGCGGCGAGTTCGCGCACTACGTTCAGCGCGTCAGCGGGCAGGCCCTTCGTGGCGAGGTCGCGGACGATGCCCTTGGTCAGTTGGGTGTTGCGGCTCATGCTTCGGCCTCCTCGGTGGCGAGGGCGGCGGCGGCTTCCAAGTCCTTCCTGATGCGGTAGATCGCGGACTTGCCGGCGTGCGTGATCGTGCGGACACGGTCGGGCTTCACCCCGGCCTTGAGCAGCGCGGCGATCTTGTCCTCAAGGCTCCGGGACATGCGAGGTGCGCCGATCTTCACGCCCTTGGCCCTCGCCTTGCGGTGGCCCCGGCGCAGGGCCTCTACGCGCACAGCCTTGTCGAACGTGACCACGGCGGCGACGGCGCGGAGGATCGCGGCCCCGGCGGGCGTGCGGGTGTCGAGGTCGAGGTCAGCGACGTACAGGCCAGCGCCAGCCACGGACAGCTCGCGGAGCAGTTTTTCGAGGTCGCCCACACTACGGGCCAGCCGGTCGAACGAAACAGCAGCGATGCCATCCGCTGCGCCCCGGAGGGTGTCGAAGATCGCGCGGTCAAGGTACGGGCGGGGATCGCGGGCGGCGCGGGTGTCGATGTTCTCGTCAGCGTACTCAGCAACCACCTCATGCCCAGCAGCGGCGCAGAAGGCGCGGAGCGGGGCGAACTGGTCCTCAGTGGCGGGGTCGGTGTCGAGTGCCCGGCGGGCGTACAGGATGAAGCGGGCCATGATTGTCGGTGCCTATCGAAGTTGTGATTTCGATTAGATTCTAGCGACCGGATCACGGGAGATAAAGGTTTTTAGGCGGGTGTATAGGCGGGTTTATCCGCGAAACATGCGGAAATTCCAAAGACTATGGCGAACTGCGGGGAGAAAGCCTCCGCCATAATCCGCGCGGCGTGATCTTGTATGCGTGCCGGTCGCTGCTGGCCCATGACGCCGGGCGGCGGCGCGGTGCGATCCGCCCAAGTAGCAGCGCAAGCGGCGAGTTCACACGGCTCCAGCGGCCTACATCAGAACTTTTTAGGGGGCCGTGATACTCAGAACCCCCAGCCGTTTCTGGCTTTCTTTCTCTTTTCTAACGACTCAGACGACTATCACGGCTAAATAATCTCGGGAGGAAATCGCGGCCTTCCTCCGTCCGCCCCTTGGGCATAGCAGCCGCAGAATCCCCCCGAGATAAAACCCCCGCGATAGTCGATGTAGTCGTGGGAAAATCACCCAAGCCCCAGTCGCTATGGGCTTTCGCTGTATCACGGCCCCCGAAGAAGTTTCAGCGAGGCCGTGAGATTCCAGCGGCCCTCAGACTTGATCCAGGTGCGACTCCACCACGGCCTCCACAAACGTCAGGACGTTCTCGCGCCCCGGATCGAAGCCGAAGGCTTCCCTGATCGCCTCGCGCACACGGATCGCAGCGCGGTGCAGCGGCAGGCCCACAGAGTCATTCCCGAACGACAGGAACACGCGGCCTTCATCCTCGCGTCCCGGCGCATACTGGAGCCGATCAACCAGCGCACGCGCGGCGCTGCGGGTGTTCCGATAGGTCGGCAGCGGGGTTCCGCGATCATCGACAGCGTCCCAATGGCGCGTCAGGTAGCGAACGGCCCAAGCGGTCAGCATTGCGAAGTCGCCAATGTCGAAGCCGAAGTGTTCTTGCACCATCTCACGCAAGTGACGGTGCGCATCCACCGCTGGGATGGACTCCTCCCGGCCTTTGAGGCGAAGCATCCAGCGGTCGTCAGTCGGTGGGCCGTTCCAGTCCTCGGCTTGGCAGCCCAGCATCTGGATCGCGCGGACCACGTTCTTGTAGTTGTTGGTGATGTTGCCGCGTTCGTCGCGCAGCCAGTCGCTCATGTACAGCTTCATGTCAGTTCTCCGAAGGATCGCCGGGCTTTCGACAGGGGAGCCCGGCGGCGTCCCCAAGTCGTTTCAGAACGGCGATCCGTCATCACCATCGGCGTCCGGTTTCTTCGGCGGCGGCAGGTCTGTCCAGCGGTCGGAGCCGTCCCACGGTGCCGGAATCTTCACCCGGTCCCATGCGGCGCGAGCATCCGCCAGAGTGGGCAGAGCGAACCCGCGCACGGGGTACTGGCGATACTCGAACCCCAGCGCCTTCAGCAGGTCGGCCACCTCGTTGGGCGTCACGTCGCGCCCGCGATCTTTCCTGAGCCGGGCGTTCACGAGTTCGCACAGCCGCGTGGTCGAGACGAAAGGCAGCGTGCGCGCTTTCTTGTCCAGCCACCGCTCCACCGGCAGCTCGCCGGTTTGGAGGATGTCGAGAAAGGCCCGCTCCACGCCCCGCAGGCCGGCGAGCTTCTGCTCAGTCAGCGCGTCGGTCTGGGGGATGTTCCAGCGCGGGTGAAAGCCGTCCAGATCCATTTCGAGCAGGTCATGGAGCATCGCGGCCAGCCCGCCGTTTGCCATCTGTTCAGCGAGGGGGCCGAAGTAGTCCCGATCCTGCGCGCGGTTGCCGTTCACGTTGAACACCGCATAGCGGCGCTCATCGCTGCTGGCTGGCACCACCCACTTTTCGTTGGACGCCATGACCACGTGGAGCATGTTGTTGACCTGCACCGCGTTCGCGCCCTTGCCTTCAACAACAAAGGTCGGCTCCGTGATGAGGCCCTGCAAGCGCCCGGAGCGTTCGTTGTCGTCGGGCGCGACGGCCTCATCAGCGAACACCAGCACCGCATCGCGGAGGTGAGCGTTGAACTTGCCGGTCAGGTAGTCCCCCGAGAAGATGTGAAGGCCGTGCTGGCCGAACAGGTCTTTCAGCGCCCGCGCGAACATGCCCTTGCCCGCGCCCTTGCCACCCCGGAACACCAGCGCAGCCTCCGCAGGCTTGTGGGGGTTCTGAACGGCCCACGCAGCCCATTTCAGGATGTAGTCGGCGTGCTCGGCGTTGCCATCGGCCAGGACGGCTTCGACGTGGGCGCGCATCAGTGACCAGTCGCCCGGTTGCGGCTTCACGCCCCAGCCGCGCCAGAGGTTCAGGTTCCTGCCGACCGTCTCGGGCTTCTTCGGGTGAAAGCACAGCTCATCGAATTGGCGGCGAGCTTCTTGCAGCAGCCACCACTTGCCCACGGGGACCTCGATGGGCTTGCCGTCCTTGTCGGTTCCGGCCTCAACTCGCAGGTGGCAGTAGCGGTGCTGGAAGTCCTCGAACGATTGAAGCAGCGGCACCCAGCGCCCGCGCTGTTCCTCGCGCGGCTTGTCGTCGTCATCGTCAGTCATCAGCGGAACCCAAGACCACGCGAGCACGCGACACTTGCCGCCTTCCTGACTCAGGACGGCGTGCATGTTGTTCAGATACTCCAAGGCGATCTTCGGATGCCGCCACCACTTGCGGCCGATCTCCTCCCATGCGCGGAAGATTTGGCGCTTTGCGTAGCCCTCCCAGCTCGGTTGTTCGCGCACGCTCTCAGCGATGGCGTTGCCCGGATCGGTGATGACCCGGAAGATCACCGCGTCATCGACGCCCGCGCGCACGAGGTCGAGGCAGACCTTGAACAAGGGTTCGGAGCGCGACGGGTACTTGGTCGGCTCTACCGGGTCCTGTCCGGTGGCGATCAGCGCAAGCGTGTTGTCGCGGATCGTATTGCCGTTCGCAGCGGCCCACTCGCGCAGGTCATCGGTGCTGCACGGCGCGACGTGGCCCGGAACCCAGTCAGACGGCGCGGCTGTACCGTCGCCCACAGAAGGGCGCGGCGATGCCTTCCTGCTGGCCGTAGGTGTGCCGCCGGTGATCGTTTCGGCTTTCGGGGGCGCGGCCTTGAAGGCGGTCAGCGGATAGGCCGCATCATTCCAGCCGCAGACCTCGGCCTTGCTCGGCTCGCGGCCCTTCGCCCGCTTCTTCGGATCGGGCCAGTTCGTCAGCCCCGGCAGGCGCGCGATACGGTCAACATTGAAGCAGTGATCACCGCCAAGGCGGTTTGCCAATTCGACGTTGAACGCTTCGGCCTTCTCCCACGGCTTGTCGGTTTCGCTGGCCGGGGTCGGAATGTCGAGCGGTTCCGAAAGGCGCCACATCCCCCAATAGCCTCCGCCGGAGTCGATGACCAGCGACGGCGCAGGAATGTCCTTGGGCATTCCACCATTCAGCAGGGACCTGATGCGTTGGCGTTCCTGCTCGAAGTCCTCGCCTGCACGCGGGTCAACATCGACCCACAGCCATTCGAGGCGGGCAATGTCGGTTTTCTCGGCTTTCTTGTTGATCGGCTCGCGCGTGGGGTTGATGCCGAAGTAGATGTTGTGGGTCTTGTTCTTCTCCAGCGCCCACGCTTCCGCCTTCGCCGCATCGGTGAATGTGACGCCGGGCGGTGTTCCCTTCTTGTCCGGGTGCATGGCGACCAGCAGCCACGGCCCGCCGGGACGGAACTTGTTGAGGAAGTCAGCAATCATTCTGCGACCTCCTGAAACACGTACACTCCGCGGCGATACCCGGCCTTGTTGTCGAACCAGCCGTTGTCGGCGGGATCGGCCTTGCCGCCCATCACCTCGTTGCAGTGTTCGAGGGTGCGACGGAACCAGACGGCCCGCGGCGAGCGGTCGGAGGAGCGCGCGGCCTGCTCGGTCAGTTCTTCGAGCTGGGCAAGGACCGTATCAACAAGGTGTTGATCGGCTTCGGTGTTGCACTCAGGCCCGGCAGGGAACACGCGGAGAGGGTCGAGGCGGAGCAGCCATGCGACGTAGGACGCGCGGCGGGCTTCGGCGGGCGCAGCTATTTGCGCAGTGAGGCTCGGTTTCATGGGTCCGCCTCCTCACTGCTCTTGCGCATTCAGCCACGCATCAATCTCGTTCAGGTCCCAAACGGTTGCACGGGGACCGATCTTGCGAGCGCGGGGGAAGTCGGGGCGTTCGGCGTGCCAGCGCCAGAGGGTGGCGAGACTGACGCCCAGATATTGAGCGGTGCCGGTGGGGCGGGCGTTGCGCCGTTCTTGGCGGCGGGCGAGTTCTTCGGCTACAGCCTGCTTCAAGGCTGGCAGCGGGATCGTTTCTTGTTTCATGGTGGCGAATCCTTGAGCGTTCAGCTCACGCCACCGGGGACCTTGTAGGCTGCGCGGGCGGCGGGAGCGGCAAGCCCCATGAGGGGCGGCTACTCTCACGCCACCGCTGCAACTACAGCGGATCAGGACCCGTGCTGGGCCGGGGCAGCGCCCCGGAACCTGTGTCCTTGTGGAGATACCGGCAGGTCAACGCCGCTTCGTTGGCGTCGCCTCCTGTCTCCAGCGATCAATCGAGGGGAATAGTAGCGAATAAGACGACAGAAGTCTATACGGATCAGTCACTTACCGAAAAAGTATAGTGCCTTCACTTCGCGCAGTACGCGGCCCAATCGGCCATAAGTGCCTGTCGTTTCTGGAAAAGACTGCCACGCGCATAGGCGGCTTCGGCCTTGTCCTTGAGCTGGTGCGCAAGGGCGTGTTCGATGACCTCGCGGGGGTGGTGCGTTGTCTCGCCTGCCCAGTCACGGAAGGTCGAGCGGAACCCGTGCGGGGTGGCAACCTTCGGGTTGCCGTTCTTGTCGGTTTGCTTCGGGTCGATGTAGCCCTTGTGCCCGGCCTTCGTCTCGCTTTCGTGCATACGCTTGATGACTGCGGCCAGCGTCATATCCGACAACTCGCCGCCACGGGATGCGGGGAATACAAGGTTGTTGTCCTCGAACCGCGGGAGGGCCTTCAACAAGGCCACCGCCTCCTCGGTGAGCGGCACGGTGTGTTCCTTGCCCATCTTCATGCGGTCCGCCGGGATCGTCCAGACTCCGGCCTCAAGGTCGATTTCGTCCCACTTCGCCCCGCGTACCTCGCCGGAGCGGGCGGCGGTCAGAATGGTGAACTCCAGCGCCCGCGCGCCGGTGCCTTCCATCTTGCGCAGATGCGTCATGAACGCGGGGGCCTCCGCGAAGGGCAGCGCGGCATGGTTGCCGTTCTTCGCCACTTTCGACGGCTTGGGCAACATCGCCTCAAGGTTCCCCCTCCAGCGCGCCGGGTTCGAGCCGTCGCGGTACTTGCGAGCCGTAGCCCAATCCAGAACGGACTCGATGCGCCCGCGGAGCCGTTCGGCTGTCTCGGTTTTCACCTTCCAGATCGGTTCGAGCACTTCCAAGATATGCGGCGTGTCGATGTCGCGCACCTGTAGCTTGGCGAGGGTCGGGAAGGCGTAAGTGGTCAGCGTGTTGGTCCACTGCTGGGCGTGCTTCGCGTTCTTCCACTCGGGGGACTTCGCCTCAATGCACAACCGCGCGGCCTCCTCGAACGTGATCTCAGTCGCCCGGCTCGCCAGCAGCGCGGAGCGCGCGGCCTTGCGCTCCGCTATCGGGTCGATGCCTTGGGTGATCTTCTCCCGGACCTCCCGCGCCTTGTCTCGGGCCTGCTGTAGCGTCACCGCCGGATACCCGCCCAAGCCGACCTCGCTGCGGCGCTGCTTGCCGCTCGCGGTCGCACCGATAGTGACCCGCAGCAGCCAGGTCTTTCCTCCGCCGGGGAGGACTTGAAGATGGAGCCCAGGAACACCCCCAACGGCGTACATTCCCGGCTGTGAGAGGCGTTTCACCTCCAACGCTGATAGTTCTTTCGCAACTCGTGGCATAATCTCGCACCCGCCTATACACCCGCCTAAGATTACGCGATCTTACGCGATAAGTCGAGACCATCCGAGACGATCGCCGCGGCAGAAGTCTTGTATTTACGCGGGTTTGCTGGCACTATGGCGACGTTACGCGATGACGCGAGACGCTACGGTGGGGGACTCCGACTCCGCCATTGTGCCGTTTTGGCAACACTCGCCGCTGTTCGCGGTCGTCCCAAACATTCCCGGAAGACCCTGAAAATATGTGAGTTTCGCGAAACTTGCATAGTCGTTCGTTGGGGTCTGATTCCTGGAATGCTTATCTCTGTTCGCCGCTATCCCCGCCGTTGTGGTGGACAGGAAGTGGACAGGGCAGGAGAACATGACGGGAACGGCGATCAATAAACTTAGCCCCAGGTTTGTTCAGACGGTGACAGATTCGGGCCGCTATGGTGACGGCAACGGCCTTTACCGGCGCTGGCTGCTGATCCGGCGCGGCCGTGCCGATCCCAATGCGCTCGCCTACTACTTCGCCTTCGCCCCCGAGGCGGCCGGCCTCCCGGAACTGGCCGGTGCCGCCGGCCTGCGGTGGACGATCGAGGAGTGCTTCCTGCGCGCCAAGGATGATCTCGGCCTGGATCATTGTGAAGCCCGCTCCTGGACCGGATGGCATCGCCACATGAGCCTGGTCATGATGGCGGCGGCCTTCCTGGCCAAACTCGCCGCCGATCTGCGCCGCGCCGCCAGCGGACCCGACAACAGCAAACCGAACGAAACGAGTCCAATCAGCGCCTCCGCCGCCTGAACCTGCTCATCCCCAATGTTCCAGAAATCGCCAACCTCATCGCACGTCTTGTCTTACCGCCCGGCCACAAGCGGCGCTTCATCCTCCAATGGTCAATCTGGCGAAGGCGGCATCAAGCCGGTGCTGCGATAGCGCAATATAAACAACAGATAGGCAACTGTAGTACTAATGGATAGGTTGCGGTCGGGGCCGATCGCAAAGCGGCGGGTTCGGAAAGGGGGAAGAGGAATGCGCGCATTTCTGGCGTGGCTGCCCGTGGTTTGTCTGTCCATGGCCTGTCCGGGCCTTGCGGGCTGCGATGCGAATTTCAACTCGATCTACCGGTCGAATACGCTCGACGGGGACGGCGCGGAAATCGTCCTGATCGACGCCAAGCAGCGCTCGATCCTGACCGCCACGGTCCCGACCGAAGTGAAGGTTACCCGGGCGCGCGACGTCTTCGGCGCCATCCCCGGCCAGACCGAGACCCAGACCGTCGCGATCCAGCGCTTCTGCGCCGAGCCGAGCCCCGATGTCTTTTCCGTCCTCGCGCAGTCGTACAGCGGTGCGCTCGGCTTCGGCCAGGCGACCGACCCGAAGACGCTCGAAGTGGCGCTGCGCGCGGCCTTCAGCAGGGCCGAGAACGGTTCGACCATCTCGCGCACGCAGACGATCAACATGCTGCGCGAACTGATGTACCGGACCTGCGAGCGCTACATGGGCGGCGGCTACGACGAGTTGGAATTGTCCATCCAGGCGGTGCGCGACCAGCGATTGATCGTCTCGATCCTGGCGATCGAGCAGTTGAAGGCGCGTGGTTGCTCTGAAGATCTGCGCCAGCAGGGGCAGACTTGGCTATTGGGCCAATAACCGGCGGAGGGAAACATGCCAAGAGGCTACATGATCATTCTCGGTCGCACGCCCGAGCTGGTGAAAGAATCTGCAAAAGCAAATGATTGCAAGGTATCGGGGAGCATTAGATCCTTTGATGAGTATGGCACGGTCGACGAGCAGGCGAGTGCCGTAACCTCTCTCCGCGTCGATGAGCCGGGGTTCTTCGCTGTCGGATTCTACGAATATTGAACAGGTCCGGCAGGCGTCCTCCTGCCTCCGGGAGGGGAGTCAGAAACTCCAGCTGAGCGAGGCGGAGCCGAATTTGGACAAGCCGTCCTGGCCCTCGAATTCCTCGGTTCTGATCACATAGGTATAGGTCAGGCGGGTGGAGCCGAGGAAGAGGGAGAGGCCGGCCTGGGCGTCGCCCACCAGGATGCGCTTGTCGACATGGGGGCCGTCGCCGTCGAACGTATTGCCGTCGAGGAAGATGTCGCGGGCGATCGCCCGTCCCTCGGCCCCGGCGAAGACGTACCAGCCGAAGCCGTCGCGCTTGTCGTAGAAATTGGCGCCGGTCAGGGCCGGGCGGATGCGCGGGGCGCCGAAATCGGAATCGAGGTTCTGGCCCAGGCGGAACATCAGGCCGCCGGCGGCATAGGTCGCGACATTGCCGAGGGATAGGGTGACGCTGGGGGTCAGGTCGATGCCGAGGCCGGTGCGCGGGCCGGTCAGGCTGACGGCGCGCCATTTGCGGTCGAAGATCAGGTTGATGCCCAATTCGTCGTCCAATTGGTGATCCCAGCCCTCGGCATGGCCGTCGCCGATCAGGTCGTGGAAATTATTCTGCACTTCCTCGCCCAGCGCCGAGGGGCCGACCATGCCGATCTGAAGCTGGATCGTGTTCAGCGTCTCGTCGGAATAGGCGACGAGGGAGACGGCGCCGAACAGATAGGCGGCATAGGGCCGGTCGCTTGGATCCGGCACCCGGCGTTCCGTGTCTTCCGGCGTGAACAGGGTCTGGCCCAGCGCCAGCCCCCAGCGCACCTGGGAGTCGGGCCCGAGGAAAAAGCGGGTGGTATCGGTCGCACCGTCGAACCAGGGCGGCGGGCTGGACGGCGACAGCCAGGAGAATTGCACGCCATTGGTGTAATAGCGGTCGGTGGCGGCAAAGGCATCGTTTTCCCACAGGAAGGAAAAGGTGCCGTTCGGGTCGGTCGGGGGCGACGAGGGCTGCGCCAGCGCACTGCCGGCCGCAAGCGCGAGGCCGCAGGCAAGAAGGGCACGATGGGACAGGGACATGATCACCTCGCGACGAAAGCCTTGCGGGGGCATCTGAAGCGGCCCGAATCCGCCCCTATTCGCCCAAGGTCGGTTGAGCCAGTTCATTGACTTATCCCGGCCGATAATCCTATTACCACTCAAATTGTACGAGGGAATGGGGATGGCCGATTTTCCGAAGCGTAGTCTCGAAGACTGGCAGGCACTGGTATCGAAGGAACTGGGCGGCAAGCCGGCCGACAGCCTGACGTGGAACACGCCCGAGGGCATCGCGGTGAAGCCGCTCTATACCGCGGCCGATGTCGAGGGTCTGGAGACGGCCGACACCCTGCCGGGCTTCGCCCCCTTCACCCGGGGCGTGCGGGCGTCCATGTATGCCAACCGGCCCTGGACCATCCGCCAGTATGCCGGCTTCTCGACCGCGGAAGCGTCGAACGCCTTCTATCGCAAGAATCTGGCCGCCGGCCAGATGGGCCTCTCGATCGCCTTCGACCTCGCCACCCACCGCGGCTATGACAGCGACCATCCCCGCGTGATCGGCGATGTCGGCAAGGCCGGGGTCGCCATCGACAGCGTCGAGGACATGAAGATCCTGTTCGACGGCATCCCGCTCGACAAGATGTCGGTCTCGATGACCATGAACGGCGCCGTGCTGCCCTGCCTCGCCAATTACATCATCGCGGCGGAGGAACAGGGGGTCTCGCAGGACAAGCTCTCGGGCACGATCCAGAACGACATCCTGAAGGAGTTCATGGTCCGCAATACCTATATCTATCCGCCCGAACCCTCGATGCGGATCATTGCGGATATCATCGCCTATACGTCGAAGAACATGCCGAAGTTCAATTCGATCTCGATTTCCGGCTATCACATGCAGGAAGCGGGCGCGAACCAGGTTCAGGAACTGGCTTTCACCCTGGCGGACGGCCTCGAATACGTCCGCGCCGCCCTGTCCAAGGGCCTGGACGTCGACGATTTCGCCGGCCGCCTGTCGTTCTTCTTCGCCATCGGCATGAATTTCTTCATGGAAGTGGCCAAGCTGCGCGCCGCCCGCTTCCTCTGGGCCGAACTGATGGCCCAGTTCAAGCCGAAGAAGGCGTCCAGCCTGATGCTGCGCACCCATTGCCAGACGTCCGGCGTGTCGCTGACCGAGCAGGACCCCTACAACAATGTCGTCCGCACCGCCTATGAGGCGATGGCGGCGATCTTCGGCGGCACCCAGTCGCTGCATACCAATTCGCTGGACGAGGCGATCGCGCTGCCGACCGAATTCTCGGCCCGCATCGCCCGCAACACCCAGTTGATCCTGGCCGAGGAGACAGGCGTCACCCATGTCGTCGATCCGCTCGGCGGGTCCTATTACGTCGAAAGCCTGACGGCCGAACTGGTGACCGAAGCGCGCAAGATCATCGAGGAAGTGGAAAGCCTGGGCGGCATGACCAAGGCGGTCGAAAGCGGCATGCCCAAGCTCCGCATCGAGGAATCGGCGGCACGGCGCCAGGCCGCGATCGACCGCGGCGACGAGGTCATCGTCGGCGTGAACAAGTACCGCCTGAAGGAAGAGGCGCCGGTGGACATCCTGGACGTCGACAATGTCGCCGTCCGCGAAGCCCAGATCGCCCGCCTGAAGCAGATCCGCGGGACCCGCGACGAGGCGGCGGTGCAGGCGGCCCTGGACGCCCTGACCGAAGGCGCCAAGGGCGGCGAGGCCAATCTTCTCGATCTCTCGGTCAAGGCCGCCCGCGTGCGCGCCACCGTGGGCGAGATTTCGGATGCCCTCGAGAAAGTCTTCACCCGCCACAAGGCGGTGATCCGCTCGATCTCTGGCGTCTATGGCGCGGCTTATGAGGGTGACGAGGGCTTCGACCGCATCCGCCAGGAAGTCGCCGCCTTCGCCCGCGAGGAGGGCCGCCGCCCGCGCATGCTGGTGGCCAAGATGGGCCAGGACGGCCACGACCGCGGCGCCAAGGTGATCGCCACCGCCTTCGCCGACATCGGCTTCGACGTCGACGTCGGCTCACTGTTCCAGACCCCGGCGGAAGTCGCCCGCGATGCGGTCGAGAACGACGTCCATGTCGTCGGCGTCTCGTCCCAGGCCGCCGGCCACAAGACCCTGGTGCCGGAACTGATCGCCGAACTGAAGCAGGCGGGCGCGGAAGACGTGCTCGTGGTCTGCGGCGGCGTCATCCCGGCGCAGGACTACGACTTCCTCTACAAGGCGGGCGTCGCCGCCATCTATGGCCCCGGCACCAATATCCCGTCCGCCGCGGCCGAGATCATGACGATCATCGCCAAGCGCCGCCAGGCCGCCTGAGCGATTGGAACACCACGGAAAAGCCCCGCCGGCGTGCGGGGCTTTTTTGTCGGCGGAGCGGCATGGACGATCGGCGCGAGACATTGCTGAAGGAGGCCGCCGGCTGGCTGGCCCGGCTGCGTGAGCGGCCGGACGACGACGATCTGCGCCGGGCCATCGCCGGCTGGCTTGCCCTCGATTCCGCCCATTGGGTGGCGTGGAGCCGGGCGCGCCGCGCCATGGCGATGCTGGGCGAGATTCCGCCGGCCTTCGACGCCCGCTGGGCCGGTCGGGTGGAGCCGCCGGAACCACCCCTGTCGTTCGGGGCGCGGCTCCGGCGGTTCCTGTTCGGGCGCTGACTATTCCGCCGCCGCCTTGGCCGTGGCGGTGCGGGCCTTGCTGCGCATCAGCACCAGTTCCTCGGCGGCGGTGGGGTGGACGGCGACGGTGCGGTCGAACTGGGCCTTGGTCGCGCCCAGCTTCACGGCGATGCCGACCACCTGGATGATTTCCGGCGTATCGTCGCCGATCAGATGGGCGCCCACCACCCGGTCGGAACGGGGTTCGACGATCAGCTTCATATAGGTCCTGGTGTTGCGGCCGGTGAGCGCATGTTTCATCGGGCGGAAGCCGGCCTCGTAGATGTCGACGGTGCCGAAGCGCGCCACCGCCTGGGCTTCGGTCAGGCCGACGGTGCCGATGGGCGGCTGGCTGAAGACGGCGGTCGGGACGTCGTGATGATCGGCCAGGGCCGGGCGGTTGCCGAACAGCGTGTCGGCGAAGGCATGGCCTTCCTTGATCGCCACCGGGGTCAGGGCCACCCGGTCGGTGACGTCGCCGACGGCATAGATGTTGGGCACATTGGTCCGGGAATAGAGATCGACCTTGATCTCGCCCTTGGGCCCGGTCTCGACCCCCGCCGCCTCGAGACCCAGATCCTGCGTGTTGGGACGCCGCCCGGTGGCGAACATCACCGCATCGGTTTCGATCGCGCTGCCGTCCGACAGATGCAGGGTCAGGCCGTCCGGGCCCTTGTCGATGGCGGTCGGGCTGGCGTTCAGGTGCAGGGCGATGCCCTTGTCGCGGTATTCGTCCTGGAGACGGTCGGCGACATCGTCGTCGAAGCCGCGCAGCAGGCGGGGGCCGCGGTGGACGATCGTGGTCGTGCTGCCGAGGCCGTGGAAGATCCCGGCGAATTCGACCGCGATATAGCCGGCACCCACCACCACCACGCGTTTCGGCTGGGCGGGCAGGTGAAAGGCTTCGTTCGAGGTGATGGCATGTTCGGCGCCGGGGATCGCCGGCACCTCCGGCGTGCCGCCGGTGGCGACCAGGATCGTCGCCGCCGTCACCCGGCGGCCGCCGACATCGAGTGTATGGGCATCGATCAGGCGGGCACGGCCGCGGAGCAATGCGGCGCCGGCCCCGTCCAGCCCCTTCACGTAGAGGCCGCTCAGGCGCTCGATCTCCTTGTCCTTGGCGGCGATCAGGCGGGCCCAGTCGAAGCTGGCCTTGCCCGGCACGGTCCAGCCGAAGGCGGCGGCATCCTCGATCTCCTCGCCGTAATGGGCGGCATAGACCAGCAGTTTCTTCGGCACGCAGCCGCGGATCACGCAGGTGCCGCCGACCCGGTAATCCTCGGCGACGGCGACGCGGGCGCCATGGCCGGCGGCGATGCGCGCCGCCCGGACGCCGCCCGAACCGGCGCCGATGACGAAGAGATCGTAGTCATAGGATGGGCTGGTCATGAAAGCACCGCTTGCAAATGTTGGGGCAGGTCGCCGCCCGGCCGGCCGGCGGTCCTGCCGGCGACCGGCAGGCGCAGGACCAGGCGGTCGCCCGCGCGGGTGAGGCCGGCCGGATGATCCGGATCGGCCAGGGCAATCTGTACCCCCCTGATGTGGACGCTGAGGCGCTCGATGCCAAGGGGGCTGGCGGTCTGTTGGCGCAGCGCCTCGGCCAGTTCGTCCAGGGCGCCGTCGATAGCCCGCAGCGAGGCCGCATCCTCGGGGAAATGATCGAAGGCGAGGTCGATGGCGAAGGGCGCGGCCAGTTCCGCCTGTACCGCCGCCGCGATCGCCGCCGCCCGCCGGACGAGGCCGAGCCGGCTGGGCACGCCCGCCGCCGCCTTCGCCGCCTGAACCTGGCGCAGGCTTTCCGCCGACAGGCTGATGCGGCTGATCTGGTCGAGGCGGACATGGTGCAATTCGACACCGTCGACCAGCACCAGCCAGCGGGGATCGCTGCCGATGAGGCCCAGCACCCGGCCCTGCACCTCCGCCGCCTCGGCAAGGCCGAGGGTGACCAGGGGCAGGGGGCTGCCGGCGGCATCGCCGGCGCCGCCGGCCTCCGCCAGCAGGGCGATCAGGGCCTCCCCGGCCAGCAGGGGCGGGGACGCGGTCATCGGTCGAGCCCGCCGAGGCAGAGATATTTGATCTCGACGTAATCGTCGATGCCGTGGGACGAGCCTTCGCGCCCGATGCCGGATTCCTTCACCCCGCCGAAGGGGGCGACCTCGGTCGAGATCAGGCCGGTATTGATGCCGACGATGCCGTATTCGAGCCCTTCCGCGACCCGGAAGATACGGCCGACGTCGCGGGCATAGAAATAGGAGGCGAGGCCGAATTCGGTATCATTGGCCATGCGGATCGCCTGCCCCTCGTCCGCGAAGCGGAACACCGGGGCCAGCGGGCCGAAGGTCTCCTCCCGGGCGACCGCCATGGCCGGGGTGACGCCGGTCAGCACCGTCGGCTCGAAGAAGGAGACGCCAAGGGCGTGGCGCCGGCCGCCGGTCGCCAGCCTGGCACCCTTGGCCAGGGCGTCGGCGATATGGTCCTCGATCTTGGCGACGGCCTTCATGTCGATCAGCGGGCCCTGGGTGACGCCGGGCTCGATGCCGCTGCCGACCTTGAGGGCGGCGACGGCGCGGGACAATTTCTCGACGAAGGCGTCATGCACCCCGTCCTGGACCAGGATCCGGTTGGCGCAGACGCAGGTCTGGCCGGTGTTGCGGAACTTGGAGGCGATCGCCCCCTCGACCGCGGCATCGAGATCGGCATCGTCGAAGACGATGAAGGGGGCATTGCCGCCCAATTCCAGGCTGACCTTCTTCACCGTGCCGGCGCATTGCGCCATCAGCACCTTGCCGATCTCGGTCGAGCCGGTGAAGGTCAGCTTGCGCACGATCGGATTCGCGGTCATCTCGCCGCCGATCGCCTGGGCCGCGCCGGTGACCACATTGAGGGCGCCGGCGGGCAGCCCGGCCCGGGCGCCAAGCTCGGCCAGCGCCAGGGCGGAATAGGGGGTCTGGGTCGCCGGCTTCACCACCACGGTACAGCCGGCGGCAAGCGCCGGACCGATCTTGCGGGTGATCATGGCGGCGGGGAAATTCCACGGCGTGATGGCGGCGACCACGCCCACCGGTTCCCGGGTGACGATGATCCGCTTGTCGGCGGCATGGGACGGGATGGTTTCGCCGTAGATCCGCTTCGCCTCCTCGCCGAACCATTCGAGGAAGGCGGCGGCATAGGCGATCTCGCCCTTCGATTCGGCCAGCGGCTTGCCCTGTTCGAGGGTCATGAGCAGGGCGAGGTCGTCCTGATTCGCCATCATCAGGTCGGCGAAGCGGCGCAGCACCAGGGCGCGTTCCTTGGCGGTCTTCTTGCGCCAGGCCGGCAGGGCGATGTCGGCGGCGGCGATCGCCCGCGCCGTTTCCGCCCGGCCGGCCCTGGGCACGGTGCCGAGCACGGCCAGGGTGGCGGGGTCGGTCACCTCGACGGTGGCGCCATCGTCCGCCGCCACCCATTCGCCGCCGATATAGTTCCGCTCGCGGAACAAGCCGGGATCTTTCAGCGCGACCATTCTGTCCTCCCTGTTGTCGGCGTCCGCCATCTTAAGACCCGGGCGATCGCGCGGGGAAGTCCCCGGGGCTTCCCCTGGCGGCACCATTGGCGCATACCAGAGGCGTGCCGCCCGAGGAGGTTGAGATGCGCCGTCGCCTGATGTCCGCCCTGATGCTGGCCGCCGCCGTCCTGGCCGCCGGGCCGGCCCGGGCCGAGGTCGACGTCATCCGCAGCGCCGACCAGTTGCAGCGCCTGTTCGCCGACCGCACCCTGGTCGGGCGCTTCCTGTCCGGCGATACGTTCAAGGAATATTACGCGCCCGACGGCCGGGTCGCCTATTTCCAGCTGCAGTGCCTGCATTCCGGCACCTGGTGGGTGGAAAGCCTGGCGCAGGATTTCGGCATGCTGCAGGCGGGCACGCCCATCATCTGCTTCGACTACCCGAGCCTGAACGCCAAGGACGATCCCTCGTGCTTTGCCGTCGGCGGCCCCACGGGGCGGGAGCGCTTCTATCCGATCGGCGGCGATCCCGGCAACACGGGCATTCCCGGCGCCATCGCGGAACAATGGAGCCAGGGCAATACGGAACCCCTGCCGCTCGGCGAGGACGGCTGCCCCAGCGTGTGACGCCATGATTCTGATCGGCCAATATGATTCGCCTTTCGTCCGCCGTGTCGGCATCGCGCTCCGGCTCTATGGCTTTGCCTTCGAGCATTTGCCCTGGTCGGCCTTTTCCGATGCGGACCGGCTGGCCGCCCATAATCCCCTGCGGCGGGTGCCGACATTGGTGCTCGACGACGGCAGCGCCCTGATCGAAAGCGCCGGGATTCTCGATTATCTCGACGAAGCCCGGGGCCGCGACCGCGCCCTGATCGCCGCCGCCGGCCCCGCCCGCCACCGGGACCTGCGGCGGATCGCGCTGGCCACCGGCCTTGCCGACAAGGCGGTGGCGCTGTTCTACGAACGGGTGATGCACGAGGTTCCGGCCCCGGCCTGGACCGCGCGGCTGGAGGGGCAGGTCGCGGGAACCCTGGCGGCGCTGGAGGCGGAGCGGGCGGGGCAGGACGGCTTCTGGTTCGGCGCAAGCCCCGGCCATGCCGATATCGCCCTCGGCTGCGTCCTGCATTTCCTCGACGCCGCCCATCCCGGGCTGTTCGTCCGCGGCCGCCATCCGGCCCTGGCCGCCCATGCCGATGCCTGCGAGGCCCTGGCGGTCTTCGCCGAGATCCGCCAGCCCTTCATCGCCCCCCGTTGACGCGCCGCCGTAACGGGAGGAAGGTGCGTCCGAGAGGTTTCCATCATGTCGATCAGCCGCCGCGCGTTTCTCTTCGCCACCGTATCGACGCCTGCCATGGCGCTGGGCGCCACCACCGCGCTTGCCTGGTCGACCCAGGACATGGGGCCGGAAGACGCCGCCCTGTTCGCCAGCCGCTGCGAGGTCGGGCCTCACGGCGGCCATCTGCAACGCGCCCTGGCGCTGCTGGGCAAGGCCGGCGTGCCCCTGCCGCTGACGGCGGCCGAGGCCTGCCCGGTCTGCGGCTGCAACATCCAGCCGGGCTGACCGGCCGCGCCGCACCTGTGGCGCCGGGCCCGCCCGCGCCACAGCCGAAGCCCGGATTTCCGCGCCTTTCCCCCTGGCACGGCGCTTGCTCCTCCTCCCCCTGCACGACAAGCAGAACAGGGAGGAACACCATGCTTGACCATAGTCCCGCCACCAGGGTCGATGCCATTCTCGGCCGCCTGGGCGAGGCGCTGGCCGCCGGCGATATCGACGGCGCCGTCGATCTCTTCGCCACCGACAGCTATTGGCGCGACCTCGTCGCCTTCACCTGGAACCTGAAGACGCTGGAGGGGCGGGACCAGATCCGCGCCATGCTGCAAAGCCAGCTTGCCCGGATCGCGCCTGAACGCCTGCGCCGCGACACGCGGGAGCCGGCGGGCGAGGCGGACGGCGTCACCGACGGCTGGTTCGAGTTCGAGACGGCGCTCGCCCGCGGCTATGGCCATATCCGCATCCGCGACGGCCGGATCTGGACCCTGTTGACGACCATGACCGAACTGAAGGGCCACGAGGAACCGAAGGGCATCCGCCGGCCCCTGGGCGCCGAGCACGGCAGCCGCCGCAACCGCAGCACCTGGTCCGAGAAACGGGCCGAGGAAGCGCGCGAACTCGGCTACGTCAACCAGCCCTATGTGGTGATCATCGGCGGCGGCCAGGGCGGCATCGCCCTGGCCGCGCGGCTGCGCCAGTTGAAGGTGCCTTCTATCATCGTCGAGAAGAACGAACGCCCGGGCGACAGCTGGCGCAAGCGCTACAAGTCGCTCTGCCTGCACGACCCGGTCTGGTACGACCACCTGCCCTATATTCCCTTCCCCGAGAACTGGCCGGTGTTCACGCCCAAGGACAAGATCGGCGACTGGCTGGAAATGTATGCCAAGGTGATGGAACTGAACTATTGGGGTTCCACTACCTGCCGGTCCGCCCACTTCGACGAGGCGGCGCAGGAATGGGTGGTGACGGTCACCCGCGAGGGCCGCGACGTGGTGCTGCGGCCGAAGCAGCTGGTGCTGGCCACCGGCATGTCGGGCAAGCCCAATGTGCCGGTCTTCCCCGGCCAGGACGTATTCCGGGGCGAGCAGCAGCATTCCTCCCGCCATCCGGGGCCCGACGCCTATGCCGGGCGGAAGGCGGTCGTCATCGGTTCCAACAATTCCGCCCACGACATCAGCGCGGCCCTGTGGGAGGCGGGGGCGGACGTCACCATGGTGCAACGCTCCTCGACCCATATCGTGCGTTCGGAGACGCTGATGGATATCGGCCTCGGCGATCTCTATTCCGAGCGCGCCCTGGCCGCCGGCATGACCACGCGGAAGGCGGACCTGATCTTCGCCTCGCTGCCCTACCGGATCATGCACGAGTTCCAGATCCCGCTTTACGACCGCATGCGCGAGCGGGACAAGGAGTTCTACGACCGGCTGGCGGCGGCGGGCTTCATGCTCGACTGGGGCGACGACGGCTCGGGCCTGTTCATGAAATATCTGCGCCGGGGGTCGGGCTACTACATCGACGTCGGCGCCTGCGATCTCGTCATCGACGGCTCGATCAAGCTGAAGTCGGGGTCCGACGTCTCCCACCTGACCGAGGATGCGGTGGTCCTGAAGGACGGCACCCGGCTGCCGGCCGATCTCGTCGTCTATGCCACCGGCTATGGCTCGATGAACGGCTGGGCGGCGGACCTGATCAGCCCGGCGGTGGCGGAGAAGGTCGGCAAATGCTGGGGGCTCGGCTCCGACACCACCAAGGACCCCGGCCCGTGGGAGGGCGAGCAGCGCAACATGTGGAAGCCCACGCAGCAGGAAGCCCTGTGGTTCCACGGCGGCAACCTGCACCAGTCGCGCCATTATTCGCAATATCTGTCGTTGCAGCTGAAGGCGCGGATGGAAGGGCTGGAAACCCCGGTCTACGGGATGCAGCCCGTGCACCACAAGGGCTGACCCGGCCCGGGAACGGGGGCGGCGGACGGGCCGCCGCCCCATCTTCACTCGTCGCGCAGGCGGACGAGGTCGTTCAACAGCCCGCCGGTGCCGTTGTGCACCGTCAGGCGTTCCACCTTGCCGGCGATCGTCTCCAGCGCCTCGAGCTCCTTCAGGCGCAGCATGACGGGGTTCTCCGCCATCACCCGGGCCGTGTTCAGCAGGGCGCGGGTGGCGTTGGTCTCCTCCCGCCGGCGGATGACATTGGCTTCCGCCTGCTTTTCCGCCGCGACCACCTGGTTCAGGATCTCGCGCATCTCGCCCGGCAGGATCACGTCCTTCAGGGCGATGTCGATCACCTCGACGCCGAGCGCCGCCATTTCCGCCGTCACCCCTTCCGCCGCCTCGGCATCGAGCGAGACCTTGCGCTCGAGGATCTGGTCGAGGCTGAGGGCGCCCAGCGTCTTGCGGAAGGCAAGCTGAAGGGCGCGGTACAGGCTGTCGGCGAAATCCTTGACCGCGATCACCGCCGTCACCGGATCGGTGACGCGATATTCCGCGGTCAGGTTGATGCGGATGGTCACCCGGTCGCGGGTCAGCACTTCCTGGCCCGCGATATCCAGCGACTGGCGCCTGGTCTCGACCTGCTTCACGGTGACCGTGCGGCCGGCGTTCCAGAAGCCGTGCACGCCCGGGGGCAGAGTCTCGGCAAGGACGCCGTCGATCGTCAGCAGGCCGACCCAGCCTTCCGCCACCGCGGCGACCGCGATCCCCTCGGTCTTGCCGGCCAGCACCAGGCGCTTCAGCAGGGCCGGGGCGACCCGCGGCACCGCCTGGATGTCGACCACCGTCGCGGCCCAGGGGCCGGCATCGGTCCAGACCGTCAGGCGGCTGTCCGGCTTCAGCACGGCGAAGATCTGGCCGTCGCGCTCGATGACCGCGGTCTCGTCGCGCCCGGTGCGGAAAGCGGTCAGGTGACGGGCCGCGACGGCCGGGAGACGATCGAACAACGGCTTTTCATAAGGCGAGAGGAAGCGGCCCTGGCCGATGTCGAAGACATGGGTTTCCAGCATCCCGCCGCGGCTCGGCAGCGCGATTTCGCCGGGCCCGAAAAGGCCCAGCAGGCGGCCCTGGTAAAGGGCGAGGATCCGCTCGTTTTCCTTGGCGAGGAGGCGCTTGCGGCCCCTGATCAGATCGAGAAAAGTCGTCATCGTCGTTACTCCATCGGGCATGATCACGGCATGCGTCGATCGTCCTTTCGTGTGGCGGTTCCGGGCCGCGATGCGGTCCGGGATGAGGTTGGGGGTTGACGGAAAAGGACCGGGAACCGGCGACATCCGCCCGCCGCGGAGCGCGGGGAGAGGGGGCAGAGGCGGCCGCGCGGCCGGAGCGGGCGAACCTGATCCGGTGGCGGGGCCGTGTCGTCTCCGTCACCCGAAACCGGCGACGGCGGAAGGCTCGGTCACCCCGGATCTTGTGAAGCCGGGGGTTCCTTGCAGGCCGGTTCCCGGCCCCGCATTCCGGGCACCGGGTGGTGCAGCTGGTTTTCAAGACCAGTGGTGGAGAAGGCTTCGAACCTTCAACACGCAGATTCGCGATCTGGTGCTTTCCCATGGCGAAGCCTGCGGGCGTCGAACCCGCGTCTGCCGGACGACCGGCGCTCTCGCTGAGCTAAGGCCTCATACGGCCCGATCGGCAAGGCGCCTGACGCAGGACGGCAGTGCCGCCTGCGAGGGTGGCGTTCGCGAACGCCGACCGTTGTGCTCTTGCCGGTTCTAAGACCGCGGCGTGTATTTACGCCGCGGACAGCAGGGCGGCAAGCGGCAACGTCACACGCCGGTGTCGTTGCCGCATCACCTGTTGCGGGCGGGCCACAGGGGCCCGCGGCGCCTTATTCCGCGGCGCGGGCGCGGGTGATACCGGTACGGCCGTTCAGGCGGGCCAGCGCGGCGTCATATTCGCGGCGGAAGCGGGCGACCAATTCGCCGGCGGGCAGCACGGCATCGATCGCGCCGATGCCCTGGCCGCAACCCCAGATGTCCCGCCAGGCCTTGGCGCCGGTATTGCCGCCCGAGCCGAAGTCCATCTTGCTCGGGTCCGAGACCGGCAGCTTGGCGGGGTCGAGCCCGGCGTTGACGATCGAGGGCTTCAGGTAATTGCCGTGCACGCCGGTGAAGAGGTTGGTGTAGACGATGTCCTCGCCCGTGCTGTCGACCACCATCTGCTTGTAGGCTTCGGCGGCATTGGCTTCCTTCGTCGCGATGAAGGCGGAGCCGATGTAACCGAAGTCGGCCCCCATGGCCTCGGCCGCCAGGATCGCGTCGCCCCGGGCGATCGAGCCGGACAGGGCCAGCGGCCCGTCGAACCAGGCGCGGATTTCCTGGACCAGGGCGAAGGGCGACAATTGCCCGGCATGGCCGCCGGCGCCGGCGGCGACCGCGATCAGCCCGTCCGCGCCCTTCTCGACCGCCTTGCGGGCGAAGACCTGGTTGATGACGTCATGCATGACGATGCCGCCGTAGGAATGGATCGCGGCGTTCACATCCTCCCGCGCGCCGAGCGAGGTGATGACCACCGGCACCTTGTATTTCACGCACATTTCGACGTCGTGTTGCAGCCGGTCGTTCGAGCGGTGCACGATCTGGTTGACGGCGAAGGGGGCCGAAGGGCTTTCCGGATGGTCGCGGTCCCAGGCCGCCAGTTCCTCGGTGATGCGGGCCAGCCATTCGTCGAGCTGGGCCGCCGGGCGGGCGTTGAGCGCCGGGAAGGAGCCGACGATCCCCGCCTTGCACTGGGCGATCACCAGGTCCGGGTTGGAGACGATGAACAGCGGCGCCGCGATGGCGGGCAGGGACAGGCGGCGGCGCAGGCCTTCAGCGATGCCATGGCTGCGGTCGATGATCATGGTGCTCTCCCGGGGTCGTTCTTTATGAAATGCGATGATGGAAACGTTGTTACCATAAGAAACGATGTTGCCACAAGGCCCGAAAAAGGCCGATAAACGAATGCGAGCATGATGCGCGACAGGAGCGGCGACCGTTGAGCGAAACCTTCGATGCCCGGACCTTCGACGCGCGGCAGACCCGGGCCGACCTGCGCGAGGACCTGCGCGCCGCCCTCCTGGCCGCCGCCGCCCGCATCCTGTCGGAGGAGGGGCTGGGCGCGCTGACCGTGCGCCATCTCGCCGAGAAGGTGAATGTCTCGACCAAGGCGGTCTATACGCTGTTCGGCGGCAAGGAGGGGTTGCTCGAAGCGCTCTACCGCGATGCCTTCGACGGCATCGCCACCCATCTGCCCGATGTCGCGGCGATCGAGCCGGCCAGCCATCGCCTGATCATGCTGGCCCGGGGCTACCGGCTCTATGCCCTGGCCCGGCCCGATTTCTATGCGGTGATGTTCGGCGACGCCGGCACCGGCTTTTCCCCGAGCGCGGAAAGCCGGCGCCACGCCTGGAACACCACGCGGCCCATGCGCCAGACCCTGGCCGCCTGCCGCCCGGGCATGAGGGCGGCGGAGGCGGATTTCATCATGCGCGCCCTTTGGGCGGTGATGCACGGCGTGGTCAGCCTGGAACTGCGCCAGCTGATCGGCGGGCGCGAGATGGCGGAACGGCTGTTCGACGACACGATGCTGGCGGTGCTCGCCCGCCATGGCATCGCCGTCCCGCCGGAGGCCCTGGCGTTACGCCCCTCGCCCCGCGGCGGGTGAGGGGCGCCCGTCTCACGCCTTGGCGAATTCGAGCACGTCGTCCTCGATCCCGTCCTTCAGCAGCATGCGCGTGTCCTTCTCGTAATGATGCAGCACGCGCCAGGGCAGGCGGCTGCCCTGGCGGGGCAGGGTGCCCTTGGCCCGGCGGACATAGCCGGACGAAAGGTCGCCCATGATCGTATCGTCGACCGCGCAGCCCTCGGCATCGCGCGGGGTGGCCACGGCGATGCCGTTCCTGTCCATATGGTTCAGCAGGCGGCAGACATAGCTGGAGGCAAGGTCCGCCTTCAGGGTCCAGGGCGCGTTGATATAGCCGAAGATATAGGCGAGATTCGGGGCATCCTGCACCAGGACGCCCTTGTACATCATCGAGGCGGCGGGATCGCTCGGCTTGCCGTCGACCGCCAGCTGCATGCCGCCGAACAGGCGGATGTTCAGCCCGGTGGCGGAAACGATGATGTCCGCCGGCAGTTCGGCGCCCGATTTCAGGCGGATGCCGGTCTCGGTCAGGGTCTCGATCTGGTCGGTGGCGATGGCGGCCTTGCCCTCGCGCAGCGCCCGGAACAGGTCGCCGCTCGGCACGGCGCAGAGCCGCTCGTCCCAGGGCATGTAGCTGGGCGTGAAGTGGCGCATGTCGACATCGGGGCCGATCTGCTTCTTCACATTGTTCAGCAGGAAGTTGCGCACCCGCTGCGGCCAGCGCCGCGCGGCGATATAGAGCCAGCGCTGGGCGATGATGTTGCGCTTGCGGGCCAGGCCGTAGACCCAGGCGTCGGGCAGGACATGGCGCAGCACGCCGGAAATCTTGTCGAGCGCGGGGACGGAGAAGATATAGGTCGGCGAGCGCTGCAACATGGTGACATGGGCCGCCTCGTCCGCCATGGCCGGCACCAGGGTGACCGCGGTCGCACCGCTGCCGATGATGACGATGCGCTTGCCCTTATAGTCCAGGTTTTCCGGCCAATGCTGCGGGTGCAGGAACTGGCCCTTGAACTGTTCCCGCCCCGGGAAATCGGGCTGGAAGCCCTGGTCGTAATTGTAGTAGCCGGTGCAGCCGACGATGAAGCGCGCCTGATACTGGCGGGCCTCGCCCGTCGTCTCGTCGATGCCGGAAACGGTCCAGAGCTTGTCCGCGCTCGACCATTCCGCCCGTTCGGTCTTGAAGCCGAAGGTGATCTTGCGGTCGACGCCGTATTCGCGCGCGGTATCGCGGATGTATTGCCGGATCGACGGCCCGTCGGCCAGGACCTTCAGGTCGTGCCAGGGCCGGAACTTATAGCCGAAGGTGAACATGTCGCTGTCCGACCGGATGCCCGGATAGCGGAACAGGTCCCAGGTGCCCCCCACCGATTGCCGGCGTTCGAGAATGCCGACGCGCTTGCCCGGGCATTCCTTCGCCAGATGGCAGGCCATGCCGATCCCCGACAGTCCCGCCCCGATGACCAATACATCCAGAATTCCGCTCATCTCGCTCCCCTCGCATGCTGGTTTTTTGTCAGTCTACGCGGGGGGCGGGGCAGGGCAAGGGGGGATGTCGGGGGGGTATCCCGGTATCATGGCGGGAGATCGGCCGGCCCGGGCGCATCCGGGTCGCGAACCATCCCGACCCCCAGCCCCATGCCGCCGCCCATGCCGTCACCGCCGCCTTGCCGGCCCGCCTTCGCCCCGCCCTCGCCCTTGCCGCGCCCGCCGGTGCCGGAGGGGCGCGCCGGGCCCTGCACCGGGATCGCGAGGTCGGCCGGGATCGGCGCGAGGTCCAGGGCTTCGCGAATGAAGTCGCGCAGCGAGACGACGAGGTCGTGGGTATGGACGGGGCGCCCGGCGACCAGTTCCCGCGCCGCCCGTTCGGCCAGGCGGACCTGATCCTCGGTGCCGAGCAGGATGATGTCCGACAGGGCGGCCTCGACCGCATCGCGGATGCGCCGGGGCCGGTCCGATCCGCCGCCGTCCTCGCCGCCGCTTTCGCGGTCGCGGCGGCGCAGGTCGCGCAGATGGGTGGGGTCCACCGCCAGATTGCCGGTGAACGAGCCGCCCAGGGTCTTATAGGCCGCGATCAGGGTGCGCAGGCGCTCGTTGATCTGCCGGTTCAGGCGTTCCCGGCGCTGCTGGATCGTGAACATGATCAAGAGCCGGATGCCGACGCCGATCAGGGTGACCAGGGCGAGGCCCACCACCGTGGCGATCAGGCCCTGCCACGAGCCGAAATCGATGCTGCGCATAGGGGGCCTTTCACGAATTTCCGACCGGGGCCGAAGATATCCCGCGCAGGCCCGGCGACATAGCCGTTGGTTTTCCGCTAAAACACTTCCCCCGCTTACCGGAGGTGCGATCGTGACCGACTATGTCCGCAGGATCCTGGATGCCCGTGTCTATGACGTGGCGGTGCAGACGCCGCTGGACGCCATGGTGCGGCTGGGGCAGCGGCTGGGGGCGTCGGTCCTGCTGAAGCGCGAGGATTTGCAGCCGATCTTCTCGTTCAAGATCAGGGGCGCCTACAACAAGCTGGTGCGGCTGGATGCGGCGGCGCGGGCGGCGGGGGTGATCTGCGCCTCCGCCGGCAATCATGCCCAAGGGGTGGCGCTGTCGGCCAGGCGGCTGGGCCTGCGGGCGGTCATCGTCATGCCGGTGACGACGCCGGCGATCAAGGTCGAGGCCGTGCGCTACTGGGGTGCCGAGATCGTCCTCCACGGCGATACGTTCGACGTCGCCTATGAGCACGCGCGCCGGCTGGAACGGGACCAGGGCTTGACCTTCGTCCATCCTTACGACGATCCGGACGTCATCGCCGGCCAGGGCACGGTGGCGGTCGAGGTGCTGCACCAGCATCCCGACCCGATCGAGGCGATCTTCGTGCCCATCGGCGGCGGCGGGCTGGCGGCGGGGATCGCCTCCTACGTCAAGTTCCTGCGCCCCGAGACAAGGGTGATCGGGGTCGAGCCGGTCGATGCCGCCTCGATGAAGGCGGCGCTCGACGCCGGCACGCGGGTGGTGCTGGACCGGGTCGGGCTGTTCGCCGATGGCGTCGCCGTGCGCCAGGCGGGGGCGGAGACGTTCCGCCTGTGCCGCGACCTGCTGGACGATGTGATCCTGGCCGATACGGATGCGATCTGCGCCGCGGTCAAGGATGTGTTCGAGGATGTCCGCGTCATCGCCGAGCCGGCGGGGGCCCTGTCCCTGGCCGGGCTCAAGGCCTATGCGGCGGCGAACCCGGTGCGCACCGGCGCCCTGATCGCCGTCGCCAGCGGCGCCAACATGAATTTCGACCGGCTGCGCCATGTCGCCGAGCGGGCGGAGATCGGCGAGGCGCGGGAAATCCTGCTGGCCGTCACCATCCCCGAAGTGCCCGGGTCCTACCGCCGCTTCATCCAGGTGCTGGGCGACCGCAGCATCACCGAATTCAACTACCGCTATGCCGCGGGCAGCGAAGCCCATGTCTTCGTCGGCCTGAAGCTGAACAATGCCCGGCGCGAGAAGCCGCCGATCGTCGACAGCCTGACCGCCCTCGGCTACCGCGTGCTCGACATGTCGGCGGACGAGACGGCGAAGCTGCACATCCGCTATATGGTCGGCGGCAAGTCGCCGGAATTGACCGACGAGGTGTTGCTGCGCTTCGAATTCCCCGAGCGGCCGGGGGCGCTGATGCGCTTCCTGGACGGGGTGGGGGCGGAATGGAACATCACCCTGTTCCACTACCGCAACCACGGCGCCGATTACGGCCGGGTGCTGGTCGGGATCGAAGTCCCGCCGGGCCAGCGCCCGCGCTTCGATGCCATGCTCGATGCGCTCGGCTACCCCCACGAGGAAGAGACCGGCAACCCGGCCTATCGCCTGTTCCTGTGATCAGCGGTCGCGCAGGTGGTGGCCGCTGATGTCGCTGCCGGCATCGGGGGCGAAACGGCGGTTCCAGAGCGTCGCGAGCAGGGAAATCCCGGTCACCACCAGGAAGGCGGCGGAGAAATCCCCCGGCGCCTGGGCATCGCGCCCGCCCAGCGCCAAAGCGATATGGAGGACGGCGGCGGCGGCGCAGACACCGGCCGACAGCATCAACTGCTGGAAGGTGGTGTAGAAGCTGGTGGCGGAACTCATCCGTTCCGGGCCGATCTCGTCATAGGCGATGGTGTTATAGGCGGTGAATTGCAACGACATGGAAAAGCCGCTGCAGAACAGGACGAGCAGGATCGCCCCATGGGGCCAGTCCGGGGTGAAGAAGGCGCAAGCGCCATAGGTCAGGCTGGACAGCACCCCGTTCACGGTCAGGCAGTCGCGAAAGCCGAAGCGGCGCAGCAGATAGGGCGCGCAGGCTTTCATGGCGGTGGCGCCCAGCGCCGTCGCCAGGATCAGGCCGCCGGCCTCGGCGGCGCTGAGGCCGAAGGACAGCTGGAACATCAGCGGCAGCAGGAAGGGATGGGCCCCCTGGGTGATCCGGGCCAGCGAGCCTGCGACCATGGACAGGCGGAACGTCTCCACCCGAAGCAGCGACACGTCAAGAATGGGCGAGGGGTGGCGCCGGGCATGGCGCAGGTAAAGCGCGCCGAAGACCAGGCCGAGGGCGACCAGCCCGACGGCGACCCGCCCCTCGCCCTCGCGGCTGGCCATTTCGGCGCCGAAGAACAGGCCGCCGAGCGCGATCCCCGACAGGATCATGCCGGCAAGGTCGAACCGCTGGCCCGGTGCCGGCGCCACCTTCAGGTTCGGAATGTAAAGGCTGGAGAGCACGATCCCGAGCAGGCCGATCGGGACATTGATGTAGAAGATCCAGCGCCAGTCGAGATAGGTGACGATGAAACCGCCCAGCGGCGGCCCGACGATAGGCCCGACCAGGGCCGGCACCAGCAGCCAGGCGGTTGCCGCCACCATGTCCTTCTTGTCGACGGCGCGCAGCAGGATCAGGCGCCCGACCGGCATCATCATGGCCCCGCCCAGGCCCTGGAGCAGGCGGGCGGCGACGATCGAGGCCAGCCCCTCCGCCAGGGAACACAGGGCGGAGCCGAGGGTGAAGACCACGATCGCCACCCGAAACACGTTCAGCGTGCCGAACCGGTCGGCGATGACGCCGGAAACCGGGATGAAGATCGCCAGCGACAGCATATAGGCGGTCAGGGCCAGCGACAGATTGGGTGCCGAAGTGCCGAAATCCCGCGCCATGGCCGGCAGGGCCGTCGCCAGGATGGTGATGTCCAGCTGTTCCATGAACAGGGCGGCGGCGATGATCAGGGCGATGGTGCGGTAACCCGGCGGGCCGCGGCCGGTCTCGTCTGCGCCTGTCATGGGGGAACGCCGCTCTTGTCGCTGTGGTAGCCCCTTATGCCGGGATTCGGCGCGGGGCGGTACGGCAGGCTTTGCCATGCCTGCCATGCAGGTTCGACGCGTTCAAAAATGCCCCAGATAGCCGCCGTCGACCGCCAGCGTCTGCCCGGTGACATAGGCGGCGGCGGGCGAGGCGAGAAAGACCACCGCCCCCGCGATCTCCGCCGGCCGGCCCCAGCGCCCGAGCGAGGTGCGCCGCGCCAGCCAATCCGCCACGCCCGCGTCCTCGACCATGGCGCGGTTGGCCTCGGTGGCGAAATAGCCGGGGGCGACCGCATTCACCGTGATCCCGCGCGGCCCGAGTTCGGCGGCCAGTGCCCGGGTCAGCGCGTCCAGCCCGCCCTTGGCGGCGGTATAGGCGGCATCGCCGCCCCGGGCGATCGGCCCCGCGATCGAGGTGATGTTGACGATCCGCCCGCCCGCCGGCATGGCCGCCGCCACCTGCCGGGCAAGATCGAAGGGGGCGACGAGATCGATTTCGAGCAGCGCCCGGACCGCGCCCCGGTCGAGATCGGCCAGGGGCCGGCGGTCCCGCGCCCCGGCATTGTTGACCAGGATGGTGACCGGGCCGAAACGTTGCCCCGCCCAGTCGAGGGCGGCGGCCACCGACGCCTCGTCGCCGAGGTCGAAGGGCAGGGGCACGGCCTGCCCGCCCCGGGCGATGGCTTCCCCGGCGACGGCTTCCAGCGGTTCGAGGGCGCGGCCATGGACCAGCACCAGGGCGCCCGCCGCCGCCAGCGCCAGGGCGATCTCCCGCCCGAGGCCGCGCCCGGCCCCGGTCACCAGGGCCACGCCGCCGGTCAGATCGAAACTCATCCCATCACCTGCGCCTTCAAGCCGGAAATACGGGACGATACGACAGGCAGGCGGGTCACGACGAGGCCCGGAAGCGCAGCAGGCGCAGCGCGTTCAGGGTGACGAGGACGGTCGCCCCGGTATCCGCCAGCACCGCGATCCACATGCCGGTCAGGCCGAGCACGGTGGTGACCAGGAAGATCGCCTTGGAGCCCAGCGCCAGGGCGACATTCACCCTTATGTTGGCCAGCGTCGCCCGCGACAGGGCGATCAGGTCGGCAACGCCGCCGACCCGGTTGTGCAGCAGGGCGGCGTCGGCGGTTTCCAGCGCGACGTCGGTGCCGCCACCCATGGCGATGCCGACGGCGGCGGCGGCCAGCGCCGGGGCATCGTTGATGCCGTCGCCGACCTTGCCGACCGGGCCCTTGCCGGCGGCGGCCAGGTCGCGGACGATGCGGGCCTTGTCGGCGGGCATCAGTTCGGCATGGACCTCGACGCCGAGATCGGCGCCGATGGCGGTGGCCGTCCGGCGGTTGTCGCCGGTCAGCATCACGCCCTCGATGCCCATGGCGGCCAGCCGGGCCAGGCCCTGGCGGGCATCGTCGCGCGCCTCGTCGCGCAGTGCGATCAGGCCCAGCGCCTGCTCGCCCCGGGTCAGCACGGCGACGGTCTTGCCCGCTTCCTCCAGCGCCGCTACCGGGCCGGCATCGAAGGCGGCGCGTTCGGCGGCGGCCCGCGGACTGCCGAGGAACAGCAGCTCGCCCGCGATCGTGCCGGTCAGGCCCTGGCCCGCCAGGGCGGCGACATTGTCGGCGGGGACGAGGGCGCGGGGGCCGGCCTCGGCCAGGATCGCCCGGGCCAGCGGGTGGTTGGAGCCGACCTCGAGGCCGGCGGCAAGCGCGAGAACCTCGTCCCTCGTCGCGGCCAGCGGCACTACGTCGGTCACCTGGGGCCGGCCTTCGGTCAATGTGCCGGTCTTGTCGAAGGCGACGGTCTTCAGCCCGCCCAGGGCTTCGAGCACGGCGCCGCCCTTGATCAGCAGGCCCTGGCGCGCGCCGGTGGAGAGACCGGCGGCGATGGCGGCCGGGGTCGAGATGACGAGGGCGCAGGGGCAGGCGATCAGCAGCAGCGACAGCGCCCGGTAAACCCAGGTGCCCCAATCCTGGCCCGCCAGCAAGGGCGGCGCCAGGGCGACGAGGAGGGCGATCGCCACCACCGCCGGCATGTAGATGCGGGCGAAGCGGTCGATGAAGCGGGCGACCGGGGCCTTCGCCTCCTGCGCTTCCTCGACCAGGCGGATGATGCGGGCGATGGTATTGTCCTCGGCACCCCGGGTCACTTCCAGCTTCAGGGCGGCGTCGAGATTGATGGTGCCGGCGAAGACGTCGTCGCCCGGCTGTTTGGCCCGGGGCACGGATTCGCCGTTCACCGGCGATTCGTCTAGGCTGGACATGCCTTCCCAGATGATGCCGTCGGCCGGCACCCGGTCGCCCGGGCGGACCAGCAGGAAATCGCCCACCTTCACCTGATCCGCCGGGATCTCCTCCGTCGTGCTGCCGGCCAGGCGGAGCGCGGTGCGCGGCGTCAGGTCGGCCAGGGCCTCGATGCTGCGCCGGGCCCGGCTCGCGGCATAGCCTTCCAGCACTTCGCCCACGGCGAAGAGGAAGACCACCACCGCCGCCTCTTCCCCGGCATCGATGGCCAGGGCGCCGAGGGCGGCGATCGTCATCAGCATTTCGATGGTGAAGATGCTGCCCGCGGTCGCGGCGGCCAGGGCGCGGCGCGCCACCGGCAGCAGGGCGATCAGGGTCGCGAGGCCGAAGGCCCAGGGCCCGGCCGCCGGCACCGCCATCTCCACGGCGAAGGCAAGGCCAAGCAGGGCGCCGGAAGCCAGCACCAGCCGCCCCTTGGCGGTGCGCCACCAGGGCTTGCCCCGGTCGGCCGGATCGTCGTGGCTGTGATCATGGTCGTGATCGTGGCCATGGTCGTGGGACTGGTGATCGTGCCGGGCCTCGTTGTCGATCACGGTAAAGCCGAGGCGGCGGATCGCCGCCTGCATGTCGGCCAGGGACGGGGAGACCGCCCCCTCGGTGACCGCGACCGTACCGCCGGTCACATTCACATTGACCTCGTCGACACCGGGCAGGCGCTTCAACGCCGTCTCGATCTTGATCGCGCAGCTGGCGCAATCCATGCCTTCCACCTTCAGGCGGTGCCGGGGCGCAGTCTTGTTCATGAC
The DNA here is from genome assembly GCF_003173055.1 of Zavarzinia compransoris. NCBI lineage: Bacteria > Pseudomonadati > Pseudomonadota > Alphaproteobacteria > Rhodospirillales > Zavarziniaceae > Zavarzinia > Zavarzinia compransoris. The sequence continues at coordinate 48,496 of NZ_QGLF01000001.1, forward strand.
ACTTGTCCTCACCATCTTGTGAGGATCACCATGGAACCTGAAGCCACTGGAGCTTCAAGGGGAAAATTTCGATGAGAAACCCGCTGGAAATCAAAGACTTGTCCATCGGCGATCTGGCCAGGCGAACGGAAACCAAGGTCCAGACCATCCGCTATTACGAAGAGATCGGCCTGTTGCCCGCGCCGGCCCGCACCGAGGGCAAGCAACGGGTCTATGGCTTGTCCACCCTGCGGCGCCTCGCCTTCATCCGCCATGCCCGCGACCTCGGCTTCCCGGTCGAGGCGATCCGCGATCTCCTGCGCCTGTCGGACCACCCGGAGCAGCCCTGCGGCGATGCCGATGCCATCGCCCGCCGCCATCTGGCCGAGGTGGAGGACCGGATCAAGCGCCTGCGCACCCTGCAGAAAGAGTTGAAGCGCATGATCGACCAGCACCGGTGCGACGGCGGCTCGATCGCCGATTGCCGGGTGATCGAGGTCCTGTCCGACCATGCCCTGTGCGGGCACGGCCATTGAGGTTCACCCGCCTCGTCCATGCGGATTGGAGCGTCGACCGGCGCAAGCGCTTTGCCGCGCGGGCGGTGTGGTCGGGCGGGCGCTGGCTGGTGTCGGCGCCGGCACCGGTCGGTGACGGCTTTCTCGACGAATTGCTGGCGGCGCCGGTGCTGGCGGGCTTCGACTTCCCGATCGGCCTGCCCGATGCCTATGGCCGGCGCACGGGCTTTGCCGATTTCCGCGCCGCCCTGGCCGCTTTCGGTGAGGGCGCCTGGGCGGATGTCTTCACCGTGGCCGACAGGGTGGCGGAGGTCGGCCTGCACCGGCCCTTCTATCCCGCCCGGGCCACGGCCGGGGTGCGGCAGGCGCCCTTTCTCGCCGCCCATGGCGTTGCCGCGCTGGACGAATTGCACCGCCGCTGCGAACGGGCGACGGCGCGGCGCCGGGCCGCCGCCGCCCTGTTCTGGACCCTCGGCGGCAATCAGGTGGGCAAGGCCGCCATCGCCGGCTGGCGCGAGGTGATCCGCCCGGCCCTGGCCCGAGGCGCCAAGCTCTGGCCCTTCGACGGGCCGCTGGCGAGCCTGTCCGGCACGGTGCTGGCCGAATGCTATCCGGGGGAGATCTACGACCATCTCGGCTGCCGTTTCCAGGGCGGGGACAGCAAGCGCCGGCAGGACGACCGGCGCGCCCGCGCGGCCCCGCTGCTCGACTGGGCGGCGCGGCACGATGTGGTCTTCGAACTGCCGGCCCGGGCGGCGGTGCTGGCCGGCTTCGGCCCCGCGCCGACGGGGGAGGATGCCTTCGATGCCCTGATCGGCCTCCTCGGCCTGATCGAGGTCGCCGCCGGGCACCGCCCTCCGGGGCCGGAGGAGGATCCGGTGATCCGCCGGTTCGAAGGCTGGATCCTGGGGCAGGCCTATTCCAGCCTGCGGTAGGTCGCTTGCACCAGCCCGGTCGGGAAATGGCGGGCGCCCAGCAGTTGCCAGCGGCCGTGGGGCACTTCGGGCCCGAACAGGGGCCGGCCCCGGCCCAGCATGACCGGGATGTGGGACAGGGTCAGGTCGTCCACCAGATCCTCGGCCAGGCCCTGGCGGATGCTCTCGCCGCCGTCGAGATAGACCCGCCGCACCCCCTCCTCGCCCAGGGCGAGGATGAGGTCGGCCAGCGCCCCGTCGTGGCGGGCGACGCCCGCGGGGGCATCTTCCAGCGGCCGGTGGCTGAGCACCACCACCCGCTTGTCGGCGAAGGGCCAGGGCTCGAAGCCCGCCACCATGTCGAAGGTATTGCGCCCCATGACCACCGTATCGACATCGGCGATGAATTCGCCGAAACCGTAATCCTCGCCATGCTCGTCCTCGACCACGGACAGCCATTCGATGCCGCCGTCGGCGCGGGCGATGAAGCCGTCGAGGCTGGCGGCGATATAGACGGAGACGCGGGGACGGGGCATGGACGGTTCCGGCATGGCGATGAAGGCTAGGCCCGTGGTTCTAGCCGAGCATCGGTCAAAAGGCGAAGGGCGTCGACGACCGGGGCCGGGCTTTTGCCGTTGTCGCAGGATGGTTTGACTTCGCCTTTCGCATCTGCGATAAGAGCACGTCCGGCGGTGCCGGCATCAGGCGCCCCCGCCGCGTAGGACCGTCGCAACAGACGACGGGTTGATCCTCAGGGGCGCATCGATTTTCCCGACATTGGCTGCCCAGGCACGCGGGGCTGCCAGGTTCACATGCCCGAGGTGGGCATCGCCTGACGCCGCATGATCGGCGGGGCGGTGTCGCCGGGGCCGTTTGTGAAAGATTATTGGTGACTCAATTCTCGGATCTCGGCCTCGCCGAGCCTTTGCTTCGCGCCCTCAATGAAGAGGGCTACGCGACCCCGACCCCGATCCAGGCCCGCGCCATCCCCGCCCTGCTGGAGGGCCGGGACATGCTGGGCATCGCCCAGACCGGCACCGGCAAGACCGCGGCCTTCGCCCTGCCCATCCTCAACCGCCTGCTGAACAATCCGGCACGGCCGGTGCCGCGCACGGTGCGCGCCCTGATCATGGCCCCGACCCGCGAGTTGGCGGCCCAGATCGGCGAGAGTTTCCGCGCCTATGGCCGCTTCACCCGCCTGTCCGTCGCCGTGATCTTCGGCGGCGTGCCGCATGGCGCCCAGATCCGCGCCCTCTCGCGCGGGGTGGATATCCTGGTGGCGACGCCGGGCCGCCTGCTCGACCATATCGAATCCGGCCATTGCCGCCTCGACCATACCGAGGTGGTGGTGCTGGACGAGGCGGATCACATGCTCGACCTCGGCTTCGTCGTGCCCATCCGCAAGATCGTCAGCCGCCTCGCCAGCCGGCGCCAGAGCCTGTTCTTCTCGGCCACCATGCCGAAGGAAATCGCCACCCTCGCCGGCGAGATGCTGCGCGAGCCGGTGAAGGTCGAGGTGACGCCGGTCGCGACCACCGCCGAGCGCGTGACCCAGCAGGTCTATCTGATCGAAGCCGGGGGCAAGCGCGGCCTCCTGCTCGAACTGCTCTCGAAGCAGGAAGTGGTGCGCCCGATCGTCTTCACCCGCACCAAGCGCGGTGCCGACCGGGTGGCCGAACACCTCGAGGCTTACGGCCTGTCGGCCGCCGCCATTCACGGCAACAAGAGCCAGGGCCAGCGCGAGCGCGCCCTCGACGGCTTCAAGGCCGGCACGGTGAAGGTGCTGGTCGCGACCGACATCGCCGCCCGCGGCATCGACATCGACGGCATCAGCCATGTCGTCAATTTCGAGCTGCCCAATGTGCCGGAACAATATGTCCACCGCATCGGCCGCACCGCGCGGGCGGGCAATGACGGCATCGCCATTTCCTTCTGCGACCGCGACGAGGTGGCCTATCTCCGCGACATCGAGAAGGTGACGCGCCAGAAGCTGCCGGTGATCGACCGCCGCGCCGACCCTTCCGCCCCGGCGGAAGCGGCGCCGGCGAAGGCACAGCCGCGCCGGCCCCAGGGCAGCCAGAATCGCCGGCCCCAGGGCGGGCCGGGCGAAGGGCGGAAACCCCAGGGCCAAAGGCCGCAGGGCCAGCCGCAGAAGGCGCGCGGCCAGGGCCCGTCCGGCGGCGGTGACCGCCGCCGCGCCCGGGGGTAAGGAAGGTTCCGGGGTTGAATTTATTGGGAAACGATCAAGTTTAACCCCGGAAAGATGAAGATGCGATCAGGCGTAATAGTTTTCTTTTACGCCTTTTCTGCCGTGGCGGCTTTATTCCTGGTCTACAGCATCTATGAGTATATGACCGTGTCCCCCGTTCTGGTCGAGAGGGTGCGGGAGGATCTCGATTTGACGTGTGAGCGCAGGGGTATTGATTGCAGCAAGTATTCCGGCCCGGTCGAGGTGCGGGGAGGGTGGCGGCATCATGAGTATCACTGGATGAGTGATCGTGATGAAACGTGCATCCTCGGCCTGGTGGAGTTTTTCCCCCTCAATATGGATTTCTGGTTTTGGTGTGATGAAGCTGCGCGAGAGCGATGACTGACGGTTTCATTCAAATAATTATCTGAAAGAACAGGCCGCGAGCGTCGGGTCGTTCGTCGAGGCGGGGAGGGGGGCTTGGCCGCCCGTCATCCCTTCCCCGTCATCCCTTCGATGCCGCCGGCAGCGCATCCGCCGGCGGCGATTCGGGCGGGAAGGGGCGCGGCCAGCGCGCCCAGGCGGTCGGCAGGCTGGCCAGCAGGCCGGCGACCAGGGCAAGGAGAGCGAAGGTCTCCCGCTCATCGTCGCCCATGCCCGCGAACGCGCCGAGACCGAAGGCGAAAAGGCTGATTCCCGGCCCGATCAGCAGCATCAGAAGCGAGAACGGCAGGCGCCGCCCCTTGATGAAGCGGCAGCGCGGGTTGGTCCTGGCGATGGCGGCGATCAGGGCGCGCACCAGGGGAACGTAAGTCTCGGCGCCGTCGGCGCTGCTCAGCGCGCCCATGTCGCAGGAAAACAGGGTGAAGGTCTCGCCCTGCCATTCGATATCGCAGCGATAGCGCTGGCTGACCCCCTTGGCCGGATCATGGCCGACATAAAGGGCGGCGATGTCCCGCAGGGGAATGGCGACGGCGTCACGCCCCTCCACCGCATGCTCCAGGCGATCGTCGTGGAGGCGCCAGACGGTCCGGCGGCCGAAGGCAAGGCCGCGCCCGCGATGTTCCAGCATGCCGCACCCCTCGATTCGATCTGGCGAACGAAAAGAAAAAAGGGCGGCATCGCTGCCGCCCTTTGTTTCCGAAAAGCCTGACGGCCGATCAGCGCGAGTAGAACTCGACGACCAGATTCGGCTCCATCTGCACCGGGTAAGGCACGTCCGAAAGGCCGGGCACGCGGATATAGGTGGCCTTGGTACCGTCGAAGGACAGGTAGTCCGGCACTTCACGCTCCGACGACTGCTGCGCTTCCATGACCAGGGCCATCTCCTTGGCACGCTGGGTCAGTTCGATCACGTCGCCGATCTTCACCTGATAGGAGGCGATGTTGACGCGGCGGCCGTTCACCTTGACGTGGCCGTGGTTCACCAGCTGGCGGGCGGCGAAGACGGTGGGCACGAACTTCAGGCGGTAGACGATCGCGTCCAGGCGCTGTTCGAGCAGGCCGACGAGGTTCTCGCCGGTGTCGCCCTTGCGGCGCACGGCTTCGGCATAGAGGTTACGGAACTGACGCTCGGTCAGGTTGCCGTAATAGCCCTTCAGCTTCTGCTTGGCGGCCATCTGGATGCCGAAGTCCGAGACCTTGCCCTTGCGGCGCTGGCCATGCTGGCCCGGGCCGTATTCGCGCTTGTTGACCGGGCTCTTCGGGCGACCCCAGAGGTTGACGCCGAGACGACGGTTGATCTTGTACTTCGCTTGAACGCGCTTGCTCATGTTTCCGATGCCGCCAGCATTTTCCGCTTTTCGCGTCCCGCACCGAGCGGGTAGGAACCAGTAAAAATGATGAGCCGGGGCTATGACACCCCGGCGTAGGTGGCGGACTATAGCCAGCCGGCCCCAAATGTCAAACCCGTTTCAACGCCGCAAAGCCGATTGACAGCCGGGATTCGCAAGACTATAACGCCGGCCTCGTCGCGACGATCCCGCTGGGGGATAGTTTAGCGGTAGAACCCCGGACTCTGACTCCGGTAGCTCTGGTTCGAATCCAGGTCCCCCAGCCATCGCTCCTTTCGTCCGCGCAAACCCATGAAATTGCCGTCTTTCCAGGCCCGGCCGGGGCTTCTCTCCGGCGTCCGGGTCGCGTTGCGGCCCAGGCCTGTGGTCGGTCCGCGCCTGGCGTGGCAGCGGACCGGTTTCCCTGCCGGCGCAATCGAATCTTACCAAACAGTATGGCGTCGGCGATGTCGGCTTCAGGTTGGCGAAGCATTGTCGTGACCGAGGGCCGCCGATGGCCCTGTGTCAGGAGAGAAGACAATGACGCATAGTTCCCTAGGTCTGGCCGCCTTTGCGGCGGTCGCCCTGGTTGCGCTGGCTGGCGGCGCGCATGCCGAGAGCAAGGATCATGACCGGGATGCCGCAGACGCGGCGCTGGCCGGCCAGGTGAAGATTTCCCTGGCGGATGCGGTCACCGCGGCGCAGGCCGCCGGTGCCCTGGCGGTCAGCGCGGACCTCGCGACCGATGACGGAAAGCCCCGCTACGAAATCGAACTGGCGCAGGGCGACGCCGTGAAGACCGTGTTCGTCGATGCGATGACCGGCGCCGTGCTGCCCGGCGAGGCGGCCGGCGGCGACGGTGACGGGGAGCACGACGACGACTGATCGCGGTCGCGGCCACGATCGGCACCGGGCGGAGCGTCCGGTGCCGATCGTGCGGCTAAGTCCCGGATAATTTGCGGCTGCTATTCGCTCTGTGCCGCCTTGCCCGGTCACGGGCATGGCGCGGCGAAGGCGAAGCGACGGAGGCCGAGCGGATGTCGTCGAAAGAGCGCGGGAGGCGGCCATGAGATTGGTTCTGGCCTGCCGGAATCTCCTGCACGACCGGGTCAATCTCTGCCTGGTTGCCGCAGGGGTGGCGATCGCGATCACCCTGGTGCATGTCCAGCTTGGCCTGTTCCTGGGCTTCCGGCAGATGACGTCGGCCATGATCGATCATGCCGGCGCGGCGCTCTGGGTGGTGCCGAAGGGCACCAGCAACTTCGACGATCCGGCCGGCACCCTGGGGATCGATCCCACCGCCGCCGCGGCCGTGCCGGGCGTAAGCCGCGCAAGCCCGCTGGTCGTGGGGTTCGCGCGCTGGCAGGCCGCCCGAGGCGATGCCACGTCCGTCATCCTGATCGGCACGACCGCCGGCGCCGACCGGCATCTGCCGTGGTCGTCGGAGGTGGACGCCGGCACGGCGCTGCGGCAGCCCGATGCCGTCGTCGTCGATCGGACCTATGCCGGCGATCTCGGCATCGCCCGTTCGGGTGAACTGGTGCAGATCGAGGAGAGCCGGGCAAGGATCGCGGGCTTCACGCACGGCATCCGGTCGTTCACGACCTCGCCCTACGTCTTCACCAGGATCGATCGGGCGCGGAACGCCCTTGGTCTCGAGACCGGCGCCGCAACCTACCTGACGATCGAACTGGAGGAGGGCGCCGCGCCGGCCGGGGTGCAGGCCGAACTCGCAAGGCGCCTGCCGTCCGCCGAGGTCCTGACGACGGCCGAATTCCGTGCGCTCAATGCCGATCACTGGCTGTTTTCGACCGGGGCGGGCGCGGCGCTTCTGAGCGGCGCCATCCTGGGGCTCGCGGTCGGCATCGCGATCGTCGCGCAAACGCTCTACGGCAGCGCCAAAGACCACCTGCCGCAGTTTGCGACGCTGCGGGCATTGGGGGCGAGGAGCCGCTATCTGGTCGATGTCGTTCTGTGGCAGGCCTGCGCCAGCGGGGTCCTCGGCTATTCGGTGGCGCTGGCTGCGGGGGCTGGGATCGCCGCGGCAACCGCCGGCACGGCGATGCCGGTCGTGCTGTCCTGGCCCCTGGCCGGCCTGCTGCTGGCCTTGACGCTGATGATCTGCGCCGGATCGTCGATGGCGGCGGTGATCAGGGTCTTGCGCGTCGACCCCATGCTGGTCCTCGCGCGATGACCCGATTGCCGATGGTCGAGGCCCGCAAGGTCGTCCAGATGCTGCCCGGCGGGGCCGGCCCGGTGACCGTGCTGCGCGAGGTGTCGCTGTCGCTTTTCGCCGGCGATCTCACGCTGTTGTCCGGGCCCTCCGGCAGCGGCAAGACGACCTTGCTGTCCATCCTCGGCTGTCTGCGCCGGCCCACGCAAGGCACCCTCAGCATCATGGGCGAGAATGTAACTGGCTATGATGCCGGCGCGCTGGCACGCGTGCGCAGGCTGCGCATCGGCTTCGTGTTCCAGCACTACAATCTCTTTCCCGCCCTGACCGCGAGGGAGAATCTCCGCCTGGCCCTCGATGCCTGCGATTGGGACGGCGCGGATCCATCCGCCCGGGTCGAGCATGTCCTGGCCGAAGTCGGCCTGACGGCACGCGGCGAGGCGAAGCCGGCGGCCATGAGCGGCGGCGAGCAGCAGCGCCTGGCGATCGGCCGGGCGATCGCCGCGGGGGCGCCGGTCATCCTGGCCGACGAGCCGACATCGGCGCTCGATGCCCGCAACGGGCAGATCGTGATGGAACTCCTGACGGAACTGGCCCACCGGCGGTCCGCCACCGTGCTGGCCGTGACGCATGATCCGCGGACGGAACCCTATGCCGATCGAATGGTGCGGATCGAAGATGGCGCGATTACGCAGGACGAGAGGCGAAAAATCTCGTCGCGGCTCACCTCGTCACGGGACTACAGGCATGAATGACCATACCCGGCGCAACATCGCCTTCGGCCTCGTCGGCCTCGCCTGCCTGGCGGGCCTGCCCATGCTGATGCGACCTCCGGCGGTCCAGGCCGCGCCGCCGCCCGGGGCCGGGCGGGATCATTGGACGGCCGCGGCGCCCGGCATCGTCGAGCCCGGGACGGGCTTCATCCGTATCTCCGTCGCCGAACCGGGCCGGATCGCGAGCGTGAATGTCCAGGCGGGCGCGACTGTACAGGCCGAGGATGTCCTGTTCAGGATGGCGGACGCCGAGCCGCGGGCCCATGTCCGCGCCGCCGAGGCCGAGCTTGCCTTGCGCCTGGCCGAACGCGACGGCGCCATCGACCGGCTGGCGGGCGATCCGGTCATGGCCGCGAAGGATGCCCTGGCCGCTGCGGACCGGGCCGTGTTTTCGCTGCGGGAAGAACTCGATGCCGTCTCCGGGGCGGCCGGCAGGGCCGGCCCGCGCGCGGATCTCGCCGCCGCCTCGGCCGCCCGGCATCGCGCGGCCGAGGCCTTGGGCGTCGCGGAAGCGGCGGCGGGGCCGCGCCCGTTCAATCGCAAGGAAGCGGCGGTCGATGTCGCGCGGGCGGAACTGGCCCGGGCCTGGGCCGCCTTGGAACTGACGAGGATACGGGCGCCCGTCGATGGAACGGTCCTGGCCGTCTCGGGCCAGCCCGGCGAACTGGCCCTGCCCTCGCTCGAACAGCCGGTCGTCATCATGGGCGCTCATGGTTCCATGGCCGTGCATGCCGAGCTTGACGGAAGAGACGCGGGCAAGGTCCACCCGGGGGACGACGTCAGCCTCCATGACGAAACGGGCGCCGTCGCCGGCCATGGCACCGTCTCGGCCGTGTCGCCGATGATCGGCCGGCGCACCATCGGCAATGGTGGCAATACCCGCAGCGTCCTTGCCGATGTGCAGGTTGTGAAGATCCTGGTCGATGACGGTGCACAGGTGCTGCCGGGGGGCCGGGTCGACGTCTATTTCATGCCGCCCGGCGCCGATGGCCCGGAAAGGAGCCGATGATGCAATGGAACCCTTGGCAAGCGTTGCCGGTGCCAAAGACCGCGGGCAGGGCCGCCTGCTGGCTGGCGTTCGCCATGGCGATCGCCGCTGGTCCGGCAGCCCATGCCACGCCCGGCCCTGAACAGGCCATCGCCTATGTCCGCGCCGAGGCGGCGGAGGGGATCGGCATCCTGGGGGATGCCCGGCTGACCCCGGACCAGCGGCGGGAGAAATTCCGCACCTTCCTGATGGCGGCGCTGGATGTGAAGGCCATCGGCCAGTATGTGTGCGGCTCGTATTGGGCCAAGGCAGGCGATGACCAGAGGACGCGGTTCTACGCCGTCTTCGAAGGCGCGCTGCTGCGCACCTATATCGATCTCCTTGACGATTACTCAGGGCAGAGCGTCGATGTCTCGGAGGCCAAGGCGGCGGGCGATATCATGGTGGTGACCACCAGCGTCACCGGCGGAAGCAGCCAGGACACGCGCAGCCTGGACTGGGAAGTGCTGGAAAGCGGCCGGACGCTGAAGCTGTTCGATATCGTGGTCGACGGCGTCAGCACCACCGACACGACCCGCGAGGATTACCTCGCGGTCTTGCGGCAGGCCGGCGGCGATCTCGATGCTCTGATCGCAAGACTGCCGCCGGCGACGCCCTGAATGCGCATGCCCGTCCAGGCCCGGCGGCTGTTGGCCGCTGTTCTGTTGCTGTCGGCGGCCGGCCTCGGCGGCTGCGCGACCGTATCCCCGGGCAGGGCGGCGGCGGCGGTGCCGGACGACCCCCTGGAGGGGTTGAACAGGGGCGTTTTCGAGGTCAACCAGGCGATCGACGCTTCGATCGCCAGGCCTGTCGCCGCAGCCTACAGCGGCAATGTGCCGGCCGACCTGCGGCAGGGGCTGTCGAACGCCCTGTCCAATCTTCGGGAACCCTACAGTTTCGTCAACGACCTGCTTCAAGCCAGAAGCTGCCAGGCCGCGGAAGCGCTGATCCGGTTCCTTGTGAACAGTACCGTCGGTATCGCGGGGGTCTTCGATGTCGCCGGCGACCACCTGGGCATCGGTCACCACGACAATGACTTCGGCCTGACGCTGGCCGCCTGGGGGATCCCGGACGGGCCCTATCTGGTGCTGCCGCTTCTTGGTCCGTCCAACCTGCGCGATGCGGGCGGTGCCGTGCTCGAATGGTTCGCCGAACCGGTCGACCTTGCCTTTGCCGAAGCCGGGGTCGACTACCTGTCCTATGTGCGGGCCGGGCTCGAAGCGCTCGACGACCGCGCCGACGCCCTGAAGGATCTCGATCACCTGAACGCCACGGCGCTCGACCGCTATGCCGCCTATCGCTCGGCCGCACGCCAAAGCCGCACCCGCGCGCAGCGGGCGCCGCGCTGCCAACTCTGACCGGGCCGGCTCTAATTCTGCGCTGCCGCCGCCTTCGAAATGGCGATCCCGTATTTCTTCAGCCGGTGCCACAGGCTGCGCTCGTTGATGCCCAGCAGTTCCGCGGCGCGAACCTGGACGCCGTTGGCCTGCTTGAGGGCGGCAAGGATATATCGCCGCTCGAATACCGCGGCTTCCTCATCGAGCAGGATCGGGAAGCCGGCCCCCGGCTCGGCCGCGGGGCGTTCGGTCAGATAGGCGGGCAGGTCGCGGGCCTCGATCGTGCGCCCTTTCGACTGGATCAGCAGGCGTTCCACGCAGTTCTGAAGCTCGCGGACATTGCCGGGCCAGCGGTAGGCGGAGAGCAGCCGTGCCGCCTCGGCACTGAACTGAATGCCGCGCTTCCCCAGTGATGACGAGAGCTGGTTGACGAACAGGTCCAGCAGGAGAGGAATGTCTTCCGGCCGTTCCCGCAAGGCGGGCAGGGCGATCGGGAAAACCGCAAGGCGATAATAGAGGTCTTCGCGGAAACGGCCTTCGCCCGCCATGGCCAGCAGATCGCGGTTGGTCGCGGCGATGATGCGGACGTCGGCCGAGCGCTGGCTCGATCCCCCTACCGGCTCGTATTGCCTTTCCTGCAGCACGCGCAGGATCTTGGCCTGCAGGTGAAGCGGCATGTCGCCCACTTCGTCCAGAAACAGCGTGCCGCCCTCCGCCTGCCCGAAGCGCCCGGTCCTGTTGGTCAGGGCGCCGGTAAAACTGCCCTTCACATGGCCGAAGAATTCGCTTTCCAGCAGGTTCTCGGGGATCGCGGCGCAGTTGACGGCGACGAAGGGCTTGCGATGGCGGGGACTGTTGAAATGGATGGCCCTGGCGACGACCTCTTTTCCCGTGCCGCTTTCTCCGGTCAGGAGCACGGTCGTGCGCTGCTCGCAGACTTCGCCGACGGACCGGATGACGGCGCGGAAACTGCCGGAGTTACCGACCAGGGAGTCGAATTTATAGCGCCCGGCCAGTTCCTGGCGCAGATGCTCGTTGTCGCGCAGGGCATCGCGCAGGCGAAGCGCATTGGCCAAGGTGGTCGACAGGTCATCCTGCTCGATCGGCTTGTCGATATAGTCGAAGGCGCCGTCCTTGATCGCCTGCACGGCATCCCGCACCGAACTGAAGGCGGTCATGATGACGACGGGCATGGCCGGGTGCTTGGAACGTATCTCGGCCAGCAATTCCCGGCCGCCCATGACCGGCATCCTGAGGTCGGTCAGCACCAGGTCGACCTGTTCCCGTTCCAGGATGTTCAGGGCTTCGGCGCCGTTGGCCGCCGCGACGCTGGCATAGCCGAGCGCCTCCAGCGCGCCGGAAAGGACGTCGAGGAGACGGATCTCATCGTCAACGATCAGGATCGTGTGGGGCATTGCCCTGCCTCCGGTCCGAACGTGGGACCACAAATTCGAAGATCGCGCCGCCGTCAAGGTGGTTCCGGGCCTCGACCCAGCCGCCATGTCCCTCGGCGACGGCGAAGACTTTCGCCAGTCCGAGTCCCGTCCCGCCGCTTTTCGTCGTGACGAACGGATCGAAGATCCGGGCGAGCAGCGGGTCGGGAATGCCGGGACCATTGTCGGCGATGCGCAGGTGGACCTCGTCGTCCTCGGCCGCGATATCGATGGAGAGGCGCGGCGGCGGCCCCGCCGGGGCGGCCTTGCCCGGTTCCCCCGCCATCGCCTGCAAGGCGTTGAGCACGAGGTTGAGGCCGGCCTGGATCATCTGATCGAAATCGACGCAGGCTTTGGCGCCGCCGCTGTGATCGAGAACCTGCACAGCCACCCCCAGGCGTTCGATCTCGCTCTGGCAGATGCCGAGCACATGGGTGACCAGATCATGCACCGCGATCTCCACCTGGCGCTGGGGCGGGCGGGCGAAGGCCAGGAAATCGCGGATAAGGCGATCGATGCGCCGCACCTCGTCCACGACGTAGCCGATCCGCCGCCGCTCGACCTCGGTCAGGCTGGCGCTGGCTTCCAGCAGCTCGGCCGAGGTCTTGATGATACCGAGCGGGTTGCGCACCTCGTGGGCAAGGCCGGCCGCGACCTCGCCCAGCGTGATCATCCGTTCGCGCCGCCGCAGCTTGGCCTCGCGCTTGCGCAGGCCTTCCAGTTGGCGCGCCATGGAATTGAAGGCGACGGCCAGCTGAGCCAGCTCGTCGTGGCCGACCACGGGGACGCGTTCCGAGAAATCCCCTTCGGCAATCGCGTTCACGCCCGCCGCAAGCCGCGTGACCGGCCTGACGAGCAGGCGCGACATGATCAGGCCGGCGCCGATCGACAGCGCCATCCCCAGGGCGAAGATGCCGATGAAGAGGTTCCAGCGGGTCACCCAGCCGGCAAGGCCGGCATTGGAGTTGAGGCCGCAGTAAAGGATGCCGATCAGCTTGCCGTTGGCGACGAACGGCGTGTAGATGCCGATCGATTGCGCGCTGCCGGTGGTATCGGCCGAGACATATCCATTGCCCGCCTGGCCGCCGGTGAGCGATTCGGTCACCGCCAGCGGCAATCTGGCCTGGCCGTCGGGCGTCGCCTGCGACGAATACACTTCGACGAAATCGCCATCGAGGTTGTAGTAGACCCGTATCATCAGGGATGACATCGCGCCCATGTTGCTGATGAAGCTCTGGTCGATCAGGGTTCCCAGCAGCACCGTATAGGCGCGGCCGCCCAGCTGGAGATGGCGGGAGCCGGCGGCCATCAGGATCGGCCGCTGGCCTTGGTGGTACAGGTAGATCGCCTGTCCGGCGACGAACGAAATGCTGGTGAAGGCTGCCTGCGGGCCGGTGGAAAACACCACTTCGTCCTGATCGTCGAAGATCGCCAGGATGTCGTAGCCCAGCGTGTCGATCATGCGCTGCACCAGGGGCGGCAGGTCGTGCGTCTCGCCGGTGATCAGCGGTATCAGGACGCCTTCTTCCACCAGGGCATTGGCGGTCTGCGCCGTCTCCAGCCGCTCATCGAGGATATCGGCGGCGAAGAAGCGCGAGATCTGGAACAGCCAGGTTTCCACATCCGTCCGGAAGTTTCTCACCACGACATGGGATGTGAAATCGGTGACGATCAGCATCGGCACGAGACAGATGGCGACGAAGATACCGGCCAGTTTCCACCGGATCGATCGTGCCCACCACGCCCCCGCGGCACCGAGGCGGAGGGTCAAGCCTCCTCTCCGCCCATGACGATCACGCCGAGGATGATCAGCGCGATGCCCGCCGTGCGCCAGCCCGTCAGCACCTCGCCGAAGACGACATAGGCGGCCAGGGTAACGCATAGCATAACCACGGCCGTGAGCGGGAAGCCGAAGCTGAGCGGCGTGCGGTCGAGAATGATCATCCAGGCGCAGAACGAGCCGATATAGCCCGCCATGCCGGCAATCACCCAGGGGCTGGTGACGGCCGCGAGCAGCCAGTCGCCGCCGAAAGGCTGATCCGTCAGGGCGTTGCCCCCGGCCTTCAGGGCGATCTGCGCCAGCGTTTCGAACGCCAGGAGGAACAGCCAGGCGAAGACCGGGCCCAGGTTGCGCCGCCACGCCTGGCTGCTTACCGCGGTCATGCCGCATCCTCGATCAGTTTCGCGATCGCCGGATCGAAGCGGTCGAGCCGGACACATTTCGCGACCAGCAGCAGGAGCGCGTTGAGGATTACATTGCGATGCCTGAAGAATTGCCAGTTCGGCGTCAGGCGGCACCCCAGGCGCAGTTTGGGCCCGTAGAAGGCCTGGCCGCTCTGATAGGTGGATATCGCCTGGGCGATACAATATTTTACGTTGCACATCCAGGTGTTGAAGTAAGTGCTGTATTCGTGGACCAGCGCGTAATCCATGCCGATATATTTGTCGATCAGGCGCCCCTCGGTCTCGATCACGAAGTTGAAGGCAATCAGCCTGGTGTCCGCCCAATAGAGGAAGACGCTGGCGTTGGGGGCCAGGCGCCGCAGCAGCTCGCGGAAGTAGTCGGGCGGCAGGTGCTCGAATTGCAGGTCGCTATGGGCGACCGTCGCTTCGTACAGGCGGCCGATCTCGTCGATGACATCGTCCACGCTGTGACGCTTCTCGATCCGGATCTCGTCGAAGGCCTTGGCTTTCCGGCGCAGGTCCTTGCGGGTCGCACGGCTCAGGGTGGCCAGATAGCCGTCGAAATCGGCATGCGGCAGGTCGAGCACGGCGGTCGGCAGCCCGGGCAGGCGGGTGAAGCCCCTGGGCAGAAGCGTGTCGGCCCAAAGCGCGCCGTCCGCGGCGGGGGCATCCTTGATCCCGAGCAGGCCGTAGCGCTGCTGGGCCGCCAGGCGTTGCAAGGCGGCGACCAGCGCCGCCAGGTATCCGGGCCTGGCGTCCCCGGCCACGTCCGGCGCGAAGCCCAGATGGCAGATCTCCGCGACCGGCGAGCCCATGGCCAGCAGCCGCACGCTGAGCAGCGCTGGCGCCAGGCGGTAAAGGCGCTCGGTCACTTTTTTCCAGGCGCCCTGGACCGTGGTGTCGAGACGGTAGTCGGTGCCGAACGCGGGGGCCACGGCGACGAGACGGCCACCCTCGCGCACGGCCGCATAGAACCAGCGAAAGCCGGGCGGGCCGGCCTTTTCGCAGGCGGCATAGAAGGCCCAGTTTTCGGGGTCGCCGGGAAAGCAGCGATTCCAATCCGCCGGGGCGAAGGCTTCGATCGTCGTCTCGATTGCGGTAACCGGCACGATTTCACCTATCCGGCCATGACGGCGGCCCGGGACGCGGGGCCGATGCGGCGAATGAAAGCGGCCGAGTGATCGGCGACAAGATCACGCTCCTGATCGATGGTGATCATGTGATAACTGTTTTCCAGCAAGATCTTCTCAATCCTTCCGCCGATATTGGCGGCGATATAGGCGGCATTCCGGATGCTGGTGACATCGTCCTCCCGCGCGTGCAGCAGCAAGGTCGGTGTGCGTATCCGGGGCAGGCGCCGCTTGAGGGTAGAGATAAGCCTCAAAAGTTGGCGGAGGCTTAGGCCCGGCATATAAAGCAGGCCGGCATCGGCACTGCGCCCCGCCTCCATCTGGGAGACGATCTTGGCGCGCAGGCGCTCGTCCTTGATGCCATGGGGGAAACTCTCGCGGAACCGGACGAAGCGGCCCAGCCCCAGCACGAGGGCAAGATGCAGGAAGATGCTGGCCCGGGGGATGCTCCAGCCGTCGTAGAACATGGTCGGCGAATAGAGCAGGCAGCCGGCGACGAGGCCGGGCCGCTCGGCCGCAACCATCAGGGACAGCAGCGCCCCCATGGACAGGCCGCCGACGAAAACGGTCTCATGGTTCCGGCGGATGCGGTCGAAGGCGTCGAGCGCGCTGTCGAGCCAGTCGTGCCTGTCGGTGGCGAGCAGGTCCGCTTCCGTGCCGCAGTGGCCGGCCAGTTGCACGCCGTAGACGGAATTGCCGTCGCGGGCCAGGGCACGGGCAAGCGGCTTCACCTCGCCGGGGGTTCCGGTCAGGCCGTGGATCAGCAGGACGGCCGTCGATCCGCCGGCGAAATGGAAGCCGGCGCCGCGCGGCGGCGGGGGCGGGGGCGCCGCGGTCATGCCGTAGTGCTCACGATGGCGGCGCCCAGGGCGATCAGCACCGTGCCGGCCCATCGACGGGGGGACAGGCGCTCGCCGAGAAGGAGGCGGCCGGCCAGGGCGATGCCGCAATAGGACAGGCTGGCCAAGGGCACCGCCAGGCTGAGGGGGACCCGCGAAAGCACGAACAGCCAGGCGCCGAGGTCGATGGCATAGGCGGCGACGCCGGCCCAGATCAGCGGCGTTCCCGCCACGCGGCGCCAGAAGGACCGCGGGCCGGCGGAGCCTGCCGATCGGTTGAGGCCCAGCTTGAAGCAGACCTGGCCAGCCACGTCGAGAACGATGGTCAAGGCCAATACGGCATAGGCGACGGTATTCACCATATTTCCTCGAAGGTCGAAATCAGGGTCTCGTTGGTGCGGGCGTTGACGGCCAGATCCGCCTGCGGCGGCAGCCGCGGCTGATCGAGGCGCGCTTCCAGAGATTTGAACGGGTTGCGGTGGTTGATCGGGGCGTATTCGCCGCAGATGTCGGCGCCGACGATCGTGAAATGCCGGGCCAGGCGCCGGATCGTCTCCACCAGCCTGGCAAGGGGTAGGCCGCCCTGGTCCCAATTGGTGACCGCCTCGTCGGGGGCGAGCACATCCTTGTCGATGGTGATCCAGAGGCGCTCGGTCGGCAGGCTGGCGATCAACTCCGCCAGGAAGACATGCCAATCGCAATCCGCGAGATTGCGCGCCCGCACGACCCCGTCCGATCCCCGCGCGCCGCTGTTCCACCAGGGATGAATCTCGAGCTTGTGCAACCACGGGCCGGCCCTGCGCCGGGGCCGGATGATGTCGTCGCTGCAAGGGCCGATGGTAACCACACGCTGAACATGGGGCATCGCCAGCACCTCGTTCACCCAGGAGCCGCAGTGGCGGCGCGGGAAAGTCCAGGCCCAGTCCGGATGGTTGTCGAAGTGAACGACCGAAAGCGGGCCTGCCGCGGACTCGATGAAACATGCGCTCAGATGGTGGAAATCCCCCGATCCCAGCAGCGCCAGGACAGGGGCCGCCGTTCGGGGCAGGCCGCGCCAATAGGCCTGAAAGGATCGGAAGGGCCCGGCAAGCGACCATAGCCGCAGGGCGGGCCCCAGCCGGCGCAGCGGGTGATATTCCGCCCTGTGTGCCGCCATCCTTGCCGCCAGCGGCGGCTGGCCGGGAAGGCTGTCGTCCAGGTCGAGGACCAGAGTGCGCATCGGCTTGCCTCCCTGTTCCGGCGCTTACACGGACAGGGCCGCAGGGGCGGCGGAAGCCGGCCGGCCGGCCGCGACCGGAAGGTGCCGCGCCAGGAGGTGGGGGATTTCCGAGAAGCTGCCGAAGGCGGCATGGGGCAGGGCATTCGCCCGGCAATGATCGAGCAGCGAACTTTTGGCCAGCACGAAGTCCACCGTATCCGCGGCGCAGAAGTCGGACCGGCCGTCGCCGATCAGGACGGTGAGGCGCCCGTCGTCGGGCTGCTTCGCGACGGCGCATTTGCATGTGCCCGCGGCCGAGACGCAGCGCGCCGAGGCATGGGGGGTCAGCAGGGCGTGCCTTTCCTGATCCAGGAACAGCAGGCGATTGGCGATCACCGGGATGCCGTCGATCTCCGCCCTGCGCAGGATGTGGTGGATCGCATAGTCGATGCCGTCGCTGACCACGGTCAGTGACAAGCCTTCCTGTCGGCAATAGGCGACGAAGCTGCGGAAGCCCGGATCGATCGTCACCCGGTCGAGAACGCCGTGAAGCGCATCCCGGCCGCAGCGCATCAAGGCGACCTGGCGGGCCATGCATGCGGCCGAACCGATCTCGCCGGCTTTCCACAAGGCTTCCACGTCACGCCAGCTCGGGTCGGCGAAGGCATCCAGCAGCATGTCGGTCACGTCGCCGAGCGCGATCGTGCCGTCGAAATCGCACAGGATGCGGCAGGACATGGATATTCCCCTCATTACAAAAACACGGCCGGCTTCCACCTGGATTCCGTAACCGCAAGATCCGTGCCACGGCCGGAGAGGCTGCGTTGCGGGCGGATGGCGGCGGCGCAGGCTCCAAAATTTGCAGCTCGCATCACAAATTGGCGGGGCCGGGCCGGGCGGGGCGTGCCGATGCCTTGGGGATCCGCGCCCTCGCCGACTTGGCACGGAGCTTGCGGGTGACGGGGCGACACCCCTCGGCGAATGCCGGGCCGGGTAACGATATGGATTTCGGAAACGGACGGGACCCCACGCCATGCCGTCAGCAACCCTCACCCGCAATCGATGGGACTGGATCCCGGTCATGCTGGGCGTGCTTCACTTCGCGGCCGTCCTGTGGCTGTTCGTCGCCTTTCCGGCCCTGGCTTGGTGGCAGGTGGGCCTTTGCGGCCTTGCCTATGCGGTCGCGGTCTCGTGGAACATCAACAGTATCTCGCACAACTTCATCCACAATCCCTATTTCCGGCAGCGCTGGCTGAACGCCTGCTTCAGCTTCATGCTGTCGGCGACAGTCGGCTTTTCGCAGGCGATGTACGACTTCGTGCATATGCGACACCACAGCGGCAACATGGATCGCCCCGACGACGGGGGGCGGACAATCGACTACCTGTCCATCTACAAGCATGGCCGGGGCGGCCGGGCCGAGAATGTCTGGCATTACACATTCCTCAGCTACTTCCGCGACGATCCGGCGGAGATCCTGCGGGCGATGGGGCCGCGCAGGGCGGGGCTGGCGTTGCAGGCCAAGCTGGAAATGGCCGGGGTCGCGGCCTTCTATCTGGTCCTGCTCGTGCTCGACTGGCGCTTCGTCGTCTGCATGCTGCCGTTCAATTACCTGGGCCAGTGCCTGTCCTCGCTGAACGGCTATTACGAGCATTTCGGCGGCGATCCGGACCGGCCCATCGCCTGGGGCGTCAGCACTTATGGCCGCCTCTACAACTGGACCTGGCTGAACAACGGCTATCACGCCGAACACCATTATCGGCCCAAGGCGCATTGGACCCGGATGCCCGAGCTGCGCCGCGCCCTGGCCGAGGAGCAGCGCCGGGCGGGCACGCGCGTCATCTGGCCGCCCCATGCGCTGGGCTTTCTCGACCGCAGCCTGTCGCCCCGCCGCCTTCCCCCGTTCCCACCGCAAAAGGAAATCCTGTGAATTACTTCAGCACTGTAACCCCGCGCACCGCGCGCAGCGCGGCGCTCTTCGATACCGCCGCGAGGGTGATCCCCGGCGGCGTCAACAGCACCGCCCGGGCGCAGTGGGCGGGCTGGACGCCCTATCCCCTGTTCGTGACGGGGGGGACGGGGGCCTGGCTCCAGGATGTCGACGGCAATCGCTACGTGGATTATCTGCTGGGCCTCGGGCCGATGATCCTCGGCCATCGGCCGCCGGCGGTGACCGATGCCGTGGTGGAATTCATCCGCAACCGCGGCACCGTCTTCGCCCTGCCGACGGAGGAGGAGGCGGTGCTGGCCGAGAAGATCATCGCGGCGGTGCCGAGCGTCGAGCAGGTCCGGCTCTGCAACACCGGGACGGAAGCGGTGCTCTATGCCACGCGCCTTGCCCGGGCCTTCACCCGCCGCAGCAAGATCGTCCGCTTCGAGGGCATGTATCACGGCTTCTCGGATGCGGTTTACTGGAGCAAGCACCCCCGCATCGACGAGGCCGGCCCCGACCATCGGCCGCGCCCGGTCGCGCAGGGGCCGGGCCTGCCCAAGGGGGTCGAGGACAATCTCATCATCCTGCCCTGGAACGATGCCGAAGCCCTCGCCGAGGTGCTGGCGACCAGGGGGGACGAGATCGCGGCGGTGCTCATGGAACCCGTCATGTGCAATACGGGCTGCATCCTGCCGCAGGCCGGCTACCTGGAGGCCGTCCGGGACATGACCGGCCGCCACGGCGTCGTGCTGATCTTCGACGAGGTGATCACCGGCTTCCGCCTGGGCCTCGGGGGGGCCCAGGGGCGCTTCGGCATCCTGCCCGACCTGTCGGTCTTCGCGAAGGGCTTGGGGGGCGGTTTCCCGGTGGCCGCGCTGGGCGGCCGGCGGGAGATCATGGCCCTGGTCGCCGATGGCACCGTGTCGATGGCGGGGACCTATACGGCCAACGGCATCGCCGTCGCTGCGGCCAATGCCGCCCTCGACGAATTGAGCGGCGCCGGCGTCTACGACCGGCTGGACGAGGTCTCCGACCGCCTGCGCGGCGGGTTGGGCCGGATCTTCGAACAGGCGGGGCTGCCGGCCTTCGTGGTCGGGCTCGGGCCGCTGATGCAGGTCTGGTTCTCGCGCGAGCCGATCGCCAACTACCGGGATGCGGTCCGTAACGCCGACCAGGCCCTATTTCGTGTCTGGTGGGAGAATATGCTGGCCCGCGGCGTGCTGTTTCATCCCGGTGCCTATGAGAATCTCTTCGTCTCGACCGCGCATGGCCTGGATGAGGTGGAACTCACCCTGCAGGCGGCGCGCGAGAGTGCCGCCGATCTCGCGCGGCTGGTCTAGCAGGGAGGTGGAGGCCGCCGCCCTTTCGGGGCGGCGGCAACTCCTCACTTGCCCGCGGGGTTCTGCAGGGCGGCGATCAGGCCGGCCACGGCGTCCTTCGCTTCGGACTGAACCGGCTTGCCGGCCCTGAGGGCCGCGATCGCGCGATCGGCCGCATCGTCGATGACGCCCCATTGGTCGACATTGCGGGGCCGCAGGTCGGGTTGATCGTCGTCCCACGCCGTCTCGAAGTCGGTGATGCGCTTCTGGGCGGCGGCCAGATCGCCCTTCGTCACCAGGGCCAGGGTGTCCTTGGCGATGGCTTCGTAAAGCGACAGGTCGCCCAGGGCGGAGGCCGGCGCGGCGGCAGCAGCCTGTGCCGGCACCGCGGCAAGCCCGGTCATGGCAACGGGGGCGGTCACGATGGCCAGGGCCAGCAGATATTTCTTCATGGATGTCTCCGAACCGCGGGAACAGACCCGCACCTGTGAGCATCCGGGCCGCCGCTTACAGCCACCTTGCCGTTCGCATACGGATTTGTAAGCCGCCCACATTACCGATCCGTATGGTGAGCGACAGGTGCCGGTAAACGGCTGCGCCTAGCTTGATCCTGCCCAGGGCATTCGTCCGGGCGGGATCAACGGCGCCGGCCCGGCGCCATATCAAGGATCGGTTCTATGAGGAAAATCGTTCTCGCGGCGCTGCTCGGCACCGGCATGGCGGTGGCGGCGATGCCGCTGGCCTATGCGGCCTCCGTCCCCTGCGAAGAGGTGCTGAAGGAATTGCGCGCTGCCGAGGCTGCCGGCACCGTCTCGGACGCCAACAAGGCGTCCTACGAGAGCCTGAAGGCCAAGGGCATCGAGCGCTGCAATGCCGACGACGACAAGCGTGCCGACGATTTCTTCGCCCAGGCGAAGGCCCTGCTCGGCAAGTAAGCAACAGACCGTGACCTTGCGGATTGCAGGATGATCGCCATGACTTCTCCCTTCACCGCTCCGGTATCTTCGGCGCCCAACCGTGTGCCCAAGGTCACGGTCGATTTCTGGCTGATCAAGCTCATGGCCGTGACCATGGGCGAGACGGCCGCCGACTACCTGGCCGTCAACATGGGCCTGGGCCTGACCGCCACCTCGCTCCTCATGGCGGCGGTTCTCGCCGTGATGCTGCTGGTGCAGTTTCGCCAGCAGCGCTATGTCCCCTGGAGCTATTGGTCGGCCGTGGTGCTGATCAGTGTCGTCGGGACGCTGGTGACTGACAACCTCACCGATAATTTCGGCGTGCCGCTGGAAACCTCGACCATTCTGTTCACGGTGGCGTTGGTCGCGACGTTCGCGGTCTGGCACGCAATGGAACGCAGCCTGTCGATCCACACCATCGACAACGTCAGGCGCGAAGCCTGGTATTGGCTGGCGATCCTGTTCACCTTCGCCCTCGGCACCGCGGCGGGCGATCTGGTGGCGGAGCGATTTGCATTCGGCTACCTGACCACCGGCATCCTGTTCGCCGGCGTCATCGGCCTGATCGCCTTCTGCTACTATACGTTCGAACTCAACGGCATAGCCGCCTTCTGGCTCGCCTATATCTTCACCCGCCCGCTGGGGGCTTCGTTCGGCGATCTCCTGTCGCAGCCTGCCGAATACGGCGGGCTGGGGTTCGGAACGACCTTGACCAGCCTGCTGTTCCTGGCCGCGATCGCCGCCCTGGTCATCTATATGACCGTGACCAGGAGCACGCACGACAAGCCCGCGCCAAGCCGGTAAACCGTTCGGCTCGTCGCTTGCGGCGCCGCCCGCTCCCCGGGGGAGCGGGCGGTTCCCGTTCCTTCCGCCAGGCTGCTAGGATGGCGGGTGATCGAAACGAAACTATCGACAGGCAGGGCCGATGCGCATTCTTCTGGTCGAGGATGACGGCAAGACCGCCGGCTATATTGCCAAGGGCCTGGGCGAGGCCGGCCATGTCTGTGACATTCTGGTCGACGGGCGCGATGGATTATATGCCGCCATGCGCGAGCCCTATGACGTGATCATCGCCGACCGGATGCTGCCCGGCCTGGACGGTCTCTCGATGGTTAAATCGGCCCGCTCGGCCGGGGTGAAGACCCCGGTGCTGTTTCTGACCTCGATCGGCGGCGTTGACGACCGCGTGGAGGGGCTCGAAGCCGGTGGCGACGATTATCTGGTCAAGCCCTTCGCCTTTTCGGAATTGCTCGCGCGGGTTCTGGCCTTGAGCCGGCGCCCGCCCACCCTCGACCAGAAAACGGTATTGCGTATCGCCGATCTGGAAATGGACCTGATCAAGCGGCAGGTCAGCCGCGCCGGCGAGGCGATCGACCTGCAGCCGCGCGAGTTCCGCCTTCTCGAAGTGCTGATGCGGGGCGAGGGGCGTGTCATCACGCGCACCATGCTGCTCGAGCAGGTCTGGGATTTTCACTTCGACCCGAAAACCAGCGTGGTCGAGACCCACATCAGCCGCCTGCGCGCCAAGATAGACAAGCCTTTCGAAGTCCAGCTGCTGCACACGATCCGCAATACGGGCTACAGCATTCATGTCCCGCGCTAGCCACCTCGTCCGGAGCACGCCTTTCCGCCTGGCGGTGACTTTCAGTTCGCTGCTGATCGTCGTGTTCATCCTCTCCGGCACCATCGTCTACCGCGTGATGAGCGCCGATATCGCGGACCGGCTGGACGAGACGATCGATCAGACCTTTGCCGTGGTCGCGGCCGCCTATGGCGAGAACGATCTCGAGGATCTTGTCGCGGCGGTGGGCAGCCACGCCGCCGCGACCGACAGTTCCCACCAGATCCTGGCCCTCACCGACGCCTCGGGCCGCAGGCTGGCGGGCAACGTCGTGCCGGCAGGTGTGATGCCCGGGTTCTCCGATCGTGCGGGAACCGACTTCGGCCTGCCGGACGACGAGCGCTATCGGGTCTTCGCCGGCCGGATCGCCGGCAATCTGCTGATCATCGGCCTCAGCTATGCCGAAACGGAGGAACTGCGCGCCATCGTCATTACGGGCTTCGGCTGGGCGACCCTGATCGCCGCGCTGCTGGCTGTAACCGCGGGCGCGATCCTGGCCGCGCGCGTGCAGCGCCGGCTGGATGCGATCGCGACGACCATGGTCGAGGTCTCTCTCGGCCGGCTGCAGGCGCGGATTCCGATGATCGGGAACGGCGACGACATCGATATCGTCTCCGAACAGGTGAATGCCGCGCTCGATCGCCTGGCGTCGCTGGTCGACAGCATGCGGCAGGTCAGCGCCGACATCGCCCATGATCTGAAGACACCGCTGAACCGGTTGAACATCACCTTGGAAGACCTCTCCGGCCGGGTCGCCTCGCCGGAACTTTCCGCCGCCTTGGACGAGGCCCGCGGCGAGATGGAGCGCATCAATGCAACCTTCGACGCCCTGCTGCGCATCGCACAGATCGAGGCGGGGGCGCGCAAGGCGCGCTTCAAGGCGGTCGACCTGCGCCTCGTGGCCGAGACGATCGGGGATATCTATGCCGAAGTCGCGGCTGACGGCGGGAAGGTGCTGACCCTGGATCTGCCGCCTGAAGGCGCCGCCGTGATCAACGGAGATGCCGATCTGCTGACCCAGCTCCTGGCCAATCTGGTCGAGAACGCGATGCGCCATTGTCCGGCGGGGACTTCGATCTCGCTGCTGGTCCAGGCTGTCGGGCGCAGGGTGGTCGTGGAGGTGCGCGATGATGGCCCGGGCATCCCGGAGCCGGAGCACGAGAAAGTCTTTCGCCGCCTGTACCGCATGGAAAAGAGCCGGACGACGCCGGGCAGCGGGCTTGGCCTCAGCCTCGTGCGGGCTGTCGCCGATCTCCACGGTGCGCAGATCTCCTTGAAGAATGCGGACCCCGGCCTTCGCGTCATCATCTGTTTTTCGGCGTCACCGGAAGCCGGTCACCCGGTTCCCTGATATTCAGCGAGACCCGGGCGACGAGGCCCCGGCCGTCGGGCCGGTTCGCCAGTTCGATCGCCGTGCCATGGCGCGCGGCAATGCGGGCGGCGATCGCCAGCCCCAGCCCGCTGCCCTCGATGTCGGCGGATGCGGCGCGGAAGAAGGGGTCGAAGACGCGCGTCATCAAATGTTCCGGAATTCCCGGGCCGCTGTCCGAAATCTCCACAAACACGCTGTCGCCCGCGCGGCGCACGGCGATGTCGATGGTGCCGTCCTCGGGCGTGTAGCGCAGGGCGTTCTCCACAAGATTGCCGAAAAGCGTGCGCAAGTCGGAGGGGTTCCCGAACACGACGGCGGTGTCCGTATGGGTCAGGCCGATGTCCTGCCGCCGGTGATCGGCGATCGGCAGGATGCTGGCGACGACCTCCTTGATCAGTTCCAGGAGATCGATCGCCGCGAAGCCGGTGCCGGTGCTGCCCGCTTCCTGACGCGCTATCTTGAGGAGTTGGTCAACCAGCAGCGAGGCCCGCCTGATGCCCTGCTTCAGTTCAGCGATGCGCGCCGCCCTGGTGGCGGGATCGCCGATCCTGTCGAGGTTGCCGGCTTGAAGTTGCAGGGCCGCGAGCGGGGTGCGCAATTCGTGCGCCGCCTCGGACACGAAGCGGCGCTGGACCGCGACGACGGACTGCAAGCGCCCCAGCAGGCGTTCCATCTCGGTGACCAGGGGGGCGACTTCGGCCGGGATATTGTCCAGGCGGAAGGCGGCGTCGTCGTCGGCGCTGCGCCTGGCCAGGCTTTGGGCCAGGCGGTTCAGCCCGATGGTTATGCGGCGGACGACGACGATGAGCAGAAGCCAGGACAGGGGGATGGCGATCGCCACCGGCAGCATCGACCGGAGGGCGGCCGCTTCCGCCAGTTCCCGCTGCACTTCGACCTGCTGGGAAATCTGCACCGTCCGCCTGGGGGTGACCAGGGTGTAGGTGCGCCACGCCAGGCCGCCGCTCGACGTGTCGGAATACCCGGTCGACGAATGGCGCGGGATGTCGGCCGCTTCAGGGGGCGACGATTGCACGATCTCATCCCGTCGATCCCAGATCTGGACGGCGAAATCGTCCTCCTGGTCATAGATCTCGTCCGCGGGGGGGCGCTGAGGGGGCAGGCCCTGGACGCCGGGATCGCCGACATTGAGGGCGACCTGGCGCAACTGCTGATCGAAGAATTCTGCCGCCTCTTTCAATGTCAGCAAATAGGACAGGGCGCCGGTCAGGATGCCGACAAGCGCCAGCAGCACCGTCAGCCAGCGCGACAGGGTCCGGCGCAGGGAAAGCGATCGCTTCACTTGGCGGCCATCCACCCGGCGCCGCGGATGTTGCGGATGATGTCCTTGTCGAACTTGCGCCGGACGTAGTGGATCAGCACTTCGACCGCGTTGCTTTCGACTTCCTGCCCCCAGCCGTAGACATGTTCTTCCAGTTGGTGGCGCGACAATATGGCGCCGGGCCGATGCAGCAGCGCCCGCATGAGGGCGAACTCTCGGGTAGGCAGTTGCACCGTCTTGCCGTTGTAGGACAGTTCCGCGGTCGCAAGGTCCAGCTTGATCCGGTCGCTGCCGATGACCGAGGTGGCATGGCCGCCGTGCCGGCGCAGGACCGCCCGCATCCGCGCCTGCAGTTCCTCGATCTCGAAGGGTTTGACCAGATAGTCGTCCGCGCCGAGGTCCAGGCCGATCACGAGATTGGCGGGATCGTCCTGGGCGGAGATGATGATCAGCGGCGTCCCGTTGCCCCGCTCCCGCATCTCCTTCAGGACTTTCATCCCGGGTTTCCGCGGCAAGGCCAGATCGAGAAGAACGACCGCATAGGTATTGGCGTCCAGGGCGAGGTCGGCATCGGTACCGTTCCGCACCCAGTCGACCGACATGCGGGCATCGGCCAGGGCGGCACAGAGGCTGTTGCCGATCATCGGGTCATCTTCTACGAGCAGGATTCTCATCGATGCTTTTGCTTTGCCGCTTCAATGCCGATCTTGGCTCCGGATCAGGGATCGCTTCCGCAACGCGCGCCGGCACGCCCCCGGGGCCCGCCGATGACCGGTCAACATTATACCTGGCGGTCAACGCGTTTGAACTGGCGGCTGATCATGGCGGATGTGCGGGGCGGGCTAAGTTCTTGCTAAGTTTTCCGTGTCAGCCTGATGCGGGTTGTGTCGGCATGGGAATTTCTGGCGTTGGCGGCCGCGCGGGCGCGGGCAGCGAAGGAAATCATGCGTTCCGATTGATGAAAGACGGTCGATGCGGCTGGGATCGAAGTGTGAGACGGGCGCCATCAGGGGCGACATGCTGGCTTTGGTGATGTTCGCGCTTGCGTCGGGGGCGCTGTTCGCCTTTGCGCAGCTGACCGGTGAAGTGCTGGAGGGGGAGACGCGGGCTTTTGACGAAGCCGTTCTCCTGGCCTTGCGCCAGCCGCAGGACGTCGAGGCACCGATCGGCCCGGCTTGGCTGCGCATCTTCATGACCGATCTTACCAGTCTCGGAAGCGCGACGACGCTGACGTTGATTACCGTGCTGACGGCTTCCTATCTTGCGCTGACGGCACGCCGCGGCGCGGCAGTATTCGTGCTGGCGTCCGTGGCCGGCGGCTGGCTGCTCAGCACGGCCCTCAAACTTGGTGTCGCTCGGCCCCGGCCTGATATCGTCGGGCATCTGGTCGTGGTCAACGACCTCAGTTTTCCCAGCGGGCATGCCATGCTGTCCACCGTGACCTTTCTCACCCTGGGTGCTTTGCTGGCGCAGGAGCAGAAGGCATTGGCCTTGCGCCTGTATTTCATCGGCAGCGCAATCCTTCTGGCTGTGGGGGTCGGTTTCAGCCGGATCTACCTTGGCGTCCACTATCCGACCGACGTCGTGGGGGGCTGGAGCGCCGGCACCGGTTGGGCTGTCGCCTGCTGGCTCTTCGCGCGGCGGCTTCTGGCCAGGGCCGCCTGACGCCGACGGCGAACCGGTTTCCACGTCGCCTGAAGATATTCTAGGCGCGATAGCGAAGGGCATCGACGAGCAGGGCGAAGGCGGCCGAGGGTTGGCGCCGGCTTGGATAGTAAAGGTGATAGCCGGCGAAGGCGGGGCACCAGTCTTCCAGCACCTGGACCAGGCGCCCGTCCGCCAGATGCTGTTCGGCCTGGTCCGCCATGACGAAGCCGAGGCCGAAACCCGCCGCGGCCGCTTCGACGATCATCGGGACGCTGTTGAAGGCCAGTTGCCCCTCGACGCGCACGCGGACGTCGCGCCCGTCCTTGGCCAATTCCCAGGCATAGAGCGAGCCGGAACTCAGCATCCGCAGATTGATGCAGCGATGGCCTGCAAGGTCGTGGGGAAAGCGGGGAACCGGGTTGTTCCGGAAATAGGCCGGCGATCCGACCACGATCATCCGCAAGTCCGGCCCGATCCGGACCGCCACCATGTCCTTGGCCAGCGCTTCCCCCAGCCTGACGCCGGCGTCGAACCGTTCGGCCACGATATCGGTCAGGCTGGAATCGATGCTGAGCTCGATATGGACGTCGGGATATTGCGGCAGCAGCTTTGCGATGGCCGGCCACAGCACGGTTTTCACGGCATGGTCGGATGCGGTGATGCGGATGGTTCCCGCGGGCTTTTCCCGCAGTTCGCTGATCGAGGCAAGCTCGCCGCCGATGCTTTCCAGCGCGGGGCGCAGGGTGCGCAGCAGGCGCTCGCCGGCTTCGGTCGGGGCGACATTGCGTGTCGTCCGGGTCAGGAGGCGGACGCCCAGCCGGGTTTCGAGCCGGCGGATGGTATGGCTCAGCGACGACTGGGATGTGCTGAGTTTCGCCGCCGCCCGGGTGAAGCTCTGTTCCTCCGCGACCACGAGGAAGGCGTTCAAATCGACGAGATCCTCGCGCTTCATTCATGAACCTCCGATATGGCCCCGATCAGTTTACCGCGGCTAATCATCGAAGTCCCCTTTGGCTAAATTGTGGTCGAATGAAACGTCGCGGCGCCGGGCCACCTTTTTCCTGCCTGCCTGCCGGCCGGCTTGCGCGGCAATCCCGGTCTTTCGGAGGGATGCGATGAAACCCCTGGTCATCTGTCACATGGTCACCTCCCTGGACGGCCGCCTGCATCCCGGCCGCTGGACCGACAGCCCGGATGGCGGGCGCGCCGATTGGTCGGCCCTCTATGAGGAGATCCATCGGTCGCTGGCCGGCGATGCCTGGATCGTCGGCCGGGTGACCATGGCCGAGATGAGCGGCGGCGCGCCCCATGCGCCCACGGGGCCGGTGGCGGTCAGCCGGCCCTGGCATTTCGCCGACCGCGCGGCCGGCGCCTATGCCATCGCCATGGATCCCGCCGGCCGGCTCCATTTCCAGTCGGACAGGATCGGCGGCGATCACATCGTGGTGGTGCTGGGCCCTGGCGTCGGGGACAGCCATCTGGCGGCCTTGGCCGCCGACGGTATTTCCTATCTCGTGGCCGAGGATGAAAGGCCCGATCCGGCCAAGGTGCTGGCCGTGCTCGGCCGCGAACTCGGAATCCGCCGCCTGCTGCTCGAAGGCGGCGCCGTCATCAACGGCGCGTTTTTCGCCGCCGGGCTGGTGGACGAACTCAGCCTTCTCGTCGCGCCCGCGCTGGACGGGCGCACCGGCGCCGCCGGCGTGATCGATGCCGGCGAGGCGGGGCTTGCCGGGCGGGCGGCACTATCGCTCACCTCTTGCGCGGCGGTCGGGTTCGGCGCGGTGCACCTGCGCTATGCGGTGCATTTCCCGCCGCAGGAGCTGCCGGCCCCCTGACCGGCCGGCCAGGGGGAGGGGCGGCGGGCCACCGTCGCCGCCATGCCGTCTCCGGTTACGCCCCGACCGCGAGCGAGGCCATGTCGATGACGAAGCGATAGCGGACGTCCGATTGCTCGAGCCGTTCGAAGGCCGCGTTGATCTGGTCCATGGCGATCATCTCGACATCCGGCAGGATGTTCTTCTTCGCGCAGAAATCGAGCATCTCCTGGGTTTCCCGGATGCCGCCGATGGGCGAGCCGGCGATCCGCCGCCGGCCGAGGACCAGGGGCACCGTGGTCGGCTCGGGCAGAAGGCCGATCTGGCCGACGATCACCAGCGTGCCGTCGACATCGAGCAGCGGCATATAGGGATTGAGGTCGTGCTTCACCGGCACCGTGTCGATGATGAGGTCGAGGCTGTTCGCCGCCTTGGCCATCGCATCCGCATCGGTCGAGACGAGCAGGGCATCGGCGCCCAGGGCCAGGGCGTCCTCGGCCTTGCCCGGGCTCCGGCTGATGACGGTGACATGGGCGCCGAGGCCGGCGGCGAGCTTGACCGCCATATGGCCGAGGCCGCCGAGGCCGACCACGCCGACACGGCTGCCCGGGCCGACGTTCCAGGTGCGCAGGGGCGAATAGGTGGTGATCCCGGCGCACAGCAGGGGCGCCGCCCGGGCAAGGTCCAGCCCGGCGGGAATGCGGAGGGCGAATTCCTCCCGCACCACCAGGTGTTTCGAATAGCCGCCGAGCGTATGGTCCCTGGTGAAACGGTCGAACCCGCCGTAGGTGCCGGTATTGCCTTCCCGGCACAGCTGTTCCTCGCCCTTGCGGCACTGGTCGCAGTGCTGGCAACTGTCGACCATGCAGCCGACGGCGACATGGTCGCCGATCTTATACCGGGTGACGGCCGGGCCGGCATCGACCACGCGGCCGACGATCTCATGGCCCGGGATCGCGGGAAATACCGTCCAGCCCCAGTCGTTGCGCGCCCAGTGCAGGTCGGAATGGCAAACCCCGCAATAAAGGATTTCCAGGGCGATATCGTTGGGCCGCAGGGCCCGGCGCTCGAAATGGAACGGCGCCAGGGGTTCGTTTGCCGCCGTGCAGGCGAAGCCGATCGTCTTCATTCTCTACCTTCGTCGGTTGATGGGGTGCCTCGTCTTCCGGCCGGCCCAGGACGGGCGATGGGGGCGCGGCGCCCTATGCGAGCGGGGGCACATGGGGGAAGGGTAGCGGCCGATCCTCCCCGCGCGGTAGCCGCCAAGATCGGCATGAAGCTATGTCCATGGTTCATGAATGGCGGGAACCCATAGCGGCACGAAGATGGGGAAGGGGGCGTCCCAATTCCCCGTCCGGTCCGCGCCGCCCCGGCCCGGGGGCATGCCGGGGGGGCACCAGGCGCTATGGCGCTGGGGTCAGGCGGATCAGGGCGCCGTCGTCCGAATCGGTCAGGATCATCACGGCCCCGTCCGGGGCGACGGCGACATCGCGGATGCGGGCCTCGTCGCGCAGGTAGCGCGCTTCGCCCGTCACCCGGGCGCCGTCCAGTTCCAGCCGCACCAGCGCCATGCCCGACAGGCCGCCGATCAGCGCGCTGCCGCGCCAGCCGGGGAACATGTCGCCGTCGTAGAAGACCAGGCCGCTCGGCGCGATCACCGGATCCCAGTAGTAGACCGGCTGTTCCATGCCGGGCTGTGCGGTCAGGCCCTGGCCGATGGGCCGGCCGCTGTATTCCTGGCCATAGGTGATGACGGGCCAGCCGTAGTTCTTTCCCGCCTCGGGCCGGTTCAATTCGTCGCCGCCGCGGGCGCCGTGCTCGACGGTCCAAAGCGCGCCGTCCGGCCCGATGGCCGCGGCCTGGATATTGCGATGGCCATAGGACCAGATTTCGGGCCGGGCGCCGGGGATCGCCGGATTGCCCGCCGCCGGGCCGCCCTCGGGATCGATGCGCAGCACCTTGCCGATATGGGTGGAAAGATCCTGGGCCAATTGCCGCGGCTCGGGCCGCGAACGGTCCCCGGTGGTGACGAACAAGGCCCCCGTCCCGTCGAAGACCAGGCGGGAGCCGAAGTGATAGGTCGAGGCCCAGGCCGGCTCCTGGCGGAAGACCACGCGGACGCCGGTCATCGCCGTGCCGTCGGCGGAAAGCGTGCCGGTCGCCACCGAGGTCGAATTGCGCCCTTCGCCGCGCGGTTCGGAAAAGCTCCACCAGACCCGCCGGGTAGCGCCGAAATCGCCCCTGACGGCGACATCGAGCAACCCGCCCTGGCCGCTGGCATCCACCGCCGGCAGGCCGG
This sequence comes from Zavarzinia compransoris, assembly GCF_003173055.1. Lineage (NCBI taxonomy): Bacteria > Pseudomonadati > Pseudomonadota > Alphaproteobacteria > Rhodospirillales > Zavarziniaceae > Zavarzinia > Zavarzinia compransoris. The sequence goes on from NZ_QGLF01000001.1 coordinate 80,198, forward strand.
CGACGGGGCTGGACAGGGTGCCGTCGGTCCCGATCAGCCGCAGCCGGCCGGGGCGTTCCGTCACCAGCCAGCGCCCGTCCGGCAGATGGGCCATGCCCCAGGGCGTATCGAGGCCCGAGGCGATGACGGTCGCCCGAAGCCCGACGTCATCCGCGATGGCGGCGGCCCGGGTCTGCCCCTGGAAGGCCGGCCGCTGGCCGGCGGCATTGGGCGCCTCGGCGTTGAAATCCTGCGCCGTCGCCGCGCGGCCCGTCAGCGGCGCGGCCAGCAGGTCCAGGGCGAGAAACAGGCCGAGGGCGAGAAACGGGCGTGGGCCGTGGGCGGGGCGTGTCGGGGGCATGGCGTTCCTCACTCGGTGGCGCAGGGCACTCGGTGGCTCGGGGCGGTGCGGGCATCCGCCTTACCGGGGCGGGCCGGCGCGGTATTGTTCGTCGGTCACTTTCTCCATCCAGGTGACCGCGCTGCCGTCCAGGACTTCGGCGACGGCGAAATGTACCATCGCCTCGGTGGCGCTGGCACCATGCCAATGCCGGACCAGGGGCGGAATCCAGACCACGTCGCCCGGGCCGAATTCGACGATCGGGCCGCCCTCGCGCTGAACCCAGCCGCGGCCGGAAACGATATAGAGCGTCTGGCCCAGGGGATGGGTATGCCAGGCCGTGCGGGCGCCCGCCGCGAAGGAAACCGTGCCGCCGCCGATCCGGGCCGGGCCGGTGCCCTGGTAGCGGGTGGAAATCGTGACATCGCCGGTGAAATTGGCTTCCGGGCCTTTGGTCCCGGCCCCGGGCGTCGCGCGGTGGACCTGGAGTTCGCCTGCGGGGGCGGCCGGCGCCTCGCGCGCGGCAAAGACCTGACGGAGCACCGGGACCGCCGACATGGCCCGGGGCCAGCCGGCGTAGAAGCCGAGATGGGCCAGCAGTTCCGCCGCCTCCCCCCGGGTCAGGCCGTTGTCCATGGCGCGATGGGCATGGAACGGCAATTGTTCCGGCTGGCCGATGGCGACCAGCGCCGCCATGGTCACCAGGCTGCGGTCGCGCGGGGAAAGCTCCGGCCGGCGCCACAGATCGCCGAACAGCACGCGGTTGGTCAGGTCGGCCAGGGCCGGCGCGGTCGGCCCCACGGTGGTATCGACCGTGCCGGCCCGGGCGGCCTCCGCCGCCGCCGCCAGTTCGATCCGGGCCCGGTCGCTGCCGGCGACCGGGCCGATGCCGCGCTCGTCGAAGATTTTCTTCGCTTCGGTAACGGCCGAGATGGCATTCGGCCAGCCGGAATAGAAGGCGAGATGGGTGATCAATTCGCCGATTTCCGCCGGCAGCACGCCATTGTCCAGCGCCCGGCGCACATGGCCGCCGATCTGCGCCGTCTTGCCGGTGGAAACCAGGGCGGCGAGTGTGGCGAGGCTGCGGTCGCGCGGGGCGAGATCCGCCCGTTCCCAGACTTCGCCAAACAACACGTCGTCGGTGAAGTGGCCGAGGCCGGGCGCGACATCATAGACCGCCGGCGGCGCGACGCGGCGTTTCTCGTCCTGCGCCGCCGCGCCGGTTGCCGCCAGCGCCGAGATGGCAATGCCTGCCGCGATCGTTTTCATGGTCTGGTCCTTGTTCCCGCATGCGCGTGCGCCGGCGGAATATCCCGCCGACGGATTGGGTCTCGTCGGTCCGGCCGTCACCCGCCGCCGCTGCCCGGATTTCATCGGGCCGAGGCGAAATCGATGACGAAGCGGTAGCGCACATCCTTTCCGACCACCCGGTCGTAGGCGGCGGCGATCTGGTCGGGCCGGATCACCTCGACATCCGGCCGGATGCCGCGGGCGAAGCAATGGTCGACGACCTCCTGCGTTTCGGCGATGCCGCCGATCATCGAACCCGCCAGGCCCTTGCGCCCGAAGGCCATGGCGGCGGGATCGAGGCCCCGGGCCTCGCCCAGGCCCACGTTGACCAGGGTGCAATCGAGTTTCAGCATGTCCATGAAGGGCTGCGCCTCGAAGGCATAGGGCACGGTCGAGATGATCAGGTCGAAAGCATTGGCGAGCCGCGCCATCGCCGCCTTGTCGTCCCACAGCACGGCCGCCCCTGCGCCCAGCCGTTTCGCGTCGTCGAGCTTGCCCGGCGTGGTGGTGAAGACGGTGACATCCGCGCGCTGGGCCACGGCGAGTTTCACCGCCATATGGCCAAGGCCGCCGAGCCCGACCACGCCGACGCGCTGGCCGGGGCGCACCGCCCAATGGCGGAGGGGGGAGAAGGTGGTGATGCCCGCGCAAAGGATCGGCGCGGTCGAAACCGGATCCATGCCCGGCGGAATGCGGATGACGAATTTTTCCCTGACGACCATCCTGTCCGAATAGCCGCCATAGGTGTGCCCGCCGGAAATATCGTCCTCGCTGCCATAGGTGAAGGTGACCCGGTCGAGGCAGATCTGTTCGCGGTCGGCGAGGCAATTCGCGCAAGTGCCGCAGGCCTTCACCATGCAGCCGACACCGCCGAGGTCGCCGGCCTTGAATTTGGTCACGGCACTGCCCACCGCGGCCACGCGGCCGACGATCTCGTGACCGGGCACGCAGGGAAACGGCGGCGTGCCCCAATCGCCCCGCACCGTATGCACGTCGGAGTGACAGATGCCGGCATAGAGAACATCGAGCAGGACGTCGTTCGGGCCAAGGGCGCGGCGCTGGATCGTGATCGGGGCGAAGGGGCCGCCGAGTGCAGCCGTTGCCCAGGCTCGCGTCGGATAGGGGCCGTCGCCGGCGGCCGGGCGGGGTTGTTCCGCCCGGGCCTCCCCGGCCAGCAGCGCCGGGGTGGCCGCGATCAGGGTCGCGCCCCCGAACAGCAGGCTCCGCCGGTTTTGGCTGGTCGGGCCGTTCTCTCGATGGGCTTTGCCGCATAGGTCGCACATGGGTCTTCCCTTCGCCTGCCGGGGCCGGTCCGGAACTCTCGCGGGTGGATGTTTTTCGGCATCTACGGTTTTCGCGCCCATCTGCCTTCGCGCCGGCGAGCGGGGCAGTCTCCCGAAGGGGCCCGAAGACGTTAACGTCGCGGGAAGGGGGCGATTAGACGGTCAAAGCCGAACGCGCCTATATCGGGAATTCATGGATTAAGAGGTCGGCACCCTATTTCCGCGCCCGGCAGGGGTAACCCGGGACGGCCTGCAGCGGGGATGCATATATGAACCGGAGGGATAGGGTCATGCCGTTTGCACGATCTAATGGAATGCCCCTGCCGGTGATATTCAGGTTACGGCTCATGAGGTGCCACCATCGGCCCCGTTCCCCGATCGGGCGGGGCGAAAGCCGGCGGACAGGGGATTTGCGATGCAGACACGGGTTCTGGGAAAGAGCGGGCTGGCGGTTTCGGCCCTTGGTTTCGGCTGCATGGGCCTCGACTTCAGCTATGGCCACAAGGTGACGCGGCAGGAAGGCATCGGCCTGATCCGCAAGGCGGTCGAGCTTGGCGTAACCTTCTTCGACACGGCCGAGGTCTATGGCCCCTTCACCAACGAGGACATGGTGGGCGAGGCGCTGCGCCCGCTGCGCGACCGGGTCGTGATCGCCACCAAATTCGGCTTCGAGATCGTCGACGGCCGCATGGCGGGGACGAACAGCCGCCCCGAAAATATCCGCCACGTCGCGGATGCGTCGCTCAAAAGACTGGGGATCGACGTCATCGACCTGTTCTACCAGCACCGGGTCGACCCCCATGTCCCGATCGAGGAGGTGGCGGGGACGGTCAAGGATCTGGTCGCCGCGGGCAAGGTCAGGCATTTCGGCCTGTCCGAACCCGGCGCCCAGACCGTGCGCCGGGCCCATGCCGTCCATCCGGTCGCGGCCTTGCAGAATGAATATTCGCTTTGGACGCGCGGACCGGAAACCAACGGCATCATCGAGACTTGCGAGGAGCTTGGCATCGGCCTCGTGCCTTACAGCCCGCTGGGCAAGGGGTTCCTGACCGGCACCATGGGCAAGGACACGAAAATCGCGGAGAATGATTTCCGCAAGATACTGCCGCGCTTCACCCCCGAGGCGATGGAGAGAAACCAGGCCCTGGTCGATCTGCTGAAGCGCATCGCCGGCGAGAAGAGCGCGACACCGGCGCAGGTCGCCCTGGCCTGGCTGCTGGCGCAGCGGCCCTGGATCGTCCCGATCCCCGGCACCACCAAGCTGCATCGGCTGGAGGAGAATCTCGGTGCCGCGGATGTCGCGCTGACGGCGGCCGATCTGGCCGCCATCCGCCTGGCCCTGGCTGAAATCGATATCGAGGGGGCGCGCTACCCGGCGCAACTCCAGGCCATGCTGGGCCTCTGATCCGGCGCATCGGAAACCGGGGGGGCGAACGGCGCAGCGACGCGCTCAGCGCTGTCGGCATCGGCGGCGGCTGGGAACTGGCCTTCCCCCTCGATCACCCGGCCGCCACGGTAAAGCCGGAGACGGCGCGTCTGTTCTTCCAACTCGGGGGCAGTTTCCGAGCATGTGAGGCGGGCCTCCCATGCCTGCCGGGCCGTCCGGCTTTCGTTCCACCCCGGGGCCGGGCGGGGCAGTTGTCATTTCTCCGGGGCTTGACTACCGTCGCCTTGGATGGTGGCGGTCAAGGGTGGACGAGCGTGAGCACGTGGGATTTCTGGATCGACCGGGGCGGCACTTTCACCGATATCGTCGCCCGCCGCCCGGACGGCCGGCTTCTCGCCCATAAGCTGCTGTCGGAAAACCCCGAGGCTTACCGCGATGCCGCCATCCAGGGCATCCGCGACCTGATGGGGGGGGCGCCGGGCGCGGCCATCGATACCGCGGCCATCGGCGCGGTGAAGATGGGCACCACGGTCGCCACCAATGCGCTTCTGGAACGGAAGGGCGAGCGGGTGGTGCTGGTGACGACCCGGGGCTTCGGCGATGCCCTGGAGATCGGCTATCAGGCCCGGCGCGATATCTTCGCCCTTCAGATCGTCAAGCCCGATCAATTGTCGGAACGGGTGATCGAGGCGGACGAGCGCCTACTGGCCGACGGCACGGTGGCGGTCCCGCTGGACGAGGCGGCCCTGCGCCGCGACCTTGCCGCCGCTTTCGAGGCCGGGATCCGCGCCTGCGCCATCGTCTTCATGCATGCCTATCGCTTCCCGGACCACGAGCGCCGGGCCGCCGCCCTGGCGCGGGCGCTCGGCTTCACCCAGGTCTCGGTGTCGAGCGAGGTCAGCCCCCTGATCAAGCTGGTGGGGCGGGGCGATACCACCCTGGTCGATGCCTATCTCTCGCCGATCCTGCGCCGCTATGTCGATCAGGTGCGGGGCGAATTGCCCGGCCTCGAGGACGACAACCGCCTGATGTTCATGACGTCCGGCGGCGGCCTGACCGCGGCGCGCCTGTTCCAGGGCCGGGACGCCATCCTCTCGGGCCCGGCGGGCGGCGTGGTCGGCTGCATCGAGACCGCGCGCCTGGCCGGCTTCGAGCAGGTGATCGGCTTCGACATGGGCGGCACTTCGACCGATGTCTCCCATTTCAGCGGCGACTATGAACGCGCCTTCGAGACCGAGGTGGCAGGGGTGCGCATGCGGGCGCCCATGATGCTGATCCATACGGTTGCCGCCGGCGGCGGCTCGATCCTGAAGTTCGACGGCTTGCGGGCGACGGTCGGGCCGGACAGCGCCGGTGCCAACCCGGGCCCCGCCAGCTATCGCCGGGGCGGGCCCCTGACCGTCACCGATGCCAATGTGATGGTGGGCAAGCTGCTGCCGGGTTTCTTCCCCCGCATCTTCGGCCCGGGCCGCGACCTGTCCCTGGACCGGGAGGTCGTCGCCGACCGCTTCCGCGCCCTTGCGGCCGAGATGGGCGAGGGGCGGGAGGCGGCGGCGGTCGCGGACGGTTTCATCCGCCTCGCGGTCGAGAACATGGCCAATGCGATCAAGCAGATCTCGGTCCAGCGCGGCCATGATGTCAGCGGTTACGCCCTGCAATGTTTCGGCGGCGCCGGCGGCCAGCATGCCTGCCTCGTCGCCGATACGCTGGGCATCGAGACCATCCTGATCCATCCCTTCTCCGGCCTGTTGTCCGCCTATGGCATGGGCCTGGCCGATATCCGCGCCAGCCGCCAGCGCACGGTGCAGCAGGGCCTCGAAACCGATCTCGAAGACCTGATCGACGAATTGGCCGCCGAGGTCCGCGAACAGGTGGCGGACCAGGGCGTGTGGCCGGCGGCGATCGAGGTCGTGGTCCAGGCCCTGGTCCGCTACCAGGGCTCGGACAGTACGCTTGCCGTCCCCTACGACCTGCCGGGGGCGATGCGGGCGGCGTTCGAGGCGGCGCATCGGGCGCGCTTCGGCTTCATCGACAACGACAAACCCCTGGTGATCGAGGCGATCTCGGTCGAGGCGATCGGCCATGGCGCCGATCCCGCCGATGTCGCCGCGCCGGCGGCGGCCGGCGGCCCGGTGGCGCCGGCGGCGGAAACCCGTTTCTATTCCGGCGGCGCGTGGCACGCGGCCGGTATCTTCCGGCGGGAAGCCCTGGGCGCGGGCGCCCGGGTCGCCGGCCCGGCCCTGCTGATCGAAGCGCATCAGACCGTCGTCGTCGAGCCCGGCTGGCAGGCCGGGGTGACGGCGGATGATTTCGTCATTCTGCACCGTATCGCGGCCCGCCCGGCGGCCCAGGCCGTCGGCACCACGGCGGACCCGGTGATGCTGGAGATTTTCAACAATCTGTTCATGTCGATTGCCGAACAGATGGGGGCGACGCTGCAGAACACCGCCTTTTCGGTGAACATCAAGGAAAGGCTCGACTTTTCCTGCGCCGTCTTCGATCGCGACGGCCATCTGGTCGCCAATGCGCCCCATATGCCGGTGCATCTCGGCTCCATGGACCAGTCGGTCATGTCGATCATCGCGCGGAATGCGGCGATCCGGCCGGGCGACGCTTTCGTCCTGAACGCGCCCTACAGCGGCGGCACCCATCTGCCCGATGTCACCGTCTGTTCCCCGGTCTTCGACGAGGGCGGGGCGGAAATCCTGTTCTGGGTCGCCAGCCGCGGCCACCACGCCGATATCGGCGGCATCGCCCCCGGTTCCATGTCCCCGCTGGCCACGACCATCGAGGAGGAGGGGATCTATATCGACAATTTCAAGCTGGTCGAGAACGATGCCTTCCGCGAGCAGGCGGTGCGCGACCTGCTGGTCCGGCCGCCCTATCCGGCACGCAACCCCGAACAGAATATCAACGACCTGAAGGCCCAGGTCGCGGCCAATGCCAAGGGCGCCCAGGAATTGCACCGCATGGTGCGCCATTTCGGCCTCGACGTGGTCCGGGCCTATATGGGCCATGTCCAGGACAATGCGGCCGAAAGTGTCCGCCGCGTGATCGATCGCATGGCGGCGGACCGCAGCTTCGAGGTGGCGACCGACGACGGCAGCGTGATCCGGGTGCGCATCACCGTCGACCGCGCGGCGCGGGCGGCGACGGTCGATTTCACCGGCACCTCGGCCCAGCGCGGCGACAATTTCAATGCGCCCGAACCGGTGACGCGGGCGGCCGTGCTCTATGTCTTCCGCACCGTGGTGAACGAGCCGATCCCGATGAATGCCGGCTGCCTCCGGCCGATCCGCCTCGTGGTCCCACCCGGTTCCATGCTGTCGCCGCGCTATCCGGCGGCGGTGGTCGCCGGTAATGTCGAGGTCAGCCAATTGGTGGTCGATGCGCTGTTCGCGGCACTCGGCGCATTGGCGGCCGGGCAGGGGACGATGAACAACCTGACCTTCGGCAACGCGCGTTACCAATATTACGAAACCATCTGTTCCGGCGCCCCGGCCGGCCGGGGCTTCGACGGTGCCGCCGCGGTCCAGACCCATATGACCAATTCACGCCTGACCGATCCGGAAATCCTGGAAACCCGCTTCCCCGTGGTCCTGGAGGAGTTCAGCATCATGCGCGGCAGCGGCGGCCGCGGGCGCTGGCACGGCGGCGACGGTACGCGGCGCACCCTTCGGTTCATCGAGACCATGGACTGCGCCATCCTGTCGGGCCGGCGCGTGGTCGCCCCCTTCGGCCTCGACGGCGGCGAGCCGGGCCGCACCGGCCGCAACCGGGTGCGGCGCCATGACGGCACGCTCGAAGACCTGCCCGGTTGCGCCCAGACCGTGCTGGCGCCGGGCGATGCGGTCACCATCGAAACCCCGACGCCCGGCGGCTTCGGGGCGGCGGCGAAGACGGGAGCGAACGGATGACCAGGAATTTCCCCGCCGCCTATCAGGTCACGCGCGGCGGCGCGCTCGACGTCGACCGCGCCTTCTACGACCGCATCGCCCGGGCCGGGGAGCGGGAACGGGTCCAGGCCTTCGAAATCCCGATCCGCAGCGCCCAAGCCTGGGAAGTGCCGGCGGGCCACGTCTTCCGCATCCTGACGGTCGAAGGGCCGCAGGTCGGCGACCTCAATATCTGGAACGCCCGCGATCCCCGGGAACGCTTCTGGGCGTCGCGCACCCGGCAATTGCAGGCGGCCCATGTCACCACCTACGACCGGCTATGGTCCAACCTGCCGTTCCTGCGCCCGCTGGCGACGATCACCAGCGACACCTTGGCGGGCTATGGCGTGGACGACTACGGCGGGCGGGTGCACGACCTGCTGGGCACGCGCTGCGACCCTTACGTCAACCGCCTGCTGACCGGCGAGGATTTCCACTTCCACTGCCATTCGAACCTGTGCCGGGCGGTCTTTCCCCACGGCCTGACCGAGTTCGACGTGCATGACGTGCTGAACGTCTTCCAATGCACCGGCCTCAATCACGAGGACAAGTATTTCATGCGCTATTGCCCGGCGCGGCCGGGCGACCACCTGGAATTCTTCGCGGAGATCGACCTGCTCTGCGCGCTTTCGGCCTGTCCCGGCGGCGACCTCTCGGTGCCGCTCTGGGGGCCGGAGGCGCGCGATCCCCTCGATGTCTGCCGGCCCCTCGGGGTCGAGGTCTATCGTCTCGACCCCGCGCTGCTGGCGGGCTGGAAACCGCCGGAACGCGCCCCCTATCGGGGCTTTCACGGCTTCAAGGCCGAGCAGGGCCCCTGGGCGGGGGTGGGGGAATGATCAGGCGGCGTTGACGATCCGCTCGAAATTGGCCCAGACGCCGTCGGCGCCGTCCCAGGTGCCGCGGCTGGCACCCTTCGAATATTCGGTGGCGCGCTGTTCGAAGAAATTGGCGTGTTCGACGCCGTTCAGGATCTCGACCAGCCAGGGCAGGGGATGCGCCTTCAACTGCCGGTAGCTGCCGTCGACCGCCTCGAAATGGCCATAGACCGGGGTCAGGCGCAATTGGGTCAGGCGCCAGTCGGCGACATAGCGGACATAGGCTTTGATGTCTTCCGGCGTCATGCCCTTGATGCCGCCGATGCCGAAGGCGAGATCGATGAATTTCTCCTCCAGGCCGACCATGGTCCGGGCGACGTCGACGATATCGTCCTTCACCGCCTTGGTCAGGCAGCCGGTCTCGGCGTTCCATTCGTGGAACAGGCGGATGATGCCTTCGCAATGCAAGGATTCGTCGCGCACCGACCACGAGACGATCTGGCCCATGCCGCTCATCTTGTTGTGGCGCGGGAAGTTCAGGAGCATGGCGAAGGAGGCGAAGAGCGCCATGCCTTCGGTGAAGGCCCCGAACATGGCCAGCGTGCGCGACACGTCGGCGACGGTGCCGACGCCGAACGTGTGCATGTAATCCGCCTTGTCGCGCATGGCGGCATAGTCGCGGAAGGCGGCGAATTCGGTCTTCGGCATGCCCAGCGTCTTCAGCAGCAGGGCATAGGCATCGATATGCACCGTCTCCATATTGGTGAAGGCGCCCAGCATCATCTGCACTTCCAGCGGCTGGAAGATCGGCAGATAGCGCTTCATGTAATTGTCGCCGACCTCGACGTCGCTTTGCGTGAAGAAGCGGAAGATCTGGGTCAGCAGGGCGCGTTCCTCGTCCGTCACCCGGTCCGAGGTCCAGTCCTTGATGTCGGCGCCGAGCGGCACTTCCTCGCCCATCCAATGGGTCTGCTGCTGGCGCTTCCAGCACTCATAGGCCCAGGGGTAGCGCTCGACGTCATAGGTCCCGGTCGAGGTGAGCAGGCCGACGCGCCCGCTGCCGATCAGGCTGCGGGGGTCGAGGTGGCCGATCCCGGTCACTGACATGCGAGGCACTCCTCATAATCCTTGCGCGCCGCGGGCGCTTCCAGCTTGCCGGCGAAACCGGCCCGGCTGACCGACTTGGACCGGCAGTAGTAAAGGCTCTTGATGCCCTTGGCCCAGGCCGACCAATGCAGCATGTGCAGGTCCCATTTGTCGGCATCGGCGGGGATATAGAGGTTCAGCGACTGGCTCTGGCAGATGAAGGGGGCGCGATCCGCGGCGAGTTCCACCAGCCAGCGCTGGTCGATCTCGAAGGCGGTGCGGAACACGGCCTTCTCGTGCTCGTCGAGACCCTCCAGGTGCTGGACCGAGCCTTCGTGTTCGAGGATCGAGGTCCAGGTTTCCTGGGTATCCAGGCCCTTTTCGGCCAATAGGTCGGTCAGATAGGGATTGCGCACCACGAAGGCGCCGGACAGGGTCTTGTGGTTGTAGATATTGGCCGGGATCGGCTCGATGCAGGCCGAGGTCCCGCCGCAGATGATGCTGATCGAGGCGGTCGGGGCGATGGCGATCTTGTGGCTGAAGCGGGCCTTCAGGCCGCGTTCCGCTGCATCCGGGCAGGCGCCGCGCTCCTCGGCCAGCAGCACCGAGGCGGCGTCGGCCTCCTGGCGGATCTTCTTGAAGATGCGCATGTTCCACGACTTCGCCATGGCGCTTTCGAAGGGAATGCCCTTCGATTGCAGGAAGGAGTGGAAGCCCATGACCCCGAGCCCGACCGACCGCTCGCGCATCGCGGCATAGGTGGCCCGCGCCATGGTCGGGGGCGCATTGTCGATGAAATCGGTCAGGACATTGTCGAGGAAACGCATCACGTCTTCGATCAGGCCCTCCTCGTCACGCCATTCGTCGTAAGTCTCGATGTTCAGGGACGACAGGCAGCACACGGCGGTGCGGTCCTCGCCCCGGTGGTCGATGCCGGTCGGCAGGGTGATCTCGGAACAGAGGTTGGAGGTCGAGACCTTCAGCCCCAGGTCGCGCTGGTGCTTGGGCACCGCCCGATTCACCGTATCGATGAAGAGGAGATAGGGTTCGCCGGTCTGCAACCGGGTTTCCAGGATGCGCTGCCACAATTGCCGGGCATCGATGTGACGCATGACTTCGCCCGACTTCGGGCTGATCAGGGGGAATTTCTCGCCCGCCTTCACCGCGTCCATGAAGGCATCGGTGATATTGATGCCGTGGTGCAGGTTCAGGCCCTTGCGGTTGAAGTCGCCGGACGACTTGCGGATTTCGAGGAATTCCTCGATCTCCGGGTGATGCACGTCGAGATAGACCGCGGCCGAGCCCCGGCGCAGCGAGCCTTGGGAGATCGCGAGGGTGAGCGCATCCATGACATGGATGAAGGGAATGATGCCGGAGGTCTCGCCGCAGCCCTTCACCGGCTCGCCGATGGAACGCACCTGGCCCCAATAGGTGCCGATGCCGCCGCCGTTGGAGGCGAGTGCCACATTCTCGTTCCAGGTGCCGACGATGCCGTCCAGGCTGTCGGACACCGTGTTCAGGAAGCAGGAAATGGGCAGGCCGCGGGTGGTGCCGCCGTTGGAAAGAATGGGTGTCGCCGGCATGAACCACAGGTTCGAGATGGCGTCGTAGATGCGCTGGGCGTGGTCGGCGTCGTCGGCATAGGCGCAGGCGACGCGGGCGAACAGGTCCTGATACGATTCGCCCGGCATCAGGTAGCGGTCGTCCAGGGTCGCCTTGCCGAAGGCGGTGAGCTTGGCATCGCGCGACCGCACCAGTTTCAGGTCGGCAGGCAGCGGGCGGCGCGGCACCAGCGCGGGGGCAGGGCGCGGCGCGGGCGCGGCTTTGGCGGCGGGGGCGGGCGTGGTCGCGGCCAGTTGATCCTTGCGCGTGATTTCAAAGGCTGGCAGCGACACCGGCATTCCCCCAGGATTTCGGCAGAGTCGGGGAGCCTTCGTCCGAATCAGCTTCGGCCGTCGCAATCCCCCCGGAGCACCCCGCCCGTGGACAACATATGCAGCGTGGCCGGTCTCCTGGCTCGCGGGTCGATGCCCCTCCGTCTGCCTTCCCAGGCGCCCCGGAAACCGGCTTGCCCAGTGGCTTTCGTCGACGGCGGCTCGCCGCTTACAGTCGCGGGGGCGGCTTCGGCATCGAGGGCGAAAGGCCCGCTACCGAATTCCCTCTACCCCGAATATGGTGTTCCGGGGTGCCACGCTGACAACATCTTGTGGTCGGTCGGGCTGAATCGTCAAGGGGCTGAATGGGGCCGGTGTGGCGATTTTATGAAGCCGCGGGCTGCCGCAGGGCTTCGATGGCGTCGATCTCGGCGGCGGCGGTGGCGTTGCATGTCGCCTCGATGGCGCGGAAACGCGCGATCAGGCAGCGGCCGAGCGGGGTGAGTTCGGCGCCGCCGCCGTGCCGGCCGCCCATCTGGGCGCTGACCACGGGCTGGCCGAAGATGCGGTTCATCTCGGCGACCAGGTCCCAGGCGCGCTTGTAGGACATGTTCATCTCGCGGCTCGCGGCGGCGATCGACCCTGCCGCCGCGATCCGTTCCAGAAGCTCGATCTTGCCGGGGCCGAGCCAGCTGTCGTCGTCGAAATAGAGCCTGATCTTGAAGTGGGGCATGGCGTCCTCTCAGCGGCCGAAGCGGCGCGCGGCATCGATGGCAAGGCCAAGGCCGACGCTGCCGAAAATATCCCCCTCGACCGGCCGTGCCCCGGGCAGATGGGCCAGGATGCGGCGGCGGATCGCCGGGATGGCGGTCGAGCCCCCGGTGAGGAAGACCGATTGAATAGCCTCGCCCCCGATGCCGGCAAGCGCCAGGCATTCGTCGATGCCGCGGATGATCGCGGCGATGTCGGGGGCGAGCGCCGCCTCGAGGTCGGCGCGGGTGACGGTCACCGGCAGGGGCTGGTGGAAGGGCAGGTCGATGGCGGCTTCTTCCCGGGCGGACAGAGCGATCTTTCCCGCCTCGACCGCGCTGGCCAGCCGGTGGCCGTTGCGTTCCCGCAGCAGTTCCATCAGGCGGTCGATCAGGTCCGGCCGGTCCGCCTGGGGGCGGATGGAGCGGAGATAATTCATGTTCGACGCGGTATAGAGCGAGGGGATGCGATGCCAGGTGGCGAGATCCTGGTACAGCCGGATCGGCATGGGCAGTTTCTTCGGCCCGATCAGGACGTTCAGCCCCAGTTCCGGCATGGCATGGGCAAGGCTCAGGCGGCGGTCGAAATCCGTGCCGCCGATATGGACGCCGGCGCGGCCGAGGATATCCGTCCCCCGGTCCGCCTGCCGGGCATGGGCGGGCGACAGGCGGGTGACGGCGAAATCCGAGGTGCCGCCGCCCAGATCGACGATCAGCGCCAATTCCTCACGCGTGACCGCCTGTTCGTAGTCGAGGGCGGCGGCCACCGGCTCGAACTGCAACTCGATGTGGCGGAAGCCTTGCGCCCGGGCGATGGCGACCAGTTCCGCCTCGGCCCGCCGGTCCGCCTCGTCGTCGTGATCGACGAAGCGGACCGGGCGGCCCAGCACCACCTGGTCGATCTCGCGCCCCAGGCGGGCTTCGGCGCAATGCTTCAGGTGGCGCAGAAACAGGCCGATGATGTCGCGCACCGGCACCTGGCGGCGGTTGACCTGGGTGGTTTCCTCGATCAGCGACGAGCCGAGCACGCTTTTCAGCGCCCGCAGCAACCGGCCCTCGGTGCCGTCGATATAGGCGGCGGTGCCGTCGCGGCCGAAGCGGGCGCGGTGCTCCTCATAGTCGAAGAAGATCGAGCTGGGCAGGGTGACCTGCTCCCCCTCCAGCGGGCAAAGCGCAAAGCCATTGCCCGAGACGATCCCCACCGTCGAATTCGACGTCCCGAAATCCAACCCGCAGAAAGACGCTGACATGACCCGGGCCCCGAAAAGCAAACGGCCCCGGATGGGGGGGCCGCGTCGGCCCCGATCTTGGCGTTTCGGCTGCCGGCGGGCAAGATGCAATCGCTGAACGGCCGGCCGACACGGCCGAGGAGGAGCCCGTCTTGTCCGATTCCGTGCTTCTGGACTGCGATGCCGAGGGCATCGCCACCATCACCCTGAACCGCCCCGAGGCACGCAACCCGATTTCCGACCAGGAGGTGATCGAGGCCCTGCTCGCCGTGTTGCGCCGGCTGGAAGCGGACATGAGCGTTCGGGTCGCCATTCTCACCGGGGCGGGCTCGGCCTTTTCGTCCGGCGGCAACCTGAAGGCGATGGGGGAACAGGGTGGCCTGAACCATGCCCTGCCGGCGGAAACCCGGCGCAATTACCGCTATGGTATCCAGCAATTGCCGCTCGCCTTCGAGGCGCTGGAAGTGCCGGTGATCGCGGCGGTGAACGGGCCGGCGATCGGGGCGGGCTGCGACCTGACCTTGATGTGCGACCTGCGCATCGCCTCCGACAGGGCGCGCTTCGCCGAAAGTTTCGTGAAGGTCGGGCTCATTCCCGGCGACGGCGGGGCCTGGCTGCTGCCCCGCGTGGTCGGCTTCGCCAAGGCTTGCGAAATGGCCCTGACCGGCGATGCCGTCGATGCGGCCGAGGCGCTGGCCTGCGGCCTGGTCTCGAAAGTGGTGCCGGCCGAACGGCTGATCGACGAGGCGAAGGCCCTGGCGCGGCGGATCGCCGTGAACCCGCCCCATGTGGTGCGCATGACCAAGCGCCTGCTGCGCCAGGCGTGGCGCGCGGATCTCGGCCCCATCCTCGAACAATCGGCGGCGCTTCAGGCCCTGGCCCATGCGACCGCCGATCACAAGGAGGCGGTGGCGGCCCTGCTGGGCAAGCGGCCCCCGGTGTTCCAGGGGCAATAGGGGCTCAGTTCCGGTCGCCTTCCAGGGTGCGCAGGGCCAGCATGGCGGCGGCGGTGCGATTCTCGACGCCCAGCTTGTCGTAGATCGTTTCCAGGTGCTTGTTCACCGTCCGCGGCGACAGGCCCAGGATTTCGGCGATGTCGCGGTTGGATTTGCCGCGCGCCAGCCACATCAGCACCTCGCCCTCGCGCGCGGTCAGGCCGAGCTTGTCGCGCAGCACGATTTCCTGGGCCGGCTGGTCCAGTTCGGCCAGTTGCAGCAGCAGTTCCTGGGCCCCGGTGCGGCCGACGAAGCCGAATTGCAGCTTGCGCCCGGCGATCGCCGGCGGGGTGAAGCGGGGCGGCGCATTGTCGCCCGCCGCCAGTTGCGCCACCCAGTGCACCGCCTCGGCCGAAAGGCGGCCGGCGCCACCGTCGGCGGAGAGCAGGCGCGCGGCCTGGGGCGTCGACCACAGGATCCGGCCGGCCGGATCGACCCCGAGGAGATAGCGCCCGGTGGCGTCGAGGGCCGCCCGCGCGCTTTGCGTCAGCCGGGCATTGGCGAGATGGACGCGGATCCGCGCCACCAGTTCGTCGGGCGCGATCGGCTTGGTGACATAATCCACCCCGCCGGCAGCAAAGCCCGAGACGATGTGCTCGGTCTCGGACAGCCCGGTCATGAAGATGACGGGAACATGGGCGATGGCCGGGATGCGCTTCAGGTGGCGGCAGGTCTCGAAGCCGTTCATGCCCGGCATGACCGCATCGAGCAGGATGACGTCCGGCGTGATCTTCTCGACCAGCGACAGGGCGGCCTGGCCGGCGACGGCGACGAGGACGGTCAGGCCCGCTTCCTCGATCGCATCGGTCAGCATGCCGAGGGTGCCCGGGCTGTCGTCGACGACGAGGACGATGTCACGGGCCGTCATGGGGTCCACCGGTCGATAGGCGGCGTAGGGTGTCCATGTATTCATCGAGGGCGAATCCTCTCACCATGGACCGCAGCGCGGTCGTGAAGGCCAGGGCCTGTGGGTGTTGCTGGTCGATCTCGTCCAGCTTGGCGCGGATGCCGCGGACATAGCCGATCTCGCCCAGTTTCAGCAGGTCTTGCAGATGGCGGGCGGGCGGCAGGGCGGCCGCGTCGAAACGGGGCGGGCCGGCGATGGCGGCGGGCGACGCCGCCTCATGGGTCCAGGACAGGTTCAGGACCCGGCCGATGGTCTCGAACAGGCGGCGCAGGTGGACGGGCTTGACCAGGAAGGCATCGTGCGGGTCGTCCGGGTCGCCGCCCGGGCGGTATTCATTGGCATTGGCCGAGACCATGACGATGCGCGGGCGCCAGTCCCCGGCCGCGGCGGTCTCGCGCAGGCGGTGCGCCACCTCCCAGCCGTTCATGTCCGGCATCGAAATATCGAGCAGGACGAGGTCGGGCCGGGCGACCGCGGCAAGCTCGATGCACGAGGTGCCGTCCGCCGCGCCGAACACGGTGAAGCCGACGGGCGAAAGCGAATCCTGGATCAATTCGCGGTGATCCGCCTCGTCGTCGGCGACCAGCACCGTGCGCACCGGGCCCAGATAGCCGCGGATCACCGGGTCGCGCTCGCGCTCCTCGACCGGCTTGCCCGAGGTCGAGAGCAGCAGGCGGACCTTGAACAAAGTGCCCTTGCCGAAGACGGAGGAGACCGAAATCTCGCCGCCCATGATCTCGGTCAGCAATTTGGTGATGGTAAGGCCGAGGCCGGTGCCGAGGGAGGCGAAGGCATTCGGCTGCCGGCCCCGCTCGAAGGGATCGAAGATGCGGCCGATGTCGTCCGGGTGGATGCCGATGCCCGTATCCACCACCTCGAATTCCGCCATCGGATCGCGGAACCGGATGCGCAGCGCGACATGGCCGTGGCGGGTGAATTTGATCGCGTTGGAGAGAAGGTTGATCAGGATCTGGCGCAGGCGCTTCTCGTCGGTGAAGACGACGGCGGGCAGGGTCGGGGCTTTCTCGAAGATGAAGTCGATACCCTTGCCCTGGGCCTGGAGCCGGAACATGCCGACGATCTGGTCCAGGAATTCGTCGGTCTGTACCTCGTCGCGGTGCAGGTGCAGGCGGCCGGCCTCGATCTTCGAGATGTCGAGCAGGCCCTCGATCAGCCCGGTCAGGTGCTCGGCGCTGCGCCGGATCACCTTCACCGCATCCTGGCGGTGGGGCGGCATGGCGGGATCGCGGTCGAGCAACTGGGCATAGCCGAAGATCGCGTTCAGCGGCGTGCGCAATTCGTGGCTGATGCCGACGACATAGCGGGTCTTGGCCAGATTGGCGTTCTCGGCCGCTTCCTTGGCCTTTTGCAGCTTGGCGTCGGTGACCTTGTGGGCCTCGATCTCCTGCATCAGCAGGGTGGTCTGGCGGCCGGATTCCTCTTCCGCGACATGGCGGCTTTCCTGGGCGAGGACGAAGAGCCAGGCGGCGACCCCGGTGATGATGAAGAGGATGAAGAAGATCGACCACATCATGCTGGCGAGGGCCGGATTATGCCCGCCGCTGTCCAGCGTGCCCTGGTAATAGACCAGCCACAGGGTGAGGCCGATCACCCCGGCCGCGATCGCCTGCATGCCGATATAATGGCCGAGGCGGGAATTCAGCCGGTCGACCAGGCGGGCCGGCATGATGGTGCCGAGCAGGGCGAGAATCTGGTCCGGGATGCGGGCCTTGTCCTTGCAGCCGTCGTGGCAGCGGGCGTCGAGCGAGCAGCACAGGGAACAGATCGGCCCGCCATAGGCGGGGCAGAAAGCCATATCCTCGGGCTCGAACCTATGCTCGCAGATACAGCAGGCGATCGATTGCCGGGCCCGCCAGTTCCGCCGCGGCGTGCGGGCGATGTAATAGCGGCCCTTGGTGACCCAGGCGATCACCGGCGCGGTGGAAAAGGCGACGAAGAGGGCGAGAAAGGGGGCAAGGGCCTGCATCTCGGCCCCGAACAGGCCGAACAGGGCGATCGAGGCCACGCCCGTCGCGATCAGCATGGAGCCGACGCCGACCGGGTTGATGTCGTAGAGATGGGCGCGCTTGAATTCGATGTGTTTCGGCGACAGGCCGAGCGGCTTGTTGATCACGAGGTCGGACACGATCGCCCCGACCCAGGCGATCGCGATCACCGAATAGAGCCCGAGGATGCGTTCCAGCGCGTGATAGATGCCCAGTTCCATCAGGAGCAGGGCGATCGCCACGTTGAACACCAGCCAGACCACCCGGCCCGGGTGGCTGTGGGTCAGGCGCGAGAAGAAATTCGACCAGGCGATCGAGCCGGCGTAGGCATTGGTCACATTGATCTTGAACTGCGACAGCACGACGAAGGCGCCGGTGACGCCAAGTGCGACCCCCGGATCGTCGAACATGGTGCCGAAGGCGACCAGATACATCTGGGTCGGCTCCGCCGCCTGTTCGACCGCGATGCCGTGGCGGAGGCACAGCACCGCCAGCAAGGATCCCGCCAGCATCTTGAGGACGCCGAGCACGATCCACCCCGGCCCCGCGGCCAGCAGCCCGGCCCACCAGCCGAACTTCTCCCGCCGGGTCTTCGGCGCCGCCGGCAGGAAGCGCAGGAAGTCGACCTGTTCGCCGATCTGCGCGACCAGGGAAAAGATGACCGAGGCGGCAAGGCCGAAGGCGATGAGGTCGAGGCCGCCGTCGGCCGGGCCGTGGCGCCCGGTATGGGACTTCCAGTCGCCGAAGATCTCGCCGCCCGAAAAGATCAGGAAGGCGAAGGGCATCAGGTGCAGCACGATCCAGAACGGCTGTGTCCACATCTGCACCCGGCTGATCCAGGTGATGCCGTGGGTAACCACAGGGATAACGGCCAGGGCGCAGACGATATAGCCGAGCGAGGGCGGCAGGCCGAACAGCATCTCGAGCGCGAGCGCCATGATCGCCGCCTCGATCGCAAAGAAGATGAAGGTGAAGGAGGCATAGATCAGCGACGTCAAGGTCGAGCCGATATAGCCGAAACCCGCACCGCGGGTGAGAAGATCGATATCGACACCGTAACGCGCGGCGTAATAGGAAATGGGCACCCCGGTCAGGAAGATCAGCAGGCCGACGACGAGGATCGCCAGGGTCGCGTTCGAGAAGCCGTAGGAGAGGGTGATGGCGCCGCCGATCGCTTCGAGCGCCAGGAAGGAAATGGCGCCGAGGGCGGTATTGGCGACACGGAACGACGACCAGCGGCGGGCCCCCTTGGCGGTGAAGCGCAGGGCGTAGTCTTCCAGGGTCTGGTTCGCGACCCACTGATTATACTGGCGGCGCACCCGGACGATGCGCTGTCGTGCCGACATCCCCTGGCCCCTCGGTTACGCAACGTGCCAACAAGATACGCATGTCCCGCGCTTGATACGCAATGCCGGCGGCGCCCCATCGACCGCGACATGACGCAAGAGTGATGCGTCATTGCTGCGCTGCAAATACGCAGTTCTGCGTATGGTTGCGATGCACAAAAAAATCTGACCATCGCCTCGCAGGGACGCAAGTCCCGATCGGATCTGACAGGGATCACTGACAGGAGGGGCGTATGGCTGCCGACGATACCAATGAACAGAAGGGCCTGACTTCGCCGCTGCGCCGGCAGTTGCTGAAGGGCATGGCGGCGCTGCCCGCGGTCGCGGCCTTCGGCGGCGCCCCGCGCGCCGGCTTCGCGGCCGACGGCGTCAACACCACCGGCCTTGCGGTCACGGATACCGAGGTGACGGTCGGCATCCTGCATTCGGTGACCGGCACCATGGCGATCTCGGAAACCGGGTCGGTGCAGGCGGAAAAGCTGGCGATCGAGCAGATCAACGCCGCGGGCGGCGTGCTCGGCCGCAAGATCAAATACATCCAGGAGGACGGCGCGTCCGACTGGCCGACCTTCGCCGAAAAGGCGAAGAAACTGCTGGTCAACGACAAATGCGCCTCGGTCTTCGGCTGCTGGACTTCGGCCAGCCGCAAGGCGGTGCTGCCGGTCTTCGAGCAATACAACGGCATGCTCTACTACCCGACCTTCTATGAAGGTCTCGAACAGTCGAAGAACGTCATCTACACCGGCCAGGAGGCGACCCAGCAGATCATCGCCGGCCTCGACTGGGTGGTGAAGGAGAAGGGCGCGAAGACCTTCTACCTGCTCGGCTCCGACTATATCTGGCCGCGCACCTCGAATAAGATCGCGCGGAAGCACATCGAGAATTTCCAGAAGCTCGAAGTGGTGGGCGAGGAATATTTCCCGCTCGGCCACACCCAGTTCAACTCGGTCATCAACAAGATCAAGCTGAAGAAGCCCGATGTGATCTATGCGATCATCGTCGGCGGTTCCAACGTCGCCTTCTACAAGCAGCTGAAGGCCGCCGGCTTCGACCTCGAGAACAAGCAGACCCTGCTGACCATCTCGGTTACCGAGGACGAGATCCTCGGCATCGGCGGCGAGAACATCGTCGGCGCCTATGCCTGCATGAAGTATTTCCAGTCCCTCGACAACGAGAACAACAAGAAGTTCGTCGAAGCCTTCAAGGCCATGTGGGGCAAGGACATCGTGATCGGTGACGTTACCCAGGCCGCCTATCTCGGTCCCTGGCTGTGGAAGGCGACGGTCGAGAAGGCCGGCTCTTTCGATATCGACAAGGTGGCGGCGGCCTCGCCCGGGATCGAGTTCAAAGAAGCCCCCGAAGGCTACGTCCGCATCCACGAGAACCATCACCTGTGGTCGAAGACCCGCGTCGGCCGCGTCCGCAAGGACGGCCAATACGACGTGGTCTATGAGACCGCCGACCTGGTGGAACCGAACCCGTTCCCCGCCGGCTACCAATAAGCCTTGCGTCGGGGCCCGGCCCGGCCGGGCCCCTTTGGGCGTTGCGTGTTTCAACCGTCGTGCGGGGTGACGCGGCCATGTTCGATTATTCGTTTGCCGAGCTAAGCTCGATCCTGGTGATGCAGGGCTTCGCCGGGCTGATCCTGTTTTCGGTCTTCGTGCTCATGGCGCTCGGGCTTGCCATCATTTTCGGCCAGATGGGCGTCATCAACATGGCGCATGGCGAGTTCATGATCCTCGGCGCCTATGTGACCTATCTGACGTCGCATCTCTTTCTCGAATTCCTGCCCTTCGCCTATCCCGCCTATTTCTTCGTCGCCATGGTCTTCGCCTTCGTGGTGGCGGGCGCCCTCGGCCTGCTCGTCGAATGGGCGATGATCCGGCATCTCTATGCCCGGCCGCTCGACACGCTGCTCGCCACCTGGGGGCTCAGCCTCATCCTGCAGCAGATCTTCCGCTCGACCTTCGGCGCACGCGAGGTCGGGGTCGAACTGCCCGACTGGATGATGGGCTCGCTGGCGCTCAGCGATACCATCGAGGTGCAGATCAACGGCCTCTTCGTCATGGGCCTCACGGTGGCGATCACCGTCGCCGTGCTCACCCTGCTGTTCAAGTCGCGCTGGGGCCTTCAGGTGCGCGCCGTCACCACCAACCGCACCATGTCGGGCGCGGTCGGCATCGATACGCGGCGCGTCGACCGCATGACCTTCGGCCTCGGCTGCGGCGTCGCCGGCGTCGCCGGGGCGGCCTTCACCATGATCGGCTCGACCGGGCCGACCTCGGGCCAGCTCTATATCGTCGATACGTTCCTCGTCGTCGTCTTCGGCGGCGCGCAGAGCCTGATCGGCACCGTCGCCTCGGCCTTCACCATCTCGCAGAGCCAGTCGGCGCTGGAATTCTTCATCTCCGGCTCCATGGCCAAGGTGCTGACGCTGCTCATCGTCATCGGTCTCCTGATGCTGCGGCCCCAGGGCCTCTTCGTCCTCAAGGTGCGGAGGTGATCCTCATGACCAAGGAAACGCTCGCCCGTCTCGCCCGCGAATGGCTCGGCTTCGGCCTGCTCGCCTTCGTGCTGATCGCGATCTTCCCGTCCGTGCTCGACGATTTCCGCCTCAACCTCGTCGGCAAATATCTCTCCTTCGGCTTCGTCGTCCTCGGGCTGGTGCTGTGCTGGGGCTATACCGGCATTCTCAGCCTGGGGCAGGGGATCTTCTTCGGGCTCGGCGGCTATTGCATCGCCATGTTCCTGAAGCTCGAAGCCTCGACGCCGGAAAACACCGCGATCCAGTCCACCCCCGGCATTCCCGACTTCATGGACTGGAACCAGCTGACCGAACTGCCCTTCTTCTGGGAACCGTTCCATTCCTTCGCCTTCACCGTCTTCGCCATCATGGCGGTGCCGGCGGCGATCGCCTTCATCCTCGCCTATGCCATGTTCAAGCGCCGCGTCGGCGGGGTCTATTTCGCCATCATCACCCAGGCGGTGACGGCGGTCCTCACCATCCTGATCATCGGCCAGCAGGGCTATACCGGCGGCATCAACGGCATCACCGACCTACGCACCCTGATGGGCTGGGACATCCGCACCGACGACGCGCGCTTCGCCCTCTATTTCATCTGCGTCGCCCTGCTGCTCGTCTGCATCCTGATCGGGCGCTTCGTCCTGAAATCCAAGCTCGGCCGCATCCTGGTCGCCATCCGCGACAAGGAGGAGAGGGTGCGCTTCTCCGGTTACGACGTCGCCAACTTCAAGGTCTTCGTCTTCTGCACGGCGGCGGCGCTGGCCGGCATCGGCGGGGCCATGTTCACGCTCCAGGTCGGCTTCATGTCGCCCACCATCATCGGCATCGTGCCCTCGATCGAGATGGTGATCTTCTGCGCGCTGGGCGGCCGCCTGTCCCTGATCGGCGCGGTGGCCGGGGCCCTGATCGTCAATGCGGCGAAGACCACCTTCTCCGAAATGTTCCCGGAACTCTGGCTCTTCGCCATGGGCGGCCTCTTCATCGGCGTGACCCTGTTCTTCCCCAAGGGCCTGGCCGGCCTCGTCGACGACTATGTCCGCCCGTTCCTCGGCCGGCATCTGCTCGGCGTGAAGCCGAACGATCGCCCGGCCCCGACCCCCGCCGAGTGAGAGGAGGAGACCCATGCCCGTCATCGGCCCCGTCGTCGAAAGCGATATCCTGCTCGCCCTTGAAGGCGTCACCGTCTCCTTCGACGGCTTCAAGGCGGTGAACGACCTCTCCCTCTACATCCAGAAGGGCGAATTGCGCGTGATCATCGGCCCGAACGGCGCCGGCAAGACCACCGTGCTCGACCTCATCTGCGGCCGCACCAAGGTCTCGGAAGGTTCCATCCAGTTCAAGGACACGGAAGTGACCCGGCTGAAGGAACACGAGATCGTCCGCCTCGGCATCGGCCGGAAATTCCAGAACCCCTCGATCTACGAGGACCTGACCGTGTTCGAGAACCTGGAGATTTCCTATCCGAAGGGCCGGGGCGTGTTCGGCGCACTGGGCTTCCGGCGCAGCAAGGACGTGATCGACCGCATCCACGAGATCGCGGAGATGATCTTCCTGAAGGACCATCTCGACACCCGCTCGGAAATCCTCAGCCACGGCCAGAAGCAGTGGCTCGAGATCGGCATGCTGCTGATCCAGGACCCGGAACTGCTGATGCTCGACGAGCCGGTCGCCGGCATGTCGGTGGCGGAACGGGTGAAGACCGCGGAATTGCTGAACCGCATCATCGAGGGCCGCGCGGTGATCGTGATCGAGCACGACATGAAGTTCGTCGAATCGATCGCCCACAAGGTCACCGTCCTGCACCAGGGCAAGGTGCTGGCCGAGGGGCGCATGGAAGTGATCCAGGACGACCCCAAGGTCCGCGAAGTCTATCTCGGCCATTGAGATTGGAGAGGTAACATGCTCGACGTTCGCGACCTCAAGGTCTGCTATGGCCAGAGCGAAGTGCTCCACGGCCTCAACTTCACGGTGAAGCCGGGCGAGATCGTCGCCGTGGTCGGCCGCAACGGCATGGGCAAGTCGACGCTGATGAAATCCCTCGTCGGCATCCTGCCCACCGCCGCCGGCAGCGTGTCGCTGGGCGAGGCCGAGGTGCACCGCCTCGCCTCGCACCAGCGGGTGAAGCAGGGCATCGCCTATGTCCCGCAGGGGCGCCAGATCTTCGGCACCATGACGGTGAAAGAGAATATCGAGACCGGCCTGATCGTCTCGGGCCGGAAGCAGGTGCCGGAGGAACTCTACGAGATCTTTCCGATCCTCAAGGAATTCGCCAAGCGCCGGGGCGGCAATCTCTCGGGCGGGCAGCAGCAGCAATTGGCGATCGCCAGGGCGCTGGCGACCAACCCCAAGGTCCTGCTGCTCGACGAGCCGACCGAGGGCATCCAACCCTCCATCATCAAGGACATGGCCAAGGTGCTGCGCCAGATCCGCGACATGACCAACCTCTGCATCGTCGTCTGCGAACAGGTGCTGAGCTTCGTGCTCGATGTCGCCGACCGTGTCCTCGTCATCGAGAACGGCCGCATCGTCCACGAGAACACGCGCGCCGAGGTGGACGAGGAAAAGATCAGCCGCTTCCTCGCTGTGTAATCAATCGGGTTTAATCGGAAGGGAGACCCCCATGGCTAAGACGTTGATTGAGGTGGATCTGTCGACTTCTCCTTACGAGAACGACATGGTCCACAACCGCTGGCACCCCGATATCCCGATCGTCGCCTGGGTGAAGCCGGGCGACGACTTCGTGATCGAGACCTACGACTGGACCGGCGGCTTCATCAAGAACGACGACGATGCGGCGGACGTGCGCGACGTCGACCTCACCACCGTCCACTTCCTCTCGGGCCCGATCGGGGTCGAGGGGGCAGAGCCGGGCGACCTGCTGGTGGTCGATTTCCTCGACATCGGGGCGAAGCAGGACAGTCTCTGGGGCTTCAACGGTTTCTTCTCGAAGAAGAACGGCGGCGGTTTCCTGACCGATCACTTCCCGAATGCCCAGAAGTCGATCTGGGATTTCCACGGCATGTTCACCACCTCCCGGCATATTCCGGGCGTGAAATACGCCGGGCTGATCCACCCCGGCCTGATCGGCTGCCTGCCCGACCCGAAGCTGCTGGAGACCTGGAACAAGCGCGAGGTCGATTTCATCGCCACCAACCCGACCCGGGTGCCGCCCCTGGCCAATCCGCCCTTCGCCGGCACCGCCCATATGGGCCGCCTGGCGGGCGAGGCCCGCGATGCGGCGGCCGCGACCGGCGCCCGCACCGTGCCCCCGCGCGAACACGGCGGCAATTGCGACATCAAGGACCTGTCGCGCGGCTCGAAATGCTTCTTCCCGGTCTATGTGCCGGGGGGCGGCCTTTCCATGGGCGACCTGCACTTCAGCCAGGGCGACGGCGAGATCACCTTCTGCGGCGCCATCGAAATGGCCGGCTGGCTGCACATCAAGGTCGATATCATCAAGGGCGGCATGGCCAAATACGGCATCAAGAACCCGATCTTCAAGCCGTCGCCGATCACGCCCAACTATAAGGACTATGTGATCTTCGAAGGCATTTCGGTCGACGAGGCGGGCGCCCAGCATTATCTGGACGTCCATGTCGCCTATCGCCAGGCCTGCCTGAACGCCATCGAATACCTGAAGAAATTCGGCTATTCCGGCGCCCAGGCCTATTCGATCCTGGGCACCGCGCCGGTGCAGGGCCATATCTCGGGCGTCGTCGACATTCCGAATGCCTGCGCCACCCTGTGGCTGCCGACCGAGATCTTCGATTTCGACATCAACCCCAGTGCCGCCGGTCCGACCAAGTTCCTGACCGGCGACATCGACATGCCCATCGCCTTCGACTGACCCGACCCGGCCCCGGCCGCGCGGCCGGGGCCTTTTGGGAGGAAACGCCCGAATGCCGCTTTATGAATATGAATGTTTCGATTGCGGGCCCTTCACCGAACTGCGGCCCATGGCGGAATCCGCGCTGCCCTGCGCCTGCCCGGACTGCGGGGAAGACGCGCCCCGCGCCTATCTGACCCCGCCCATGATGGCCTGCATCGCCGGCGACGCCAGGATGGCGATCGAAACCAACGAGCGCGCGGCGAATGCGCCGATGACGTCCGGCGAATATGCAGCAAAGCAGGCGGCGAAGCAGCACCGCAGCGGCTGTTCCTGCTGCACGGCCGGTGCGAAGAAGAAAAAGAGCACGACGGTGAAGACCCCGTCCGGCGCCAAGAGCTTCCCCTCGAAACGGCCCTGGATGATCAGCCACTGACCCTTTGCCCCCGGCAGCGGGGGTGATAGGGAAGGGGCATGTTCGCCGTCCCGTTCCGGTGCCTGCTGCCGATCGTCCTTGCCGCTGCCCTCGGCGGCTGCGGCGCGACCGTGACCGGCCTCGGCCCCCGGGTGGCGGCGCCGTCCCTGTCGGCCGCGGGGTTTACCGCCGCCGACGGCACGGTGCTGCCCGTGCAGTCCTGGCTGCCGGGCGGGGGTGGGCCGGCGGCGGCGCTTCTCCTCGGCCTGCACGGGTTCAACGACTATGCCGGCGCCTTCGCGCCGGCGGCACCCTTCTGGGCCCATCACGGCATCGCCACCGTCGCTTACGATCAGCGCGGCTTCGGCCGCAGCGCCACCCGCCTGCTGTGGCCGGGGACCGAGGCCCTGGTCGAGGATGCGGCGGCCATGGTCCGGCTGCTGGCCGCGCGCCATCCGGGCCGGCCGCTGTTCCTGATGGGGGAAAGCATGGGCGGGGCGGTCGCCCTGCTGACCCTGGCGCGCCATCCCGATCTGCCGGTCGCCGGCGTCGTCCTGCTCGCGCCGGCGGTCTGGGGGGCGGAGGACGTGCCTTTTCCCGGCCTGCTTCTGCTCGATATCGCCAGTTTCGTCATGCCCTGGAACCGCATGACCCCGCCGGAGGGCATGCGCATACGCCCGACCGACAATGAGGACGAGATCAAGGCCATGCGCGCCGATCCCCTGATGCTGAAGGAAACCCGGACCGACTCGGTGCAGGGGCTGATGGCGCTGATGGCGGCCGCCGCCGCCGCGGGCGTGCCGCGGGATCGCCCGGTGCTGCTGCTCTACGGCCTGCAGGACCGGATCGTGCCGTTCGAGGCGGTGGCCCGCCTGGCCGCCCGGGCCCGGGCGGAGTCGCCCCTTTTCCGCGAACGCTGGTACGACCGCGGCTATCATCTGTTGTTGCGCGACCGCCGCGGGCCGCGGGTCTGGCGCGACATTCTGGCCTTCGTCCGCGCGCCCGCGCGTTTCGACGGCGACGCCGCCCGTTTTTAGCCATGATTTGGGGCAATTGACGCGTATTCACATTTGCGTTCGCGACGCCGAGGCGCGAACCTGTTGCCGGGCAAATATTGCCGGTCCGCAGGTCCCGGTGGGAACGGGAATGGGAACCGGGTCGGCACCTGAAAGCGGTGGCAAGACGAGAAGCCGGCAAAAACGCCGGCCCGAGGACGCCATGGTCGATGGGTTGAACCGCCGTCGCATCGGTTGAGGGCACGCGTATGAACGGGCAAGGTAAAAGCACAGGTCTGCGTCGGGCAGGTCTGCGTCAGGGCCGGCGGTGGCGCCTGTTGCCCGTGTTGTTGCTGGTGCTCAGCGTGCCGGCGCTCGATGCCTGTTCAAAGTCGCGCGCCACGCGGCGAAGCACGGATACGACCACCGTCGCCGGCACCACCACCATGATCACCAGCCAGGGCGTGACCAACCTCGCCGGCGAGGAGGTCGACGCCGGTACCGGCCACGCGCCGGGTACCGGGGCTGTGGCCTATGCCCCGGCCGGCGACACCGCGACCCGCGGCCTGTTCGCCTCGAGCCCGCCCGCTGCCGCCGGCGACGAGGAGGAGGGCGACGAAGCCGCCGGCCTGATGGAAATCACGCCGGGCGCCATCGGCCCGGGCGATCAGGCGGGCAGCCATCATGCCCCGCCCGGCCTGTCGGGCGATGCGCTCGCCGGCCTCGTCAGCCAGGGCGACCTTGCCGCCGGCAGCGCCCAGGCCGTGCTGGAACGCATCGCCGATGCCGGGGGCATGAAAGTCTTCTTCAGCACCAATTCGATCGATCGCGGCCTGTCGACCCGGCGGGTCGATCCGGGCGGCGTGCCCACCCGCGACCGGGCGATGGCGGTCGACCATATCTGCAAGCAGGCCGGGCTGTCCTGCTTCTATGCCGCCGATTTCAAGTCGCTGTCGGTCTACGACCCGCGGGAATTCGCTACGACCGGGCCCGACATGACCGCGCTGGTCTACAACCAGCGCAGCGGTTTCGAGCCGGCCTCGACCACGCGGGCCACCTCCAGCGTCACCCGCCCGGGCAAGCCGAAGCCCGCGGCGGCCAAGCCGGGCAAGCCGGGCAAGCCGAAACCGGTGGCGGCCAAGCCGGGCAAGCCGAAGCCCGCCGCCACCAAGCCCGGCAAGCCCAAGCCCGTGGCGGCCAAACCGGCCAAGCCGAAACCCGCCGCCACCAAGCCGGCCAAGCCGAAACCGCCCGCGGTCAAGCCGAAGCCCGCCGCCTCGACGAAGAAACCGCCGAAGCCCGCGACCAAGCCCCGTACCTGAGAACGACTGAAGCCGGCCTCGCGGCACTGACCGGCTCTCATCGCTTACGCCCAAGGGCCTTGCCCTGAAAGGATGGATCGAGCCATGACCGGGAAAGAAACCTTCAGCCGCTACGATACCGCCGACTACCTCAAGACCGAGGAAGACATCGCGGCCTATCTCGAAGCCTGTGTCGAGGACGGCGATCCGGCGCTGATCGCTGCGGCGCTCGGCGATATCGCCCGCGCCCGCAACGCCGCGTAAGGGAGGCGCCTGCCGGGCGCGGCGGTTTCCCATGCCCGGGCAAAAACCGCGTCAGGGCGGAAAATCCAGTATTTCCGGCGGCTCGGAATGGTGGGCGCGACAGGGATTGAACCTGTGACCCCCGCCGTGTGAAGGCGATGCTCTCCCGCTGAGCTACGCGCCCATTCCGTCGAGGCCCGGATGTTTAGAGGCGCGCGTGCGACCTGTCAAGCACCTCGGGCAGGACTTTTGCGAGATCGCCGAAATGATCGATCACGGCGTCGGCGCCAAGCTCGCGGGCCGGGATCGGCGTATAGCCGAAACTGACCAGGACCGTGGGCACGCCGGCGTCGCGGGCGGCGTTGAGGTCGGTGGCGCTGTCGCCCACCATCACGGTGCGGTCCAGATTGCCGTCCAGGGCTTCGACGGTGGCGATCAGGTGGCGGCCGTCCGGCTTTTTCACCGCGAGACTGTCGCCGCCGAGAATCGCCGCCGCCGGGAAATAGCCGTCGAGTTCGAGGGCGATCAGCACCTGTTTCGCCAGCGCTTCCGGCTTGTTGGTGCAGACCCCGAGCTTGACGCCCCGCGCCTTCAGCCAGTTCAAGGTGGCGACGACCCCGGGAAAGACCACCGAGCGGTCGGCGACATGGCTGGCGTAATAGCGGATGAAGATCTCGACCAGGGCATCGACCTCGGCCGCGGTCTTCGCCACCGCATGGGCTTCCAGGCCCCGTTCGATCAGCTTGCGGGCGCCATGGCCGACCATGTGGCGGACCTCGGCTTCCGGGATGGCGGCAAGGCCGAGGGTGGCCAGGGTCGCGTTCAGGGCGCCGGTCAGGTCCGGCGCGCTGTCGATCAGGGTGCCGTCCAGGTCGAAGACGACCGTGTCGGGCAGGGTGGCGCCAAAAGGCAGGATTTCGCAGGACGACATGATGTCGGCAGTGTGCCTGCCCGGCGCAAAACTTTGAAACAAAAGGTGACTGTAACCGGCAGTCCCGGCTGTGGCACCTTGTCGCTCGCGAATCCAGGACCGAGTGAGTTGCCGCCATGACTGTCGCCACGCCTGCCACCGCCGCCGTGATCCTTGCCGCGGGCAAGGGAACGCGGATGCGCTCGGCCCTGCCGAAGGTGCTGCACCCGGTGGCCGACCGGCCGATGATCCATCATGTGGTCGCGGCGGCGCGCGAGATCGGGGCGGAACGGCTGGTCGCCGTGCTCTCGCCCGGGCTCGGCGCCGTTGCCCAATCCCTGCCCGGCGTTGCCGTCGCGATCCAGGACCCGCCGCTCGGCACCGGGCATGCGGTGGCGGCGGCCCTGCCGGTGCTGGAAGGCTTTGCCGGCGGTGTCCTTATCCTGTTCGGCGATACGCCGCTGATCGAGGCCGCGACCCTGCTGCGGCTGCGCGCGGCGCTGGAGGCGCCGGGGGTGGCGGTCGCCGTGCTCGGCTTCCGGCCGGCGGTGCCCGGCGCCTATGGCCGGCTGGTCCAGGACGGCGCGGGCCATCTGACCGCCATCGTCGAGGCGGCGGAGGCGACGGCCGGGCAATTGGCCATTCCCCTTTGCAATGCCGGGGTCATGGCGATCCGGGCGGAGCATCTGGCCGCCCTGGTCGGCGCCATCGGCAACGGCAATGCCAAGGGCGAATATTATCTGACCGATGTCGTGGCCATCGCCCGTGCCCGGGGCCTTGCCGCCGCCGTGGTCGAGGGCGCGGCGGACGAAGTGCTGGGCGTCAACAGCCGCCTCGAACTGGCGGAGGCGGAGGCGATCTTCCAGGCCCGCCTGCGCCGCCGCCACATGGCGGCGGGCGTCACTTTCGAGGATCCGGCCTCGGTCCGCCTGTCGGCCGATACGGTGCTGGGCCGCGACGTCACGGTGGCGCCCCAGGTCGTGTTCGGACCGGGGGTGACGGTCGCCGACGAGGTCCGCATCCATGCCTTCAGCCATCTCGAGGGGGCGGCGGTCGCCGCCGGCGCCATCGTCGGGCCCTATGCCCGGCTGCGGCCCGGGGCGGTGGTCGGCGCCGGCGCCCATGTCGGCAATTTCGTCGAACTGAAGAACACGGTGCTGGGCGAGGGGGCGAAGGCCAACCACCTGTCCTATCTCGGCGATGCCACGGTCGGGCCCGGGGCCAATATCGGCGCCGGCACCATCACCTGCAATTACGACGGTTTCACCAAGTCGAAGACCGAGATCGGCGCCGGGGCCTTCATCGGTTCCAACAGCGCGCTGGTCGCGCCGGTCGCGGTCGGCGCCGGGGCCATCGTCGGCGCCGGCTCGGTGGTGGTCGAGGCGGTCGCGGCCGATGCCCTCTATCTCGAACGCGCCCGGCCGGTGCAGAAACCGGGCTGGGCCGCCCGTTTCCGCGCCGCCATGCGCAAGTCCAAGTGAAGCTCAGGGAGTAGCCTATGTGCGGAATCGTCGGCATCGTCGGACGGGATCCGGTCGCGCCGCGGCTGGTCGAAGGCCTGCGCCGCCTGGAATACCGGGGTTATGATTCGGCGGGCCTCGCCACCTTGGTCGGCGGCGCCATCGAGCGCCGGCGGGCGGAAGGCAAGCTCCAGGCCCTGGCCGATCTGCTGGTCGAACAGCCGCTGCCCGGCGTTACCGGCATCGGCCACACCCGCTGGGCGACCCATGGCGCCCCGACCACGACCAATGCCCATCCCCATGCCACCGCTCAGGTGGCGGTGGTGCACAACGGTATCATCGAGAATTTCCGCGAGCTGAAGGACGAATTGGTCGCCCGCGGCCACGAGTTCGAAAGCGAGACCGATTCGGAAGTCGTCGCCCATCTGATCTCGGACGGGATCGACCGCGGCCTCGGCCCGCAGGCGGCGGTCGCCGCCGCGCTTCGCCGGCTGCGCGGGGCCTTCGCCCTCGCCATGCTGTTCGCCGGCGAGGACGGGTTGCTGATCGGGGCGCGGCGCGGCAGCCCGCTCGCGGTCGGCTTCGGCGAGGGCGAGATGTATCTCGGCTCCGACGCCCTGGCGCTCTCGTCCTGGACGCGGCGGGTGCTCTATCTCGAAGAGGGCGACTGGGTGGTGCTGAACCACGATGGCGCCGAAGTCTTCGACGCCGAGGACCGGCCGGTGCAGCGGGCGGTGCGCACCGTCGCCCTGTCGCCGGCGATGATCGAGAAGGGCAACTACCGCCACTATATGCAGAAGGAAATCTTCGAGCAGCCGCAGGTGATCGGCGATGCGCTCGCGACCTATCTCGATCCCGCCACGCGCCGTCCGCGCCTGCCGGCCGCGGGGCCGGACTGGAACGCGGTCGGGCGCCTGACCATCGTCGCCTGCGGGACGTCCTCCTATGCCGCCCTGGTCGCCAAATATTGGTTCGAGCAGGTGGCGCGCCTGCCGGTCGAGGTCGATATCGCCTCGGAATTCCGCTATCGCGAGGCGCCCCTGCCGAAGGGCGGCGCCGCGCTCTTCATCTCCCAGTCGGGGGAGACGGCGGATACGCTGGCGGCGCTTCGCTATGCCAAGGCCGAGGGGCAGTTCATCGTCGCCCTGGTCAATGTGCCCGAAAGCTCCATGGCGCGGGAAGCGGACCTCGTGCTGCCCATCCTGGCCGGCCCTGAGATCGGCGTCGCCTCGACCAAGGCGTTCACCTGCCAATTGACCGTGCTCATGTGTCTCGTCCTGTCCGTCGCGCGGGAGCGCGGCACGCTGGACGCGGCGGAGGAGGCGCGGCTCTGCGCGGCGCTGTCGGAAGTGCCGGCGCGGGCGCTGGAAGTGCTGAACCACGACGAGAAGATCCGCGAGATCGCCCTTCGCCTGGCCGAGGCGCGGGACGTGCTCTACCTCGGGCGCGGGGCGATCTTCCCGGTGGCCCTCGAAGGCGCGCTGAAGCTGAAGGAGATTTCCTATATCCACGCCGAAGGCTATGCCGCCGGCGAATTGAAGCACGGGCCGATCGCCCTGATCGACGATCAGGTGCCGGTGATCGTGCTGGCGCCCCACGGGCCCCTGTTCGAGAAGACGGTTTCGAACATGCAGGAAGTGCTGGCCCGCGGCGGCCGGGTGATCCTGCTCTCCGACATGGACGGCGTGGCGACCGAGGGGCGGCACGCCGCCGAGATCATCGAACTGCCGAAGGTCGATCCCTTCGTCACCCCGGTGCTCTATGCCATTCCGGTGCAGCTGCTCGCCTATCACACGGCGGTCGCCAAGGGCACGGATGTCGACCAGCCGCGCAACCTGGCGAAATCGGTGACCGTGGAGTAAGGGGGCCGCCCTGGCCCCCTATTCTTCAGGCCTTGGGCTTGCGGTCCTTGGCGAAGGTGATGCGGTCGATGATCGCCATCAGCAGGGTGGAAACCACCAGCGTCATGTGGATGCCGATCAGCCAGCCGAGTTCGGCCGAGGAATATTTGCCGACGCTGACGAAAGCCTTCAGCAGCTGGATCGAGGAAATGGCGACGATCGAGGCGCCCAGCTTGATCTTCAAGGTGCCGGGATCGAGCTTGCCGAACAGCGGCGGCGTGTCGCTGTTCTCTTTGATGTCGATCTTCGAGACGAAATTCTCGTAGGAACTGATCACCACCATGGTGACGAGGCCGGCGACCAGCACGAGGTCGATCAGGGCCAGGGTTTCGAGCACGATGGCTGAATCGTCCGCTGCCCCCAGCGTGCCCACCAGATGGAAGAAATCGGCATAGAACTGATAGATCAGCACCAGCAGCATGGCTGCCAGCCCCAGATACATCGGCACCAGCAGCCAGCGGCTGGCCAGAATGGTCTGTTCGATCAAGCGTTCAAGCATTGGCAATCCCTAAGACGTTCGGGCGCAACCTGGGGACCGTGCGGCTTCAGGTCAAGGGGGCGGTTGCGAATTCCCCTGCGTCAGAGAGTCTGCATCGGATCGTCCGTATCGTCGACGTCATAGCCGTCCGCGCCGCGCTCGCCGGCCCTGCGGGCATTGGGATCGACGATCGACAGCACGATGGCCAGGGCCAGCAGGCCGGTGCCGATGAAATAGGGCAGGGCGGGATCGAGCCGATAGGCCGGCATGGCGATGAAGGGCATGATCAGGAAGCCGAAGGCATTGGTCGCATTGCTGAGGCCGGCGACCGCGCCCTGTTCGTGCCGGCGCACGACCAGGGACCCGACGGCGGCATTGCCCGGCCGCGCTAGGCCCTGCCCGAGGCCGACCATGGTCAGCGCGAAGACCAGCGGCCCGATCTGATGGGCCAGCCCGAGCGCCAGGAAGGCGACGGCGGTAATGCCGAGGCCGGTCCGCTCCAGCGTGGGCGCGGTCATGCGGAAGCGGTGGACGATGACCAATTGCCCGAACAGGGCGGCCAGCGAGGCCGCCATCAGGCCGATGCCGGCATATTGCGCGGCATGGTCGAGGGGCAGGCTCAGCCGGTCCATCATGTAGAAGGCGACGGTCTGGATCATGATCGCCTGGGCGGACGAGATCAGCCCGCCGTTGACGAGGTTGAGGGTGATCCGCCGATCGAACAGGCCGAGCTTCACCTTGCGCGCCGTCGGCACCGGGCGCTCGCGCTCGGGCAGATAGGCCCAGATCAGAAGGGCGCTGAGCAGGCCGAGCAGCACGGTGAAATAGAACGGCACCAGGATGCCGAGGATGACCAGGCTGGCGGAAACGCCGGGGCCGATGGTGGCGCCCAGGCCATAGGCGGCGCCGATGGTGGCGGTCGCCCTGGTCCGCTCGTCGCGCGAGGTGCGGTCGGCGACATAGGCCTGGGACGACGGCCCGGCGGCCGAGACGATCAGGCCGTAGAGCGAGCGGGTGACGATCAGCAGCGGAAAGGCGACGGCGAGGGGAAGCAGCTTCGCCTGCGCCGCTTCCAGCGTCAGGGTGAACAGCAGCATGGACAGGCTGAAGCCGAACAGCCCGATCAGCACCGAAACCTTCCGCCCCAGGCGGTCGGAGCGCCGGCCCCACCACGGCGTGGTCAGCACCCAGAACAGCGAGGACAGCACGAAGATGCTGCCCACCTGAAGTTCCGACAGGCCGAGGTCGCGGGCGATGGGCGGCAGGATGGCATAGACGACGGACTGGCTGAAGCCCGTGCACATCAAGCCGATGGTGAGAACGAGAAAGGCCCGGCGCCGTTCGCGCGGGTCCATGGGCAAGGTCGCCCGGTTGTCATCCGCCGCCGTCTTGCGGGCGGCTTCCTGCCCTTGGTCTTGCATGTGCTCTCGTCTCTCCCCGCCCGATTATGGGCGAAGCGGGACGAGTCGTCACCAGGGGCGGCAGCCGGCGGCCGTCATGGACGGCCGCCGGCGCCTGCATGGCTTACTTCCAGCCGGCGCGGTCGAGCAGCTGCACGGCCGCGGCATTGTTCCGGCCAAGCTCGACGATCGGCAGCGTGTCGCGCTTGAACGGGCCGAAGGATTGCACGACCGAGGACGGGGCGACGTCCGCGAGGATCGGGAACTCGTTGTTCGCCTCGGCGAAGATCGCCTGGGCGTGCGGGCTGGCCAGATATTCGAGGAACTTGATCGCCGCGTCCTTGTTCGGCGCATTCTTCACCACGCCGGCGCCCGAGACGTTGACATGGGTGCCGTTGCCTTGCTGGTCGGGGAAGAACAGGGCGACCTTGGCCACCACGTCCTGGTCGGCCTTCTTGTCCGAGCCGACGAGGCGGGCGAAGTAATAGTGGTTGACGATGGCGACATCGGCATCGCCGGCGGCGACCGCCTTGATCTGGTCGGTATCGCCGCCCTTGGGGTCGCGGGCGAAATTGGCGACCAGGCCCTTGGCCCAGGCTTCGGTCTTCTCGACACCCCAATGGGCGACCAGGGCGGCGGTCATCGACTGGACGTATTCATTGTTCGACGAGCGCGACAGGACGCGGCCCTTCCACGCCGGGGTGGCCAGGGCTTCATAGGTCGACAGTTCTTCCGGCTTCACCTTTTCCTTGCTGTAGACAAGGACGCGGGCGCGGGTGGCGAAGGCGTACCAGAGGCCGGTCGGCTCGTGGAACTGATCGGGCACCGATTTTTCGAGGGCGGGCGAGGTCACTGGCTGGAACAGGCCCGCGTCCTGGGCGCGCCACAGATTGGCGGCATCGGTGGTGATGAAGATGTCGGCCGGGCTGTTGGCGCCTTCGAGCTTGATGCGCTCGATCAGTTCGGGCGCCTTGCCCTGGATCAGGTTGACCGTGATGCCGGTCTCTTCCTTGAACTTGCCGAACAGGATCTCGTCGGACGGATAGTGCCGGGAGGAATAGATGTTCAGTTCCTGGGCCTGTGCCCCGGTGGCGGCAAGGCCGAGCCCCAGGGCGAAGGTGGCGAGAAGACGGCGCATGGGTTCCCCCCTTGTTGACGATCCGTGCAATTGGTTCGCAATTGCGTCCGCAATATGGTTGCCGCCAGCGGCGAATTCAACCCCTGTCGCCTGATCCGCCTATTCTCGTCCTTTAGTGTTGTTTGCAGGCCAGGGCCGATCCGGGCACGATGCCGGGGGAAGGAAACGACGGGAGGACGGCGGCCGGGCAACCGGCACGACAACCCATGTCCGCACATGTCGACCATATCCGCGAGATCGAGCGGGTCCGGGCCGGCGGCCCCAGCGACCGCGACCCCACGGTGGTGCAGTCCTGGCTGCGCTGCCTGCACGCTCATCGCCTGGATCCGGCGCAGGCCTGCGAGGCCTATATCGTGCCGGAGGCGCGGCTGCGCGAGCATCGCCAGCAATCGGAAGATCTGATCGCCATCGCCCGCAGCGGCCTCGAACAGCTCTATCGCCATATCGCCGGCCAGCACTATGTGCTGCTGCTGGCCGATCGCCAGGGGGTGGCGGTCGATTTCCTGGGCGATCCCCTGTTCAACAATCAGCTGCGGAAGTCCGGGCTCTATCTCGGCGCCGAATGGTCCGAGGCGCGGGCGGGCACCTGTGCGGTCGGCGCCTGCCTCGAAGCGGGCGAGGCGCTGACCATCCACCAGTCCGACCATTTCGACAATACCCACACGCCGCTGTCCTGCACCGCCGCGCCGATCTATCGCGCCGACGGCGAACTGGCGGCGGTGCTCGACATTTCCCTGCTCTCCTCGCCGATTCAGAAGACGAGCCAGAAGCTGGCGCTGCATCTCGTCACCGCCACGGCGCGGCGGATCGAACTGGCCAACCTGATGGCGCGCAACCGCCACGAATGGGTGCTGCGCTTCGCCCAGTCGCCGGAATTCCTCGACGTCGACCCCGAGGCCGCGGTCTCGATCGACGGCAGCGGCCGCATCCTCGGCCTCACCCATGGCGGCGCCCGCATCCTGGCCGATGCGGCTGGCGGCGACTGGCGCCGCGCCGACCTTTTGATCGGCCAGCCGCTGGTGCATTTCTTCGATCTTGCCGTCGACGACCTGCCGGGCCTGACCCGGCGCCGGCCGACCCGGGACCGGGTGGTCCGGGCCCGCGACGGCCATATCCTGTTCGCCCATGCGATCGAGCCGCAGAACCGGCCCGCCGGCAGCCCCGTGTCGCGCCGCCGGGACTTGCCGGAACCGCTGCGCGCCCTTGGCGGCGGCGATCCCCGGATGGTGGCCCTGCAGGCGCGGGCGGCGAAACTGGCGCCGAAGCCGGTGCCGATCCTGATCCAGGGCGAGACCGGTACCGGCAAGGAATTCCTGGCCCGGGCCCTGCACGAGGGCAGCAGCTTGAACGGCGCCTATGTCGCGGTCAATTGCGCCGCCATTCCGGAAAGCCTGATCGAAGGCGAATTGTTCGGCCATGTCCCCGGCGCCTTCACCGGTGCCGCCGCCAAGGGCCGCAAGGGCCTGATCGAGGCGGCCGACGGCGGCACCCTGTTCCTCGACGAGATCGGCGACATGCCCCTCGCCCTTCAGGCCCGCCTGCTGCGCGTCCTGGCCGAGCGGGAAGTGACGCCGGTCGGCGCCAGCCGGCCCCGGCCGGTCGCCGTGCGCGTGCTCTCCGCCTCGCACCGCGACCTCGGCCGGCTGGTGGCCGAGGGGCGGTTCCGCCAGGATCTCTATTACCGGCTGAATGCCGCCACCCTGACCCTGCCGCCCCTGCGCGAGCGGCAGGATTTCGACTGGGTGCTCGACCGCCTGATCGAGCGCCACGGCGGCGGGCGTCTCGCCATCGCCGATGCCGCGCGCCGGGCGCTCCGCGCGCATGATTGGCCGGGCAATATCCGCGAGCTGGACAATGCGGTCGCACTCGCCGCCGCCCTGTGCGAGGGGGGCGTGATCGAGACCGCCGACCTGCCGGACCATGTCCAGCCCGCGGGCGAGGCCGACGACGCCCGCCGCGCCGCCCTGGCCGCAGTGCTGCGCGATTGCGGCGGCAATATTTCCGAAGCGGCCCGCCGCCTCGGCCTCGACCGCACCACCGTGCACCGGCAGATGAAGCGCCTGGGGCTTTAGGCCGTCCCCGCAGGCGGGGCGACGGGGCTTGCCACCGGCCCTTGCGGGTTGCTAGGTTCCCGGCCTGATTTTCCGGGAAAACAGAGATATGTCGGTCGATCCCGCTACCGTGAAGAAGATCGCGCGCCTGGCGCGCATTCGTGTCGACGAGGCCGAACTGCCGGCGCTTGCCGATGAAGTGAACGGCATCCTGCATTTCGTCGAGCAGCTCCAGGCCGTCGACGTCGCGGGCGTGGAGCCCCTGGCCTCGGTCGTGCACCGCTCGCTGCCGCTTCGCGACGACGTCATCACCGACGGCGGCGACGCGGAACGGGTGTTGGCCAATGCGCCGAACCGGATCGACAGCTTCTTTACCGTGCCGAAGGTGGTGGAGTGATGGCGTCGGACCTGACCAAACTCGGCATCGCCGAAGCCAGGGCCGGCCTTGCCGCCCGGGAATTCTCCGCGGTCGAACTGACCACGGCCTTCATCGGCGCGATCGAGGCCGCGCGCGGCCTGAACGCCTATATCACCGAAACCCCCGACCTCGCCCTCGAACAGGCGGCGCGCTCGGATGCGCGGATCGCCGCCGGCACGGCCGGCCCCCTGGAAGGCCTGCCTATCGGCGTCAAGGACCTGTTCTGCACCAAGGGCGTGCTGACGACCGCCGCCAGCCATATTCTCGACGGTTTCACGCCGACCTATGAATCGACCGTGACCGCCAATCTCTGGCGCGATGGGGCGGTGCTGCTCGGCAAGCTGAACATGGACGAATTCGCCATGGGCGGCTCGAACGAGAATTCCTACTACGGCCCGGTGGTGAATCCCTGGCGGCGCGACGGCGATAGCGCGGCGCTGGTCCCCGGCGGCTCGTCCGGCGGTTCGGCGGCGGCGGTCGCGGCGGATCTCTGCGTGGCCGCGACCGGCACCGACACCGGCGGCTCGATCCGCCAGCCGGCCAGCTTCACCGGCACCGTGGGCATCAAGCCGACCTATGGCCGCTGCTCGCGCTTCGGCATCGTCGCCTTCGCCTCGTCGCTGGAACAGGCCGGGCCGATGACGAAATCGGTCCGCGACGCCGCCATCCTGCTCGGCTCCATGGCCGGCCACGACCCCCATGATTCGACCAGCGTGCCGCTGCCCGTGCCCGATTACGCGGCCGCGCTGACCGGCGACCTGCGCGGCAGGAAGATCGGCATTCCGAAGGAATACCGGATCGACGGCCTGTCGCCCGAGATCGCGGCATGGTGGGAGCGGGGCACCGCCTGGGCCCGCGATGCCGGCGCCGAGATCGTGGAGATTTCGCTGCCCCACGCGCAATATGCGCTGCCCGCCTATTATATCGTGGCGCCGGCGGAAGCCTCGTCGAACCTCGCGCGTTACGACGGGGTCCGCTTCGGCTTGCGCGTGCCGGGCAAGGACCTGACGGAAATGTACGAGAACACGCGGGGCGAGGGCTTCGGCAAGGAAGTGCGCCGCCGCATTCTCATCGGCACCTATGTGCTCTCCGCCGGTTACTACGACGCCTATTACACCCGGGCGCAGAAGCTGCGCCGCCTGATCGCCGGCGATTTCGAGCGGGCGTTCGAGACCGTGGACGCCGTGCTGGCGCCGACCGCGCCCTCGGCCGCCTATGCCGGCGGCGAGAAGGCCGATCCCATCGCCATGTATCTGGGCGACGTCTTCACGGTGACGGCCAACCTGGCCGGCCTGCCGGCCATGTCGGTCCCGGCGGGCCTGTCGTCGGAGGGCCTGCCGCTGGGCCTCCAGGTCATCGGCCGCCCCTTCGACGAGGCGGGCGTGCTCAATGTCGGTTACGCGCTGGAACGGGCGGCGGGCTTCTCGGCCAAGCCCGCGGCGTGGTGGAGGGGCTGATCCCATGTCGAACCTCATTCAGGGCGCCACGGGCGCGTGGGAAATCGTTATCGGCCTGGAAGTCCATGCCCAGGTCTCGTCCAACGCCAAGCTGTTCTCCGGCGCCGCCACCGCCTTCGGGGCCGAGCCGAACACACAGGTCTCGACCGTCGATGCCGGCTTTCCCGGCATGCTGCCGGTGATCAACCGCTATTGCGTCGAGCAGGCGGTGAAGACCGGGCTCGGCCTGAAGGCGAAGATCAACCTGACCTCGGTCTTCGACCGGAAGAATTATTTCTACGCCGACCTGCCGAACGGCTATCAGATCTCGCAGTACAAGGACCCGATCGTGGGCGAGGGGCGTCTGCTGCTCGACATGCCCGACGGCTCCACCCGCGAGATCGGCATCACCCGCCTGCACCTCGAACAGGATGCGGGCAAGTCGATGCACGACCAGCACCCGAACCTGACCTTCGTCGACCTGAACCGGGCCGGCGTCGCGCTGATGGAAATCGTCTCGGAACCGGATCTCCGCTCGGCGGAGGAGGCGGCGCTCTACCTCACCAAGCTGCGCACCGTGCTGCGTTACCTCGGCACCTGCGACGGCAACATGGAGGAAGGCTCCATGCGCGCCGACGTCAACGTCTCGGTGCGGAAGCCCGGCCAGCCCTTCGGCACGCGCTGCGAGATCAAGAACGTCAACTCGATCCGCTTCGTGCGCGCGGCGGTCGAATACGAGGCCCGGCGCCAGATCGACATCATCGAGGACGGCGGCGTGATCCATCAGGAAACCCGCCTGTTCGACAGCGGCAAGGGCGTGACCCGGTCCATGCGCTCGAAGGAAGACGCGCATGACTACCGCTATTTCCCCGATCCCGACCTCCTGCCCCTGGTGCTCGATGCCGCCTGGGTCGAGGGCCTGAAGGCCGGCCTGCCTGAACTCCCCGACGAGAAGAAGGCCCGCCTCGTCGCCGACTACGGCATCAAGCCCTATGACGCCGGCGTGCTCGTCGCCGAGCGGGAACCCGCCGACTTCTTCGAGGCGGTGGCCAGGGGCCGCGACTCCCGGCTGGCGGCGAGCTGGATCATGGGCGACTACTTCGCCATGCTGAACCGCCTGGGCAAGTCGGTGACCGACAGCCCGGTCTCGGCGCAGGCGCTGGGCGAATTGATCGACCTGATCGCCGACGACACGATCTCGGGCCGGATCGCCAAGGAAGTGTTCGAGGCCATGGTCGAGACCGGCAAGGCGCCGGCCGCCATCGTCGAGGAAAAGGGCCTGCGCCAGGTCACCGATACCGGCGCGATCGAGACCGCGATCGACGAAGTCCTGGCCCGGAACCAGGACAAGGTCGCCGAATACCGCTCCGGCAAGGACAAGCTGTTCGGCTTCTTCGTCGGCCAGGTGATGAAGGCGACGCAGGGGAAGGCCAACCCTGCGGCGGTGAACGACATCCTGAAGGCGAAACTTCAGGGCTGAGACGGCGCGGGGCGGCGATGGACTACCGCGAGGCCGTGCCGGCCGATGACGACGCCATCGCCGCGCTGACCACGGCCGCCTTCGGCCAGCCCGAAGAGGCGGAACTGGTGGCGGCGCTGGCCCGCGACGGCGATGTGGAACTGTCGCTGGTCGCGGTCGAGGGCGAGACGGTCGTCGGGCATATCCTTTATTCCGATCTCGGCGTCGTCGTCGACGGGCGGCCGGTGCGGGCGGTGGCCCTGGCCCCGGTTTCCGTCGTGCCGGGGCGGCAGGGCCGGGGCATCGGCGCGGCCCTCGTCCGGGCGTCGCTCGGGCTGCTGCGGGACCGGGGCATCGAGGCGGTGGTGGTGCTCGGCCATGCCCGCTACTATCCGCGCTTCGGCTTTTCCGCCGCGCTGGCGGCAAAGCTGGAGGCACCCTTCGCCGGCGACGCCTTCATGGCCCTGGAATTGAGGCCGGGGGCCCTGGCCGGCCATGTCGGCGCGGTCCATTACGCCCGCGCTTTCGGGCTTTGAAATTTTTGCACTTGTTGATCCGGGCATGGTGGCCCACATTAGCGGCGTTCACGTTTCGACGTTTGGCGACCGCGCTCCTTCGTTTGACAGCGACGCGCCTCCCTCTCCGACATTGGAATCTGTTCCGTTCTGCGAACCCGCAGGATGACCATGCTTGATTGAAAGACTATCTCCTATGACGACCGGCACCGTGAAGTGGTTCAATGCCACCAAGGGCTTTGGCTTTATCGTTCCTGAAAACGGCGGCGCCGACGTGTTCGTGCACGTCTCGGCGGTTGAACGCTCCACCCTCGGCACGCTGGTCGAAGGACAGCGGGTCAGCTTCGACCTCGAAAAGGGTCGCCAGGGCAAGGTTTCGGCGGTCAATCTCCAGGCCGCCTGACGACAGGGCCCCGCGGCAGCGATGCCGCGGGGCTTTTTCTATCTGCCCTGCGCCCAGCGCATTCGTGCAGGAGCGGCTTAGCCGCTATCGTCACCCGACCACGGGGAGGTGACGATGATCGAACTCTACTACTGGCCGACGCCGAACGGCTGGAAGATCACCATCATGCTGGAGGAGACGGGGCTTCCCTATGCGGTGAAGCCGGTCAACATCGGCCGGGGCGAGCAGTTCCAGCCATCCTTCCTGGCGATTTCGCCGAACAACCGCATGCCCGCGATCGTCGATACCGCGCCGAACGACGGCGGCGCGCCGGTTTCCGTCTTCGAATCGGGCGCTATTCTCCAATATCTCGGCCGCAAGACCGGGCAGTTCTATCCGGCGGATGAACGGGCCCGGGTCGAGGTCGAGCAATGGCTGTTCTGGCAGATGGGCGGCCTCGGCCCCATGGCCGGCCAGGCCCATCATTTCCGCCAATATGCCCCGGAAAAGATCGACTATGGCATCAACCGCTATACCAACGAGGTCAACCGCCTCTACGGCGTGATGAACAAGCGCCTGGCCGACCGGGATTTCCTGGCGGGCGATTATTCGATCGCCGACATGGCGGCCTGGCCCTGGGTCGTGCCCTACAAGAACCAGGGCCAGGACCTGAATGATTTCCCCAACCTCAAGCGCTGGTTCGAGGCGATCGAAGCCCGCCCGGCGGTGCAGAAGGGCTTCGCCGTCGGCAAG
This sequence comes from Zavarzinia compransoris, assembly GCF_003173055.1. Classification (NCBI taxonomy): domain Bacteria; kingdom Pseudomonadati; phylum Pseudomonadota; class Alphaproteobacteria; order Rhodospirillales; family Zavarziniaceae; genus Zavarzinia; species Zavarzinia compransoris. The sequence continues at coordinate 123,024 of NZ_QGLF01000001.1, forward strand.
GAGTTGCGCCGCAACCTGAACGACGACGAGGAAGCGAAGAAAGTCCTGTTCGGACAGAAGGCCCGCCCATGAGCGAGATGGTTTTCGAGGCGGTGACCGACGATGAGGTCCGCGCCCTTTTCCCGGTGATCAGCCAGCTTCGCCCGCAATTGAGCGGGCCGGACGACCTGCTGGAGCGCGCGACCCGCATGCGGGGCGACGGCTATCGCATCGTCTGGCGCGCCGGCGAGGACGGCACGCCGGTGGCCTTCGCCGGTTTCCGCATCTACGAGACGCTCTATGCCGGCCTCAAGCTCTATGTCGACGATCTCGTCACCACCGAGGCGCGGCGGGGCAAGGGCGACGGCACGGTGCTGATCGACTGGCTGCTGCGCGAAGCCCGGGCCCGGGGCTGCCAGGAACTGGACCTCGATTCGGGCGTCCAGCGCTTTGCCGCCCACGGCTTTTATTTCGCCCGCGGCCTTCACATCGCCAGCTATCACTTCAAGCGTTCGGTCTGATCCCCGGGCGGCGGGGCGGCAGCGGCACCAGGGCCGACACCCGCTGCCGATAGGCGGCATAGCCGGGCCGGCGCTCCAGGCTGCGCCGGTCCATCAGGGGGATGCTGGCCAGGGTGAACATGGCGGTCATCGCCGCGGCGCCGGGTACGAGCCAATACCAATGGCCCGGGGCGGCGGCGAGGCCGAACAGCATCAAGCCCCACCAGAACCCCAGTTCGCCGAAATAATTGGGGTGGCGCGACCAGGCCCAGAGCCCCGACTGGATGAAGCCGCCGGGCCGGCGCCGGGCGGTGAAGGCGTGCAATTGCAGGTCGGCCACGGTCTCGATCGCGATGGCGCCCAGGGTCACGGCGACGGCGATCCCGTCGAGCACGCCGAAGGGCCCGGTCCCATAGGCCATCACGGCATAGACGGGCAGGCAGCCGAGAAAGACCTGCAAGGTCGGGAACAGGTGAATGCCGAACAGATCGGCCAGGGCGGCGGCCTTGCCCGCGCGCCGGCGCACCAGGGCATAGCGCCAGTCCTCATGCCCGAGGCCGCCCCAATGGACGGCCCAATTCGCCGTCAGCCGGATCCCCCAGAGCCAGACCAGGCCGGTCACGACCCCCGCCCGCCAAGGCTCGGCCGTACCGCCCTGCACGAACCAGTGCAGCGCCAGCAGGGGCGGGATCACGCTCCAATAGGCGTCGTAGAAGCTCGAATTGCGGTAATGCCGGCTGAAGCCGAAGATCACGAGGGTGGCGGCGATATCGGCGGCCAGCGCGTCAAAAGGTGCCCGCAGCGGCACCGTGTAGAGGACGACGGCGCCTGCGGCCAACGCCGCCGCATAGGCGATGACGATCGCCCCGTTCTCGGCCCGGTTCCCCGCCATCCGCGTGCCCTCCCGTGGTTCGGCGATCATCATGGCGATCGCCACCCGCGGGGGACACGGCCGGATGGACTAGGCTCAGGACTTCATTGCCCGGCCTAGCAGCTTCCAGTAGTTGACCGGGAACAGGCGCTCGATCAGGCCGGCGGCCTTGGCGTCGTTGCCGACCAGGACGCGGGCTTTGCGCGTCTCGACCGCGCGGACGATGATCTCGCCCGCCTTTTCGGGCGGCATCTTCAGGAAGGCTTCAAAATCCTTCCGCTGCTTTTCGACATCGCCGGAATTCATGCCGGTGGGCACGCGGGCATTCCTGGCGATCGAGGTGGCGATGCCGCCCGGGTGGACGACGGTGACGCCGATCTTCGCCCCTTCCAGTTCGAGTTCATGGCGCAGCGCGTTGGAAAAGCCGCGCACGCCGAACTTGCTGGCGGCATAGGCGGTCTGCCCGGGCGGCGCGATCAGGCCGAACAGGCTGGACAGGTTGACGATGCGGGCTTCCGAACTGGCGCGCAGCAGGGGCATGAAGGCCCGGGTCATGCGGATCACGCCGAACAGGTTGATCGACAGCAGCCAGTCGAAATCCGCTTCCGAAACCTGCTCGAAGGTCCCGCCGATGGCGACGCCCGCATTGTTGAAGAGCAGGTCCACGCCCTTGTGGTCCGCCAGGACCCGGGCGGGGAAGGCGGCGATCTCTTCCGCCTTCGAGACATCGAGCCGGTACTGGGTGACGCGGATGCCCTTGCCGGCGAATTCGGCCGCGGTCTTCGCCAGCGCCGCCTCGTCGATGTCGGAGAGGGCGAGGTGGCAACCCCGCTTGGCCAGCGCCAGCGCGATGCCGCGCCCGATGCCGCCGGCGGCGCCGGTGATGACGGCGACCCGATCCTTCAGAATGAACATGCCTCTCCCCATTTGCTTCTTTGCGCTGTGGCTCTCGGATAACTGACATTTCTGTCATTTGCCAGGGGCTTTTGCACCACGCGGCTGCGCGGGCCAGTCTGCCCGATGGTGCGGCCGGCGCCTATGCCATCGTTCGGTCATGCAATGCCGCTTGTTCCGGGAAACGGAGCTGCATATGCTCTAAGCAAACTGGAAACAAAGTTTCATGGAACGCACCAGCACCATCCTGATCATGGCCGGGGTGTCCGAGGTCTGGCGGCAGGCCGCCGGCCTTCTCGAAGCCGATTACGGCTATCGGGTGCTGGTGGTGCCGGAAATCGCCGCGGCACGGGCGGCGGTCAACGATGCCCAGGTCGATCTCGTGGTCGCCGAGGCGCTGAACGGCGCCGGGCCCGATGGCGGGGCCTTGCTGGCCGACTTGCGCATCGGGCATCCGGAAATCGTCCGCATCCTGGTCCTGCCGGCGGTGGCGGAAGGCGCCGTCGACCTGATCAACCGCACCGCGGTCTATCAATACCTGCGCAAGCCGCTGGATGCCGCGCAATTGGCCCTGGTGGTGAAGCGCGGGCTGGAAACGCGGGAACTGGCGCGGCGCCACCGCCTGCTGTCGCGCGAATTCAAGGTCGGCGAGGTGCCGGGCCTGTTCCACCTCTCGCCCACCTCGATCCGGGGCGAAAGCCAGCGCTTCGAGAAGCTGGTCTACAGAAGCGAGCCGATGGCGGCGCTGTGCGATCTTGCCCGCCAGGCCGCGCCCACCGACCTGCCGATCCTGATCCAGGGCGACACCGGCACCGGCAAGGAATTGCTGGCCCGTGCCATCCACTATAATTCCAGCCGCCGGCAGAGCCCGCTGCTGATCCAGAATTGCGGCGGCATGTCGGACGAATTGCTGCATTCGGAACTCTTCGGCCACAAGCGCGGCGCCTTCACCGGGGCGATCGCCGACCGTCTGGGCCTGTTCCGCGCGGCGGACGGCGGCACCGTCTTCCTCGACGAGATTTCCGAGATTTCACCGGCCTTCCAGGTCAGCCTGCTGCGCTTCCTGCAGGAGGGCGAGGTGAAGCCCCTGGGCGCCGACAAGGCGGTCCATTGCAATGTCCGCATCATCGCCGCCTCGAACCGGCGGCTTTCCGCCATGGTGCCGCAGCGCGAATTCCGCCAGGACCTCTACTTCCGCCTCAAGGGCTTCGAACTGGAAGTGCCGCCGCTCAGGAAGCGCGCCGACGATATATCGATCCTGGCCGAATTCTTCACCGCCAAGCATGCCGAGGCCATGGGCCGCCGCGTGCTGGGCATTTCCGCCAATCTGATCGAGAAGCTGCGGCATTACGATTATCCGGGCAATGTGCGCGAATTGGAGAATGAAATCCGCCGCCTGGTGGCGCTGACTCGCGACGGCGAATATCTGACCACGCGCCACCTCTCGCCCGCCATCCTCGACGTCGTGCCCAAGCCGCCGCGCAGCGCCGACGGCTTCGTGCCCGAGGGCGAGACCCTGAAGGACAAGGTCGAGGCGCTGGAGAAACACGCGGTGCAGGAAACCCTGGCGCGGCTCCGCTGGAACCAGAAGCGTGCCGCCGAGGAATTGGGCCTGTCCCGCGTCGGCCTCGCCAACAAGATCAAGCGCTACGGCTTGACGGAAGGGAAATAGGGCGATCGGAAATTGCTCGCCGCGGGCCGCCGCGCCGGTCCTATAATGCCCGGGCTTGTCGTTCGGGAGCAGCGCATGGCGGACCAGACCTCGACCACGATCGTTTCCTTCCCGCACAGCCGGGTGCGCCCGGAACGGCGGGCCTTCCGCGACCTCGGCCTCGGCCCCCTGGCGCGGCAGCTGGGGGCGCCGGCCGAGCAATGCACCGGCCATTGGTGCAGCCGCTGCCGCGGCATCTGGTTCGGCTATCTGCTGGAAGTGACCTGCCCGCAATGCGGCGGCCGGCATGGTTAAGCAAGTTTCCACTGTATAGTAACTTTGCACCTCGATCGGTCTTTCCTATCGCGCCGCACCATCGGAAGGTGCAGGCATTCCGCCGATTTATTTCCCTGATCATCGCAGTGCCGTCATGGCATGCGACTTGCTGCCTCATCTCCCGGAAACAGTTCGACCTTAAGTCGACAACCCACGGGAGGACGCGATGGCCAATCTGCTTTGGCTTCAGGGCGGTGCTTGCTCGGGCAATACGATGTCGTTCCTCAATGCCGAGGAGCCGAGCGCCTGCGATCTGGTGACCGATTTCGGCATCAATGTGCTGTGGCACCCGTCGCTCGGCATGGAATTGGGCGAGAACCTGCAGCGCATGCTGCGCGCCCTGACCTCGGGCGAGATGCCCCTCGATATCTTCGTCTTCGAGGGCACGGTGGTGAATGCGCCGAACGGCACCGGCCAGTGGAACCGCTTCGCCGGCCGGCCGATGAAGGATTGGGTGGCCGATCTGTGCAAGGTCGCCAATTTCGTCGTCGCGATCGGCGATTGCGCCACCTACGGCGGCATTCCCGCCGTCGCCCCCAATCCGTCCGAAAGCGTCGGCCTGCAATTCCTGAAGCGGGCCCAGGGCGGCGCGCTCGGTGCCTCCTATCGCTCCAAGGCGGGGCTGCCGGTGATCAATGTCCCGGGCTGCCCGGCGCACCCGGACTGGATCACCCAGATCGTCGTCGCCGTCGCCACCGGGCGGGCGGGCGACCTCACGCTCGACGAATTCCAGCGGCCGAAGACTTTCTTCACCTCGTTCACCCAGACCGGCTGTACCCGCAACATGCATTTCGCCTACAAAGTCTCGGCGACGGAATTCGGCCAGCGCAAGGGCTGCCTGTTCTACGACCTCGGCTGCCGGGGGCCGATGACCCATTCGCCCTGCAACCGCATCCTGTGGAACCGGCAATCGTCGAAGACCCGGGCCGGCATGCCCTGCATGGGCTGCACCGAGCCGGAATTCCCCTTCTTCGATCTCAACCCCGGCACGGTGTTCAAGACCCAGACCGTGATGGGCGTGCCCAAGGACATGCCGACGGGCGTTGACAAGACCGGTTACATCAAGCTGACCGCCGCCGCCAAGGCCGCCTCGCCCGCCTGGGCCGAGAGCGACATCTTCGTCGTCTGACGACCACGACAATAAAGGGAGAAAACCCATGTCCGCTGCCGTCCAGACCCTGGACATTTCCCCCGTCGGCCGGGTCGAGGGCGACCTCGACGTCCGCGTCGACATTCAGGATGGCGTCGTCGTCAATGCCTGGACCTCGGCCGAACTGTTCCGCGGCTTCGAGATCATCCTGCGCGACAAGGACCCCCAGGCCGGCCTGGTGGTGACGCCGCGCGCCTGCGGCATCTGCGGCGCCTCGCATCTCACCTGCGCCGCCTGGGCGCTCGATACCGCGTGGCGCACCACGGTGCCGCGCAACGCCATCCTGGCCCGCAACCTCGGCCAGATCGTCGAAAGCATCCAGAGCCTGCCGCGCCACCACTACGGCCTGTTCATGATCGATTACACGAACAAGAACTACGCCTCCTCGCCCTTCTACGAAGAGGCGGTGAAACGCTGGGCGCCCTTCACCGGCACCAATTACGAGGTCGGCGTCACCATCTCGGGCCGGCCGGTCGAGATCTATGCCCTGCTCGGCGGGCAGTGGCCGCATTCGAGCTATATGGTGCCGGGCGGCGTGATGTGCGCGCCGACCCTGACCGACATCACCCGCGCCTGGTCGATCCTCGAACATTTCCGCCGCAACTGGATGGAGCCGATGTGGCTCGGCTGTTCGCTGGAACGCTACGAGGAGATCCGCTCCTACGATGATTTCATGGCCTGGCTGGACGAGCGGCCGGAACATGCCAATTCCGACCTCGGCCTGTTCTGGCGCATGAGCCTCGACATCGGCCTCGACAAATACGGCCGCGGCCACGGCCGCTATGTCTCCTGGGGTTACCTGCCGCACGAGGACAGGTACAACAAGCCGACGATCGAGAACCGCAACGCCTCGGTGATCATGAAGTCCGGCGTCTACGACGGCGCGGCAGACACCCACAAGCTGATGGACCAGTCCTTCACCCGCGAGGACGTCGGCCATGCCTGGTACGACGAGCCGGGCCACCTGCACCCTTTCGACCGCACGACCAAGGCGATCGCAAAGAACGACGTCGATCACGACGCCCGCTATTCCTGGTCGGTCGCCGTCACCCACGACCAGGACGGCCGCCTCGAGGCGGGGCCGCTGTCGCGCCAGCTCATCGCCGGCGGGCGCCACGGCGAAAGCTGGCAGCACTACGATCCCCTGGTCCTCGACATGTACAAGAAGATGGGCGGGGCCTCGGTCATGCTGCGCCATTTCGCCCGCATGCACGAGGGGGTGAAGCTCTACCGCGAGGCGGAGCGGATCCTGCGCGAATTCCGCCTGAAGGACAGCTGGTACGAAAAGCCGACCGAGCGCGACGGCCGGGGCTGGGGGGCGACCGAGGCCATCCGCGGTGCGCTCTGCCACTGGATCGAGGTCGAGAAGGGCAAGATCAAGAATTACCAGATCATCGCCCCGACCACCTGGAACGTCGGCCCCCGGTCGAACGACGGCAGCCGCGGCCCGATCGAGGAGGCGCTGATCGGCACGCCGATCGCCGATCCCCACGATCCGGTCGAGGTCGGCCACGTCTGCCGGTCCTACGACAGTTGCCTGGTCTGCACCGTGCATGCCCATGACGCGGCGACCGGCGAGCAACTGGCCGCGTTCCGCACCGCCTGATGCCATTGCAAGGGGAGGCCGGCCCCCGCCGGCCCCCCGGAAGACATGGGAAGGAGGATGTGGGGACATGACCGCGGGCGAAACCCAGGAACTGCTGAAGACCATCGCCGACATGCTGGGGAAGGGGCTTCGGACGGTGACCGAGCCCTTTCCCGAAACGGACAAGGAATTCGCCGACATCCTGGCGCAGCTGCGTGACCTCGAAGTGGACGACCTCGAGGGCAAGCTGGTGGTCAGCGGCTTCGTCGACCATCCGTTCGGGCCGGACCAGCAGCGCTGCATGGAATGCATGTATTACCTCGTCCACCGGCGCTGGTGCGACCTGCCCGAACTGGCGGTTCCGGTCGAACCCGACTGGTGGTGCCGGCTGTGGCGGATCTGACGGGGGCGGGCGATGGCGACACTTATGGCTCCCGTCTCGGCCGGCGACCTGCGCGCCCTGCTGGCCGGCGGCCTGGCGACCGAGGTCTTTCCCCGGGCCGACACGTCCGAGGATGTGCAGGCCGTGATCGGGCGCCTGCGCCGGGCCGGGGACGATCCCCGGGCAAAGCTGGTGATCGGCGGCTTCACCCTCGATCCGGTCGAACACGGCGGGATCGAGCAGGCCTGCGAGACCTGCATGTATTATCTCGTCCACCGGCGCTGGTGCGAATTGCCGGAACTGGACCTGCCGGTGGAACCGCAATGGTCCTGCCGGCTGTGGCGGATCTGAGCCCGGTGACGGCGGCGGTGATCGGCTGCGGCAACCCGAACCGGCGCGACGACGGCGCCGGGCCGGCGGTGATCGCCCGCCTGCGCCAGGCGGGCGTCGGCGGGGCCGGGCTGTTCGATGCCGGGACCGACGGCATGGCCGTGCTCTATGCCGCCCGGGGCTGCCGGCGCCTGATCATCGTCGATGCCGCGCGCACCGGTGCTGTGCCCGGTGCCATCTACGAGGTACCGGGCGAGATCCTGGCGGCGCCGCACCGCCCGGGCATGACCCTGCATGATTTCCGCTGGGACCACGCGCTTCACGCCGGGCGCAGGATCTACGGCGATCAGTTTCCGGGCGAGGTCACGGTCCTGCTGATCGAGGCGGGCGACCTCGATTTCGGCCTCGGCCTCACGCCCCCGGTGGCGACCGCGGTCGAGGCGGTGGCGACACGCATCGCCCGCCTGCTGGAGCCGGCACCGTGACCGCGCGCCTGACCCTGCGCCGGGGCAGCCTGTACCTGCCGGCCCCGGTCTATGATCGCTATTTCGCCGGCCTGTCGGCGGTCGTGCTGCTGCGCCGGGCGGACGGGCTCATGGTCCTGCCAGTCCGCTTTTCCGGGGGCGGGGGCTATCTGGTGAAACAGGTGAACGGTGCCGGCGACCGGGTGGTCGCGGCCGGCGATTTCTTCCGCGACCAGGGCCTGGACGACGGTACGGACCGCAGCTTCGAAGCGGTCTGGGACAGTGCGGACATGGCCCTGCGCATCGACGGGGCTTTCGCCGGCGTGGACAGCGTGCCGCAAACATGATTATCATAGTGACAAGAAAATATGCCATTCCAGGAATGGCCAGGGAGGACCGGCATGGCGCTCGATCAAAGCGATGATCAGGTGCGCGCGGCGCTGGCGGTGGCGGAAGATGCATCCGTCGCCCCGGCCGAACGGGCCGAAATGCTGATGGAAATCGCCATGGGCCTGCAACGCCGGCCGAAATCGGCGGAGGTGCTGCGCGCCGCGATCGATCTCTACGATCGTGCCCTGGCGCTGGCCGGCGATGGCGATCCGCTATTGCTGGCGCGGATCGGCGCGCGTCGCGGCACCGCGCTTCAGGCCCTGCCGGAGGCGGGAACCGCGGCCCTGGACGCGGCATGCCGGGCCTTCGAGGCCGTGATCCCGGTGCTGGCCCAGTTCGGCCGGCCGGAGGAAGTGGCCGAGGCGGAGATGAACCTCGGCGTGACCTTGCAGAACCTCGCCGGTGCCGGGCGGGCACGGATCACGGACGCCATCGCCGCCTACCAGCGGGCGCTACGCACCTTCGACCGCGGCCGCCATCCGGCCGAATTCGCCATCCTCCAGAACAATCTGGCGACGGCCTTCCTCTCCATTCCCATGGTCGACGAGCGTGCCCGCCTGCGCGAGGCGATGGCGGTCCAGGCCTTCGAGGAAGGACTCCGGGTGGTCAATATCGTCGACCATCCGGTGGAATATGCCATGTTGCAGAACAATCTCGGCAATGCGCTGCAATATGCCTCGTCGTCGCATGCGGTCGCCAACAATCTGCGCGCCCTCGATGCCTATGACGAGGCGCTGCGCGTCCGCACCCGCGCCGACATGCCGGGCGAATACGCCAATACGCTGGCGAACAAGGCCAATTGCCTGTGGAACCTGCCGGATGACCCCGAACATCCGGAAGACGGCAATCCGCGCAACCTGGCGCTGGCCCGCGCCGCCTATAGCGAAGCGCGGGAGGTTTTCGCGGCCCAGGGCGAGATGGACAAGGTCCGGATCGTCGCCGAAGCCTGCGTGCAGATCGAACGGGAAATGCTGACCGGCGCCGCGGGCGCCGGCGCCTGAACGGGGAGGGATGTTTCATGTTGCTCGGCATTTCCATCGTCGGTGCCCTTGCCGCCCTCGTCCTCGGCGCCCTGGGCGCAATGGCGGCGGGGGCGGCCAGCGGCGTCGCCATCGGCGGCAAGGACCTGGGGCGCGATCTTGCCGCCTTCATGGGCGGTTTCTACGGCCCCCTCGCCGGCGTGCCGGGGGTGGTGATCGCCCTCGTCGTCCTGGCCCTGATACTCTGAGGAGCGCGCGATGTGGGAAATGGCGAAAAGCTCGGTCGGGCGCTTCTTCGAGGGCACCTTGTTCGCGGATCCCCCTAAGGCCTACAGCCAGATGGCGATCGGCATCGGCGCCACGGCGGCGCTGGTCGTCCTGCTCGGCCTGATCGGGGCGCCGCTGTGGCTGGCGGGGCTTTGCGGCGGCGTCGCGGGCGGCGCGCTGCAACCCTATCTGTTCAAGAACCTGCGCTATCGCTGAGGCCCGGCCGATGAACGCCCTCTCGCCCACCCCGCGCGACGATCTGGCCGGCTTCGTCGGCGACATCGCGCGCTTGCAGGCGGTGGTCGAGAGCTGGGCGCCGGCCCAGCAGGGCGCGGTGCAGGCCCTGCGCCTTGCCGTCGAAGCCCTCCATGCCGAGGCGTTCCGCCGCCTGATCCGCGCGCTCCGCGAGGACGAGGCGGCGCTGGCCGCCCTAAAGGGGGCGCTGGGCGACGAGGTGATCTATGCCGTGCTGCGCCGCCTCGGCGTGGTCAAGGCCAGCCTGACCGAACGGGTGCAGGCGGCGCTCGATGAAATCCGCCCCATGCTCGCGGGCCACGGCGGCGACGTGGAACTGGTGGCGGTGCGCCCGCCGGCGATCGAGGTCCGCTTCCTCGGCGCCTGCGATCATTGCCCCGCTTCCGCCCTGACCTTCGAGGCCGGCGTGAGCAAGGCGGTGCAGGATGCCTGCCCCGAGATCACCGAGGTCATCCAGGCCAAGGGCAGCGGTGGGGGCGGGGGTGAGGGCTTGAGTTTCGTCAGCCCCTTCGCGGCCGCCGCGGTCGGCCACTGGCGGCCCGCCTGCGCGCTGGACGAGATTCCCGAAAACGGCCTGCACGCCCTGACCCTGGACGGCGAGCGGATCATCCTGTCGCGCCGGGGCGAGGCGGTCACCTGCTTCCAGAATGCCTGCGCCCATCTCGGCCTCGCGTTCGACGGCGGCACGGTGGCGGCGGGTATCCTCACCTGCCCCCATCACGGTTTCGACTACGATCTCGCCAGCGGCGAATGCCTGACCGCACCCGAGGTGCAATTGCTCGCCCATGGCGTCCGCGTCATCGGCGGCCGGGTCGAAGTGAGGCTGGCGCGATGACCCTCAGCGTCTCCCTGGCCAACCATCGCCTGCGCCGCACCGACCATGCGGCGCCCCGCGCCCTGCTGGCGGCGGCAGCCGCGGTCGTCCTCGGCGAGCAGGTGACGGCGGGGGCGCTGCCGCAGCCGATCGTGCCCGGCCCCGCCAGCCTGTTCGGCCCGCGCGGCGCCTGCCTTGCCGGGCCGGAGGGGCCGCTGGTGGTGGCGGATACCGGCCATCACCGCCTGCTGGTCTGGCGCCGGCGGCCGGCGGCGGACGGAACCCCTGCCGACCTTCTGATCGGCCAGCCCGATTTCGCTCGGGAAGGGCGGAATGCCAAGGGCCCGGCCGGTGCCGCCACCCTGAACGTGCCGACCGGCGTCGCCTTCGGCGCCGGCGTGCTGGCGGTGGCGGACGCCTGGAACCACCGGGTTCTCCTCTGGCACGGCGTTCCCGACCGGGACAACCGGCCGGCCGACGTCGTTCTCGGCCAGGCCGATGCCGCCGGCTGCCTGGCCAACCGGGGCGCCGACACGGCGGGGGCGGAGACGCTCAACTGGTGCTATGGCGTCGCCATCATCGACGGGCGCCTGTTCGTTGCCGATACCGGCAACCGCCGGGTGCTGGTGTTCGACGGCATCCCGACGCGCCACGGCCAGGCCGCCGACCTCGTGCTCGGCCAGGGCGATTTCACCCGGCGGGACGAGAATGCGGGGGCGGCCGCCGGGCCGGCCGGCATGCGCTGGCCCCATGCGGTCGCGGGGCTCTGCGGCGGCCTGCTGGTCGCCGATGCCGGCAACAACCGGGTGATGGTGTGGGACCGGCTGCCGGACCGCCCGGGCGCCCCTTGCGATGCGGTGATCGGCCAGGGCGACATGGTCTCGGTCGATCACAATCGCGCCGCCTATTTCCCGACCGCGGACAGCCTGAACATGCCCTATGGCCTCGCCGTCCTGGGCGAGACCCTGGTGGTGGCGGACACGGCCAATTCCCGCCTGCTCGGCTTTCCGCGGGCGGGCGGCGCGGCGGTGGCCCTGGCCGGCCAGCCCGGTTTCGGCGACAAGGGCGACAACCGCTGGGGCCTTGCCGCGCGCGACAGCCTGTGCTGGCCCTATAATATCGCCGCCACCGGCGAAACCTTGGTGGTTGCGGATTCCGGCAACAACCGGATCCTCCTGTGGGAGGCGGCGCCATGACCGAGGCGCGCAGCCTGGCGATCCGCGTGCGCGGCCGGGTCCAGGGGGTCGGCTTCCGGCCCACGGTCTGGCGTCTGGCCCGCGACCTCGGGCTTGCCGGCGATGTCCTGAACGATGCCGACGGCGTGCTGATCCGGGTTGCCGGCAAGGCCGAGGCGATCGACGCGCTGATCGGCCGCCTGCGCCGAGAACCGCCGCCGCTCGCCCGTATCGACGCGATCGAGACCCAGGCGATCGCCCCCTTCGCCGCCGACGATTTCCGCGTCGCCGACAGCCTGCCCGGCCTGACCCAGACCGAGGTGGCGCCGGATGCGGTCGCTTGCGCCGCCTGCGCGGCCGAGGTGGGCGATCCCTTCGCCCGCCGCTTCCGCTATCCCTTCACCAATTGCACCCATTGCGGGCCGCGCTTCTCGATCGTCCACGGCATTCCCTACGACCGGGCGGCCACCACCATGGCGCCCTTCGCGCTCTGCCCGGCCTGCAGGAGCGAATACGACGATCCGGCCGACCGCCGCTTCCACGCCGAACCCATCGCGTGCCATGCCTGCGGGCCCCGGGCCCGGCTGATCCGGCTGGACGGGCGCGCCGTCCATTTCGAGCAATATTCGATGCTGGACGAGGTCGATGCCGTCTGCACCCTGTTGCAGCGGGGCGAGATCGTCGCCATCAAGGGCCTTGGCGGCTATCACCTCGCCTGCGATGCGACGCGGGGCGACGTGGTCGCGGCGCTGCGCGAGCGGAAGCGCCGCGATGCCAAGCCCTTCGCCCTGATGGCGCGGGACATCGGCATCATCCGCCGCTTCGCCGAAGTCGATGCGACCGCCGAAGCCCTGCTGCGCAGTCCGGCCGGGCCGATCGTCCTGCTGCCCGCGACAGGCCCGGCGCGCCTGCCCGATGCGGTGGCGCCGGGCCTCGGCCTGCTCGGCTTCATGCTGCCGACGACGCCGCTGCATCACCTGATCCTGAAGCGGATGGACCGGCCGGTGGTGATGACCAGCGGCAACCTGTCCAGCGAACCCCAGGTGACCGACGAGGCGGGCCTGCGGGCACACCTGACCGGCATCGCCGGCTTCGCCCTGGTCCACGACCGCGCGATCGCCAACCGCATCGACGATTCCGTGGTCCGCGTGATCGACGGCGCGCCCCGCGTGCTGCGCCGCGCCCGGGGTTACGCGCCCGCCGCCTTCGCCCTGCCGCCCGGTTTCGAGGGGGCGCCGCCGGTGCTCGCCCTCGGCGGCGAGTTGAAGGCGACCTTCTGCCTGGCGCGGGGGGCGGAGGCGGTCCTGTCCCAGCACATGGGCGACCTCGAAGATGCGGCGACCGACGACGACTATCGCCGCAACCTCGCCCTTTACGAGACGCTTTACGACCATGCGCCGCGGGTGATCGCCGTCGACCGCCATCCCGATTACATATCGGCCAAATACGGCCGGGCGCGGGCGGCGCGGGACGGGCTGGCCCTGGTCGAAGTGCAGCACCACCATGCCCATGTCGCCGCCTGCCTGGCGGAAAACCGCCGGCCGCTGGCGGCGCCGCCCGTCCTCGGCATCGTCGCGGACGGGCTTGGTTACGGCGGCGACGACACGCTCTGGGGCGGGGAATTCCTGCTGGCCGATTATCGCGGCTATCGGCGCCTCGGCACCATGAAACCGGTGGCGATGCCGGGCAACGCCATGGCATCGCGTGAGCCGTGGCGCAATCTCTATGCCCATCTGATGGCGGAAATCGGCTGGCCGGGTTTCGCGATGAATTGCCGCGACCTGCCGCTTTACGAGTTTCTGGCGGAAAAGCCGCGCGCCACCTTCGATGCCATGATCCGGGACGGGCGTTTCGCGCCCCGGGCCTCCTCCTGCGGGCGGCTGTTCGATGCGGTCGCCGCCGCCCTCGACCTCTGCCGCGAGCGCCAGTCCTACGAAGGCCAGGCGGCGATGCAACTCGAGGCGATCGTCGACCGCGAAGCCCTGGCGGACGAGGGCGACGACCTTGCCTATCCCTTCGCCCTGCCGCGCCTCGGCGGCAGCGGCCTGCCCTATATCGAGCCCTGGGCCATGTGGCAGGCCTTGCTCGGCGATCTGGTCCTGGCGACGCCGCCCGCGGTGATCGCGGCCCGCTTCCACCGCGGGCTGGCCAATGCCATGGTCGCGATGGCGGTGCAATTGCGCGGCGATCCCGCGGCGGCCCTGTTCGATACGGTCGTCCTCAGCGGCGGCTGCTTCCAGAATGCGACCCTGTTCACCCTGGTCGCGCGCGGCCTGGAACGGGCCGGGTTCACCCTTCTTTCCCACCGCGAAGTGCCGGCCAATGACGGCGGCCTAGCCCTTGGCCAGGCCGTCATCGCCCTGGCCGCAACCGCAGGAGCAGGGCCATGTGCCTCGGCATTCCCGGCCGCATCGTAGCGATCGACGACCCCCAGCGCCGGCTGGCCACCGTCGACGTCGCGGGCGTGCGCCGGCAGATCAATATCGCCTGTATCGTCGACGAGGCGCATCCGCCCGAAGCCTGCATCGGCGACTGGGTTCTGGTCCATGTCGGTTTCGCCATGAGCCGGATCGACGAGGCCCAGGCGGCGGAAACCCTGCGCATCCTGGCGGAACTCGGCGAGGCGCAGGAAGAGATCGCGGCCATGCGCCGCTCGGTGGTGTCATGACCGGCGCCTCGGACCTGCAAAGCCTCTATCCCTTCCTGCACGGCAAGGCGCAGGACCCGGCCCGGCTTGCCGACGGCCTCGCCGCCTCGATCACGGAAAAGGCGCGGGAATCGCGGGCGACCAACGAGCGCTTCTTCACCGAACAGGGCCCGGCGCTGCTGGCCGCGGCCCGCGCCCTGGCCGGCGTCTACCGCCGGGGCGGGCGGCTGTTCACCATGGGCAACGGCGGCTCGTCCTGCGACGCGGCGCATCTCGCGGTCGAATTCCTGCATCCGGTCACCGCCGGCCGGCCGGCCCTGGCGGCATCCAATCTCGGTGCCGACCTCGCGCAGATGACGGCGGTCGGCAATGACGTCGGCTTCGGCCATGTCTTCGTCCGCGCGCTGGGTGCCCAGGCGCGGCGGGGCGATGCGCTTGCCGGTTTCTCGACCAGCGGCAATTCGGAAAACCTGCTCGCCGCCTTCGCCCGGGCGCGCGAGATCGGCCTCGTCACCATCGGCTTTACCGGCGGCAACGGCGGGCGCATGGCGGCCTCGGGCCTGCTCGACCATGCCCTGGTCGTGCCCGCCGCTTCGATCCATCGTATCCAGGAATGTCACGTGACCGCTTACCATATCCTGTGGGACCTGACCCACAGCCTGCTGGCGGACGACCGCGGCTCGGCCGCCGGGGAGGAACGGGAATGAAATATGTCGACGAATTCCGCGACCGCGAGAAGGCGGAAGCGCTGATCCGCGAAATCACCGCGGTGGTGCGGGAGATCGACAGCGCCCGCCACCGCCCGCTGAACATCATGGAAGTCTGCGGCGGCCACACCCATTCGATCTTCCGCTACGGCCTCGAAGGCATGCTGCCGAAGGAGATCGAGCTGATCCACGGCCCCGGCTGCCCGGTCTGCGTGCTGCCCATGGGACGGGTCGACGATTGCGTCGCCATCGCCGAACGGCCGGAAGTGATCTTCACCACCTTCGGCGACGCCATGCGCGTGCCCGGCTCGCGCAAGAGCCTGATGCAGGCCAAGGCCGAGGGCGCCGACGTGCGCATGGTCTATTCCCCCCTCGACGCCCTGGCGCTGGCCCGCCGCCACCCCGACCGCGAGGTGGTGTTCTTCGCCCTCGGCTTCGAGACCACCATGCCCTCGACCGCGCTGACCGTCCTTCAGGCCGAGGCGGAGGGGATCGGGAATTTCACCCTGTTCTGCAACCACATCACCATCGTGCCGACGATCAAGGCCATTCTCGACAGCCCGGACCTGCAACTCGATGGGTTTCTCGGGCCGGGCCATGTCTCCATGGTCACCGGCACCGCGCCCTATCAGTTCATCGCCCGGCACTATGGGCGTCCCCTGGTGGTCGCCGGCTTCGAGCCTTTGGACATCCTGCACGGGATCTGGATGGTGCTGAAGCAGATCCGCGACGGCCGGGCCGAGGTCGAGAACCAATATGCCCGCATCGTGCCCGATGCCGGCAATGCCGCGGCGCTGGCCGCGGTCGGCCGGGTCTACGAATTGCGCGAATTCTTCGAATGGCGGGGCCTCGGCTCCATCGATCATTCGGGGGTGCGCCTGCGCGAAGCCTATGCCCGTTTCGATGCCGAACGGCGCTTCGCCATTCCGAATGTGACCATCGCCGATCCTTCGTCGTGCCAATGCGGCGAAGTGCTGAAGGGCGTGATCAAGCCCTGGCAATGCAAGATGTTCGGCACCGACTGCAACCCGGAAACGCCGCTCGGCGCGCTCATGGTCTCGTCCGAGGGGGCCTGCGCCGCCCATTACCAATATGGCGGCATCCAGCGTCAGCGGGGGGTGGCATGAGCGCCGTCGTCCGGTTGAAGCCCCGCGCCCTCGGCCGCCTTCAGGTCGCCAAGGTGACGCTGGCCCATGGCGGCGGCGGCAAGGCGATGAAGGACCTGATCGACGATGTCTTCGTCTCGGCCTTCGACAACGACCTGCTTGCCCCGCTCGAGGATCAGGCGCGGCTGGACCTGGCCGGTCTCGCCGCCCATGGCGACCGGCTGGCCATGACCACCGACGGTTACGTCGTCGATCCCCTGTTCTTTCCGGGCGGCGATATCGGCAAGCTGGCGATCTGCGGCACGGTGAACGACCTTGCGGTCGGCGGCGCGGTTCCCCTTTATCTCTCCTGTGCCGTGGTGATCGAGGAGGGGATGGCGGTCGAGGACCTGCGCGCCATCGCCCGCTCCATGGCGGAAACCGCCCGGGCCGCCCGGGTTTCCATCGTCACCGGCGATACCAAGGTGGTGCCGCGCGGCGCCTGCGACAAGATCTTCATCACCACCACCGGGATCGGCGTCATCCGCAAGGGGGTGGAGATCGGTGCCGCCCGCGCCCGGATTGGCGACGTCGTGCTGGTCAACGGCCGCCTGGGCGACCATGGCGCCGCCATCCTCTGCGCCCGGGGCGACATGGCGCTGGAAAGCCCGGTGGAAAGCGATTGCGCCGCCCTGCACGGCATGATCGCCGATCTTCTCGCCGCCGTGCCGGGGGTGCGCTTCCTGCGCGATGCGACCCGGGGCGGCATCGCCACCGTGCTGAACGAATTGGCCGCGGCGTCCGAGGTCGCGATCGAGATCGACGAGCGGGCGACGCCGATTGCTGAGGGGGTGCGCGGCTTCTGCGAAATCCTGGGGCTCGATCCGCTCTATCTCGCCAATGAAGGCAAGATCGTGATTGCCGTCGCGCCCGAGGATGCGGAAGGCGCGCTTGCGGCCTTGCGCGCCCATCCCCTGGGGCGGGACGCCTGCGCCATCGGCCGCGTGACCGCGGGCGAGCCGGGGCGGGTGACCATGAACACGGTCTTCGGCGGCCGGCGCATCGTCGACATGCTGGTCGGCGAACAATTGCCGCGCATCTGCTAGGGGCCGGCAATGCATGAGCTGAGCATCACCCGCAACATCGTCGCCATCGTGGGCGAGGCGGCGAAGGGCCGCCCGGTCGGCACGGTGACGCTCGAGATCGGCATGCTCAGCGGCGTCCTGGCCGAGGCGATCGCCTTCTGCTTCGAGATCGTCGCCGAGGGCACGGCGGCGGAAGGCGCGCGGCTCGATATCCGGCAGGTGCCGGGCCGGGCGCGCTGCGGCGATTGCGGGCAGGAATTCGACACGCCCGACCTGTTCACGCCCTGTCCCTGCGGGTCGCGCAACGTTACCAGGATCGCGGGCGAGGAATTGAAGATCCGATCAATCGAACTGAAGGAGACGGCCTGATGTGCACGGTTTGCGGATGTTCCAGCGGCGCCACGGTCACGATCACGGACCTGAGCCACGATCACGGTCACCATCACGACCATGACCATGGCCACGGCCACCACCACCATGACCACGGCCATCATCACGATCACGATCACCACCATGATCACGATCATGCCCCTGACGACGGCCTTCTCGCCCTCGAAGCCAGGGTCCTGGCCAAGAACGATGCCCTGGCGGAGCGCAACCGGGCATGGTTCGCGGGGCGCGAGATCCTGGCCCTGAACCTCGTCTCGTCGCCCGGTGCCGGCAAGACTAGCCTGCTCGAACGTACGATCCGCGACCTTGGCCGCGACCTGGCGCTCTATGTCATCGAGGGCGATCAGGCGACGGCCAACGATGGCGAGCGCATTCGCGCCGCCGGCGCCCCGGTGGTGCAGGTCAATACCGGCACCGGCTGCCATCTCGAGGCGGAGATGATCGCCCGCGGTCTGGCCGAATTGCGCCCGGCGGCCGGTTCGGTGGTCATGATCGAGAATGTCGGCAATCTCGTCTGCCCGGCGCTGTTCGATCTGGGCGAGCGGGCGAAAGTGGCGGTCCTGTCGGTGACGGAGGGGGAGGACAAGCCCCTGAAGTATCCCCATATGTTCCGTGCCGCCAGCCTGATGATCCTGAACAAGATCGATCTTCTGCCCTATGTCGATTTCGACGTCGGCAAGGCGATCGCCCATGCCCGCACGGTCAATCCGCGGATCGAGGTGCTGCGCCTTTCGGTGCGCAGCGGCGAAGGGCTGGCGGATTGGTACGACTGGCTGCGCGATCAGGCGGCTTCGACGCGCGATGCCGCCTTCGGCACCGCCGCCGTCTCAGCGCAGCCGTGAGACGGCAATGATATCGGGCAGGAAATCGCCGCCCCGTTCGATCAGGAAATCGATCAGGGCGCGGGCGGCGGGCACCGGCCGGCGCTGGCCGAGATGAACGACATGCCATTGCCGCACCACCGGCAGGCCCTTGACGTCGAGGGCGACGAGGCGGCCGTCCGCCAGTTCGGCGCCGACCGTATGGCCCGAGAGAAAGGCGATGCCGAGGCAGGCGATCACCGCCTGCTTGATCGTCTCGTTGCTGTCGATCTGCATGCCGATCACCGGATCGATCTGGGTGCGGGAAAAGAAGCGTTCCATCAGGCCGCGGGTGCCGCTGCCCGGCTCGCGCACCAGGAAGATTTCCTCGCCGAGCAGCCGGGGCGGGATGTCGGCCCGGCCGGCCAGGGGATGGCTGGGCGCGGCGATGATCAGGTGGGGGTGATCGCCGATCACTTCCGCCTCGACGTCGAGTTCGACCGGCGGCCGCCCCATGATCGCGACATCGATCTCGAAATGCTCCAGGCCCTTCAGGATCGCCGCCCGGTTGCCGACGGAAAGCCGCAATTGGATGCCCGGATGGCGCTGGCGGAAGGCGGCCAGCGCCTGCGGCGCGAAATATTTGGCGGTCGAGACGACGCCGATCGAAACCGTGCCCTTGTCGGCCCCGGCCAGGCCCGACAGGACCGCCGCGCAATCGGCCAGCGCCGCCTCGATCCGCTCGATGGTGGCGACCACTTCGCGGCCCGCGTCCGTCACCGTCATCTCGCCGCCGCGCCGTTCGATCAGGGCCAGGTCGACGAGATCCTGCAATTGCTGCACCTGCATGGTCACGGCCGGCGGCGTCACGCCCAGCGCATTGGCCGCGCGTGTGACCGAGCCGGTCCTGACCACGGCGGCGAATGCGCGCAATTGACGCAGGGTGGCGTGCTGCAGTTCCATGACCGGCGGATTTCCTCGATATTCAATATTTCTGAACGATAACCTAACTATTATAAAATTCCCTGAATTCAATCAATTGCCGATCCTCCTTCCGAGACGCCGGTGCAGCGCCGGCGCAACAAGGAAGCGGAGCCTGCCTGTCGGGCCCCGAGGGAGAGGATGCGGCCGATGCGGGCGATACTGACGGATCATCAGATCCTGCTCGAACATTATCTCGACGACTATGCCGGTAAGGACAACCAGCAGGCCGCGGCCGTTGCCGCGACGGTGCTGGCGCTTGCCGGGGCGGGGCGCCAGCTGGCGGCCCTGGTCGCGCTCGGTCCCCTGGCCGGGGCCATGGCGGCGCTGCGCTGCGGCGAACGCTTCGGCGACAGCCAGAAGGAATTGGACCTGCGTTCCCATGATCTCGTCGTCGAGCATCTGGCGGCGGCGCCGGTCGCCATCGTCGGCTCGGAAGAGGCGGACGAGGCCCTGGTGCTCGACGCCGCGGCCCCCCTCGCGGTCGCCGTCGATCCCCTGGACGGCTCGTCGAACATCGAGACCAACGCGCCGATCGGCACCATTTTCTCCATCTATCCGGTGGGCGAGGCGCTGGACAGGGCGCTGCTCCAGCCCGGCTCGGCGCAGCTTGCCGCCGGCCTCATCATCTATGGGCCGCAGACCCTGCTGGTCCTGACCGTCGGGCGCGGCACCAGCGTCTTCGTGCTCGATCCGCGCAGCGGCGACTTCGCCCTGGCGACCGCCGCCGCCGCCGTGCCCGCCCGCACCCGGGAATATGCCATCAACGCCTCGAACCAGCGCCACTGGGACGGCGCCATCAAGCGTTACATCGGCGATTGCCAGAAGGGCGCCGAGGGGCCCCGCGGCCTCGATTTCAACACCCGCTGGGTCGCGTCCATGGTCGCCGACGCCTATCGCATCCTGGTCCGCGGCGGCATCTATCTCTACCCGGGCGATGACCGCGCCGGTTACCGCGAGGGCCGCCTGCGCCTGGTCTATGAGGCCAACCCGATCGCCTTCCTGATGGAACAGGCGGGCGGCGCCGCGACCGACGGCCGCGGGCGCATTCTCGACATCGCGCCGCGCACGCTGCACCAGCGCGTTCCCCTGGTCTTCGGCTCGGCGGACGAGGTCGCCCATGTCGCGCGCTATCACAGCGATGCCTTCGCCGGGGGCGACGACTCGCCGCTCTTCGGCGACCGCAGCCTGTTCCGGGCCTGAGGGAGACGGCGATGTCGACCCGCTATCCGATCATCTCCGTCACCGGTTCGTCCGGGGCCGGCACCACCTCGGTCCGCAATACCTTCGTGCAGATCTTCCGGCGCGAGGGGATCGCCGCCGCCTATATCGAGGGCGACGCCTTTCATCGCTACGACCGCAAGGGCATGCGCCAGCAGATGGCCCAGGCCGCGGCCGCCGGCAATCCGAACTTCAGCCACTTCGGGCCCGAGGCCAACCTCCTGCAGGAACTCGAGGCGGTGTTCTCGGAATATGGCGACCAAGGCACCGGCCGCACCCGCCATTACATCCACGACGATCAGGAGGCGGCGACCTATGGCGGCGAGCCGGGCACCTTCACCGACTGGGAGCTGCTGCCGAACGAAAGCGACCTGCTGTTCTACGAGGGCCTGCACGGCGCCGCCGCCGGCGACGGCCTGGACCTTGCCCGTTACGGCGACCTGAAGATCGGCGTCGTGCCCGTGATCAACCTCGAATGGATCCAGAAGATCCACCGCGACCGTGCGACCCGCGGCTATTCGACCGAGGCGGTGATGGACACGATCCTGCGCCGCATGCCGGACTATGTGCATTACATCTGCCCGCAGTTCGCCCGCACCGACATCAATTTCCAGCGCGTGCCCACGGTCGATACCTCCAATCCCTTCATCGCCCGCTCGATCCCGACGCCGGATGAATCGATGGTGGTGATCCGCTTCGCCAATCCGCGCGGCATCGACTTCCCCTACCTGCTCGCGATGATCGCCGGCAGTTTCATGTCCCGCGCCAATTCGATCGTCATTCCCGGCAACAAGCTGGACCTCGGCATGCAGCTGATCCTGACGCCGATGATCCTGCAGCTGATGCAGCGCAAGAGGAGGGCGGCATGACCATCGCCACCACCAGCGATACGCCCGTCGTGGCCAATCTCGCCGATATGGCCAATGCCATCCGCGTGCTGGCGATGGATGCGGTCGAGAAGGCGGCGTCCGGCCATCCCGGCATGCCCATGGGCATGGCCGATGTCGCCACCGTGCTGTTCTCGCGCTTCCTGAAGTTCGATCCGGCCGAACCCGAATGGCCCGACCGCGACCGTTTCGTCCTCTCCGCCGGGCACGGCTCGATGCTGCTCTATGCCCTGCTGCATCTGACCGGCTATCCGGGGATGACCGCCGCGGAACTGGCCCGGTTCCGGCAATGGGGGGCGCTGACCGCCGGCCATCCGGAATACGGCCATACCCCGGGGGTGGAGACGACCACCGGGCCGCTCGGTGCCGGGATCGCCACCGCGGTCGGCATGGCGCTGGCAGAAGAGATGCAGCGCGCCCGCTTCGGCCGCGGCTTCGCCGATCACCACACCTATGTGATCGCCGGCGACGGCTGCCTGATGGAGGGGATTTCCCACGAGGCGATTTCGCTGGCCGGGCATCTGCGCCTGTCGCGGCTGATCGTGCTCTTCGACGACAACGGCATTTCGATCGACGGCGCCGTCACCCTGTCCTGTTCCGACGACCAATTGGCCCGCTTCCGCGCCAGCAATTGGTCGGTCGAGGCGATCGACGGCCACGACCTCGCGGCGATCGAGGCGGCCCTGGTCCGGGCCCGCGCCGGCGACCGGCCCAGCCTGATCGCCTGCCGCACCGTGATCGGCCGCGGTGCGCCGACCAAGGCCGGCAGCGCCGCCACCCATGGCGCGCCCCTCGGGGCCGAGGAAATCGCCGCGACGCGCGAAGCCTTCGGCTGGCAGGCGCCGCCCTTCGTCGTCCCTGATCACATCAAGGCCGCCTGGGCCCAGGTCGGCCGGCGCGGCCAGGCGGCGCGTGCGGCCTGGGGCCGGCGGCTGTCCTCCGCCCCCGAGGCGCAGCGCCATGCCTTCCTCGACAGCCTGTCGCCCCTGGTGCCGCAGGCGGCGTTCGAAGCCCTACACCTGCTGCGCGCCAGCTTCATCGCGGCAGGCACCAAGATTGCCACCCGGCAGGCGTCGCAGCGGGCGATCGCCGCACTCCTGCCGGTCATGCCCACGCTGGCCGGCGGCTCGGCGGATCTCACCCATTCCAACCTGACCCAGGGCCACGGCCAGCCGGCGGTGCAGCCGCGTGATTTCGCCGGTTCCTATATCCACTTCGGCATCCGCGAGCATGCCATGGTCTCGGCCCTGAACGGCATGGCGTTGCACGGCGGCTTCGTGCCCTATGGCGGCACCTTCCTGGTCTTTGCCGATTACTGCCGCCCGGCCATCCGCCTGGCCGCCCTGATGGGGCTGCGCGTCATCCTGGTGATGACGCACGACTCGATCGGCCTCGGCGAGGACGGCCCGACCCATCAGCCGGTCGAACATCTGGCCGCCTATCGGGCGATCCCCAATCTGCTCGTGCTGCGGCCGGCGGATGCGGCCGAAACCGCCGAATGCTGGGCCATCGCCCTCGCGGAGGAACGCCGGCCGTCGCTGCTGGCGCTGAGCCGGCAGGCATTGCCCTGCCTGCCCCACGACCCGGCCCTGAGCAAGGCCGCGCGCGGCGCCTATGTCCTGCGCGAGGCGGCGGGGGACCGTCAGCTGACCCTGATGGCCAGCGGTTCCGAAGTGGCGATCGTGCTTGAAGCGGCCGATGCCCTGGCGGCCGAGGGGCTTCGCGTCGCGGTCGTCTCGATCCCCTGTTTCGAGCGTTTCGCGGAACAGCCGGCGGAATATCGCGCCGAGGTGCTGGGCAATGCGCCGCGCATCGGCGTCGAGGCGGCGATCGAAAGCGTCGAATGGCGCCGGCTGCTCGGCGACGGGGGGATCTTCATCGGCATGACGTCTTTCGGCGCTTCGGCCCCGGCGGGCGTTCTCTATCAGGAATTCGGGATTACGGCCGGGGCGGTGATCGCTGCCGCGCGCCGCTTGGTCGGGGGGGCATGAGCATGACGGCAAGAGTGGCGATCAATGGCTTCGGCCGCATCGGGCGCAATGTGTTGCGCGCCCTCATCGACAGCGGCCGGGACGATATCGAGGTGGTGACCATCAACGACCTCGGCCCGGTCGAGACCAGCGCCCACCTGCTGCGCTACGATTCGATCCACGGCCGCTTTCCCGGCACCATCGAGGTGGCGGAACGCGATCTCGTCGTCGCCGGCCGGCGCATCGCCGTCACCCAATGCCTGAAGCCGGCGGACCTCCGCCATGGCGCCCTGGGCATCGACATCGTCTTCGAATGCACCGGCCTGTTCACCACGCGGGACAAGGCCTCGGTCCATCTCGACCAGGGCGCGCAGCGGGTGCTGGTCTCGGCGCCGGTCGACGATGCCGATGTCACCATCGTCTACGGCGTGAACCACGACAAGCTGCGGCCGGAACATAGGATCGTCTCCAACGCCTCCTGCACCACCAATTGCCTGGCGCCGCTGGCGCGGGTGCTGAACGAGGCGGTGGGCATCGAGCGCGGCTTCATGACCACGGTCCATTCCTATACCAACGACCAGCCGTCGCTGGACCAGATGCACCGCGACCTCTATCGCTCGCGGGCGGCGGCCCTGTCCATGATCCCGACGGCGACCGGCGCCGCCCGGGCGGTCGGCCTCGTCCTGCCGGAATTGAAGGGGCGGCTCGACGGCGTCGCCATCCGGGTGCCGACGCCCAATGTCTCGGCGGTCGACCTGAAATTCGTCACCACCCGGCCGACCACCGTGGCCGAGGTGAACGAGGCGCTGAAGGCCGCCGCCGCCGGCCCGTTGAAGGGCATCCTGGCGGTGACCGAGGCGCCCAATGTCTCGATCGATTTCAACCAGGACCCGGCCTCTTCGACCGTCGCCCTCGACCAGACCAAGGTGATGGACGGCAGCCTCGTCCGCGTCTTGTCGTGGTACGACAACGAGTGGGGTTTCTCCAACCGCATGAACGATACCGGCGCCGCCATGGCCCGCCTGCTCGACCGGGTGGCGGCATGAGCGGGGCGGCGGCAAGCCCGGCGCCGGGCAACCGCCGGTTTCCCGGCGTTGCCGGTCTCGGCCCCCTGCACGGGCGCCGGGTGCTGGTCCGCGCCGATCTCAACGTGCCCTTGCGCGACGGCGCGGTGAGTGATGCCAGCCGTCTCGAAGCCCTGGTGCCGACGCTGAACCACCTGCGCGAGCGCGGCGCCCGCATCGCCATCCTGTCCCACTTCGGCCGGCCGAAGGGACATGACCCGGCGCTCAGCCTGCGGCCGGTGGCGCCGGCGCTCGGCGCCTGCTGGGGCGCCGAGATCGGCTTCGCCGAGGATTGCATCGGCCCCGCCGCCGACCAGGCGATCCGCGCCCTGCCGCCGGGCGGCGCCGTGGTGCTGGAAAACACCAGGTTCCACCCCGGCGAGGAAGCGAATGATCCCGCTTTCGCCGATGCCCTGGCGCGTCTCGGCGATGCCTATGTGAACGACGCCTTTTCCGCCGCGCACCGCGCCCATGCCTCGACCGAGGGGCTGGCGCGGCGGCTGCCGGCGGTGGCGGGCCTTGCCTTGCAGGCGGAGCTGGACGCGCTCGAAGCGGCGCTCGGCTCGCCGGTGCGGCCGGTGGCGGCGGTGGTCGGCGGGGCCAAAGTGTCGTCGAAGCTGGATATTCTCGGCAATCTTATCGGCCGGGTGGATACGCTCGTCATCGGCGGCGGCATGGCCAATACCTTTCTCTTCGCGGAAGGGCGGGCCATCGGCAAGAGCCTGGCCGAACGGGACCTGGCGGAAACCGCCCGCGCCATCCTCGGCCGCGCCAAGGCCGCGGGGACCGAGATCCTGCTGCCCATCGATGTCGTGGTCGCGGAAAAATTCGAAGCCCATGCGCCGTCGGCGATCGTTGCGGCGGATGCGGTGCCGCCGGGGGCGATGATCCTCGACCTCGGGCCGCAATCGGTGGCGCGCATCGCCGGCGCCCTCGGCCGGGCGCGGACGGTGGTGTGGAACGGTCCGCTCGGCGCTTTCGAGCTTGCCCCCTTCGATGCCGCGACCAAGGCGGCGGCGGGGGAAGTGGCCCGTCTCACCCGGGCCGGCCAGCTGCTTTCGGTCGCCGGCGGCGGCGATACGCTCGCCGCCCTCAACCGGGCGATGGCCGCCCGCGACTTTTCCTTCGTTTCGACCGCCGGCGGCGCCTTCCTCGAATGGCTGGAAGGCAAGGCGCTGCCCGGGATCGACGTTCTTCTCTCGCCGCGTTTCTAGGAGGCGCTGTCATGGCACGCATCACCCTTCGCCAATTGCTGGACGACGCCGCCGAAC
This sequence comes from Zavarzinia compransoris, assembly GCF_003173055.1. NCBI lineage: Bacteria > Pseudomonadati > Pseudomonadota > Alphaproteobacteria > Rhodospirillales > Zavarziniaceae > Zavarzinia > Zavarzinia compransoris. Next base: position 149,155 of record NZ_QGLF01000001.1, read on the forward strand.
ATGGTTACGGCGTCCCGGCCTTCAACATCAACAATATGGAGCAGCTGCTGGCGATCATGGCGGCGGCCGGCGCGGTGGATGCGCCGGTGATCGTCCAGGCCTCGCGCGGGGCGCGGTCCTATGCCGGCGACACCATGCTCGCCCGCATGGTCGATGCCGCCGAAGCCATGTATCCGGCGATCCCGATCTGCCTGCACCAGGACCACGGCAACGACGAGACCACCTGCTTCTCGGCGATCCAGATGGGCTTCACCAGCGTCATGATGGACGGCTCCCTGGAGGCGGACGCGAAGACCCCGGCCAGTTACGCCTATAATGTCGCGGTCACGGAACGGGTGACGACGCTCGCCCACAAGGTCGGCGTCTCGGTCGAGGGCGAACTCGGCGTGCTCGGCAGCCTCGAAACCGGCAAGGGCGAGGCGGAGGACGGCCACGGCACCGACCAGACCCTGTCCCACGACCAGCTCCTGACCGATCCCGAGCAGGCGGTCGCCTTCGTCGCCGCGACCGGGGTCGATGCCCTGGCGATCGCCATGGGCACCTCCCACGGCGCCTATAAATTCTCGCGGAAGCCCGACGGCGAGATCCTGGCCATGCATGTGGTGAAGGCGATCCACGAAAAGATGCCGGGGCTGCACCTCGTCATGCACGGCTCGTCCAGCGTGCCCGAGGAATTGCAGGAGCGCTTCAACCGCTATGGCGGCGCCATGCCGACCACTTTCGGCGTACCGATCGAGGAGATCCAGCGCGGCATCCGCTATGGCGTGCGCAAGATCAATATCGATACCGACTGCCGCCTGGCCATGGCGGCGGAGATGCGCCGCGTCGCGACCGAGAACCCGGCGGAATTCGACCCGCGCAAATTCCTGAAGCCCGCCATGGATGCGCTGGTGGGTCTGTGCCGCGACCGTTTCGAAGCCTTCGGCGCCGCGGGCAACGCCAGCCGCATCAAGACCCTGCCGCTGGCGGCCATGGCCCGCCGCTACCAGAGCGGCAGCCTGCGCCCCAAGGACAAACTGCCTGTCGCGGTCTGACGAACACCATAGCCTGACGGAGAAGACGATGAACGAGATCACCAGAGCACCCGTTGCCGACCGCTACCGGGCAGGTGTCATGGAATACCGCAAGATGGGCTACTGGGAGCCGGACTACGTGCCGAAGGACACGGATGTCATCGCGCTGTTCCGGGTGACGCCGCAGGACGGCGTCGATCCCATCGAAGCCTCGGCTGCGGTCGCCGGCGAAAGCTCGACCGCGACCTGGACCGTGGTCTGGACCGACCGGCTGACGGCCTGCGAGAAATATCGCGCCAAATGCTACCGGGTCGATCCGGTGCCCAATGCGCCGGGGCAGTATTTCGCCTATATCGCCTATGATCTCGACCTGTTCGAATCCGGCTCGATCGCCAACCTTTCGGCCTCGATCATCGGCAATGTCTTCGGCTTCAAGCCCTTGAAGGCGCTCCGCCTCGAGGACATGCGCCTGCCGGTCGCCTATGTGAAGACTTTCCAGGGCCCGGCCACCGGCATCGTGGTCGAACGCGAGCGGCTGGACAAATTCGGCCGGCCGCTGCTCGGCGCCACCGTGAAGCCGAAGCTCGGCCTGTCGGGGCGGAACTATGGCCGTGTCGTCTATGAGGCGCTGAAGGGCGGGCTCGATTTCACCAAGGACGACGAGAACATCAATTCCCAGCCGTTCATGCACTGGCGCGAACGCTTCCTCTACTGCATGGAGGCGGTGAACAAGGCCCAGGCCGCGACCGGCGAGGTGAAGGGCACCTATCTGAACATCACCGCCGCCACCATGGAGGATATGTACGAGCGCGCCGAATTCGCCAAGGAACTGGGCTCGGTCGTGGTCATGATCGATCTCGTCATCGGTTACACGGCGATCCAGTCCATGGCCAAATGGGCGCGGCGCAACGACATGATCCTGCACCTGCACCGCGCCGGCCACTCGACCTACACCAGGCAGAAGAGCCACGGCGTCTCATTCCGCGTGATCGCGAAATGGATGCGGCTGGCCGGGGTCGACCACATCCATGCCGGCACCGTGGTCGGCAAGCTGGAAGGCGACCCGCACACCACGCGCGGTTACTACGACATCTGCCGCGAGGACTTCAATCCGACGCGGCTCGAGAATGGCATCTTCTTCGATCAGGCTTGGGCCAGCCTGGCGAAATTGATGCCCGTCGCCTCGGGCGGCATCCATGCCGGTCAGATGCATCAGCTGATCGATCTTCTGGGTGAGGACGTGGTGCTGCAGTTTGGCGGCGGCACCATCGGCCATCCCATGGGGATCGCGGCGGGTGCGACCGCCAACCGGGTGGCGCTCGAGGCGATGATCCTCGCCCGTAACGAGGGGCGGGACATCCTGGCCGAGGGGCCGGACATCCTGGCCGCCGCGGCGCGTTTCTGCACGCCGCTGCAACAGGCGCTCGAGACCTGGAAGGGCGTGACCTTCGACTACGCCTCGACCGACTCGCCCGACTTCGTGCCCACCGCCAGCGCCGCCCTTTGACAGGAGATAGAGATGCGCATCACCCAGGGCTGCTTTTCCTTCCTGCCCGACCTGACCGACGCCCAGATCCGCGCCCAGGTGCAATATTGCATCGACCAGGGTTACGCCGTCGGCCTCGAATACAATGATTGCCCGCATCCCCGGGATACCTATTGGGAGATGTGGGGCCAGCCGATGTTCGATATCCGCGACGCGGCCGGCGTGATGATGGAGCTTGATGCCTGCCGCAAGGCCCATGGCGACGGCTATATCCGCCTGACCGGCTTCGATTCCAGCCATGGCTGGGAATCGGTGCGGATTTCCTTCCTGGTCAACCGCCCGGCGGAAGAGACGCGCTTCGTCCTCGACCGCCAGGAGCGGGCGGGCCGCAACATCGTCTACCAGACGCGGCCCGTCGCATGACCGAAAGGGGCACGATCGACCTTGCGGCCGAACTGGAAGCCTCGGGGGCGCGGGCGGTGCTCGACACCCTCGACGCCGAACTGGTGGGTCTTGCGCCAGTAAAGGCGCGGATCCGCCAGATCGCGGCCCTGCTGGTGGTCGAGAAGGTGCGCCGGGGGCTCGGCCTCAATGCCGAGCCGCCGTCGCTGCACATGTCCTTCACCGGCAATCCGGGCACGGGCAAGACCACGGTCGCCATGCGCATGGCGGATATCCTGTTCCGCCTCGGCTTCGTCCGGAAGGGCCATCTCGTCTCGGTGACCCGGGACGATCTGGTCGGCCAATATATCGGCCATACCGCGCCGAAGACCAAGGACGTCCTGAAACGGGCCATGGGCGGCGTCCTGTTCATCGACGAGGCCTATTATCTCTACCGTCCCGAGAACGAGCGCGATTACGGCCAGGAGGCGATCGAGATCCTGCTCCAGGTGATGGAGAACCGGCGCGAGGACCTGGTCGTGGTCCTGGCCGGTTACACCGACCGGATGGAGCGCTTCTTCACCGCCAATCCCGGCTTCCGCTCGCGCATCGCCCATCACGTCGATTTTCCCGATTACGGCGACGGCGAACTGCTGGCGATCGCCGACCTGACCCTGGCCCGGCAGAACTACCGGCTCAGCGAGGACGGCCGGGCGGCGCTGGCGGATTACATCGTCCGGCGCCGGCGGCAGCCGCAATTCGCCAATGCCCGCTCGCTGCGCAACGCCCTCGACCGGGCGCGGCTGCGCCAGGCGGTGCGCCTGTTCGGCCGCGGCGAGGGCCTGACCGCCGACGACCTGATCACCCTCGAAGCCGAGGATATCCGCGCCAGCCGCGTGTTCCTGGAGGAAAGCCATGGCTGAGCCCGTGCTGATCGCGCCGTCCATCCTCTCGGCCGATTTCGCCGCCCTCGGGGCGGAGGTGAAGGCGATGGCGGCGGCGGGCGCCGACTGGGTGCATATCGACGTCATGGACGGGCATTTCGTGCCCAACCTGACCATCGGGCCCGATGTCGTGCGCTGCCTGCGGCCGGTGACCGAGCTGACCTTCGATGTCCATCTGATGGTGGCGCCGGTCGATGCCCATCTCGATGCCTTCGCCCGGGCCGGCGCCGATCTCATCACCGTCCATGCCGAAGCGGGGCCCCACCTCGACCGGACCTTGCAGGCGATCCGCGCCCTGGGGCGGCGCGCCGGGGTGGCGCTGTGCCCGGCGACGCCGGCCGCCGCCGTCGCCCATGTGCTCGACCGGGTCGATCTCATCCTGGTCATGACGGTCAATCCCGGTTTCGGCGGCCAGTCCTTCATCCCCTCGCAGCTCGAGAAGATCGCGGCACTGAGGGCGATGATCGGCGACCGGCCCATCCGCCTTCAGGTCGACGGCGGCATCAACGACGAGACAGCGGCCAGGGCCGTCCGCACGGGGGCGGACGTTCTGGTCGCGGGCTCCGCCCTGTTCAGGGGCGGAGCCCAAGCCTATGCGGACAATATCCGCCGGCTGCGGCAGGCGGTAGGTGCGGCGTAACCAGAATAGAAACAGCCGAAACGGGGAGGAACCCGATGAAAAGAACGACAGGTCTGGCGCTGGCGGCCTTGGTGCTGGCGGCAGGAACGGCGAGGCCCGCGAAGGCGGAGGGCGAAAGCCCGTGGCAGGTGCGCGGCCGCGCCCTCTTCGTCCTGCCCGAGGAAAGCGGCGCGCTCAGCACGGGCGGCACCCGCATCCCGGGCGATGTCTCGATCGACACGTCGGTGATCCCCGAACTGGATATCACCTATTTCTTCACGCCGAATGTTGCGGTCGAACTGATCCTCGGCACCACCAGGCATAATGCGAAGGCGGTGAATACGCCGCTCGGCACCGCCGATCTGGGCGATGTCTGGCTGCTGCCGCCGACCTTGACCTTGCAGTATCATTTCGCGCCCGACGGCAAGATCCGGCCCTATATCGGTGCCGGGGTGAATTACACCATCTTCTACGGCAAGGACGAGCCGAGCGGTCTCTCGGTCGATTACAAGAACAACTTCGGCTGGGCGTTGCAGGCCGGCGTCGACATTCCGATCGACGACCATTGGTCGCTGAACGTCGACGTGAAGAAGGTCTTCCTCAGCACCGACGTCAAGGTGCGGGGCCTGGCGGTGCCGGTCGATGCCGATGTGGACATCGATCCGACCCTGGTCGGCGTCGGGGTCGGCTACCGCTTCTGATCCCGTTTCAGTGGCGGTGATGGTCGCCTGCGCCTTCGATGTGAAGGTGCAGGTGATCATGCGTGTGCGGGTGGCCGTGGAAGACCGCGGGCAGCAGTCGGCCGTCCTTCAGCGCCGCCACCCGCGACGACAGGCGGTGCAGGAACCAGCGGTCGTGCGAGACGATGATCATCGCCTGCGGCAGGCCGGACAGAATCTCGACCAGGCGCCGGTAATGCGTCTCGTCGAGGGCATTGGTCGGCTCGTCGAGCAGGAGCACGTCCGGTTCCATGGCGAGCACGCCGGCCAGCGCGACGAGGCGCTTCTCTCCGCCCGACAGGCGGTGGGTAACGCGGGACGCCAGGGCGCCGAGTTCGAGCTGGTCGAGCACGGCTGCCGCCCGGGCACGGGCGATATCGGGCGACAGGCCCAGATTCAAGGGGCCGAAGGCGACGTCGTCGATCACCGTCGGGCAGAACAACTGGTCGTCCGCATCCTGGAACAGGTAACCGGCGCGGGCGCGCATGGCGCGAAAATCCTTCTCGCTCCGGCACGGCCGGCCGAAGGCCACGATCTCGCCCGCCGCCGCTGCTTCGAGACCGATCAGGGTGCGGAGCAGGGTGGTCTTGCCGGCGCCGTTCGGCCCGACCAGGGCCAGCCGCTCGCCGGCCCGCAGTTCGAGGCTGGCGCCGTCCAGCACCCGCCGCTCCCCGCGCGAAACGACGATATCCTGCAACGACAGCAAAAGGGTCATGGCCAATGGTCCAGGGTGACGAGGGCAAGGGCGGCGGCCACGGCCAGCGCCATGGCGGCCGGGCCGCCGCGGCCGGCCTCCTCGGGCCCGATGGCCGGCAGGCGGCCGTCGAAGGCGCGGCAGCGCATCGCCTCCTCGACCCGCGAGGCCCGGTCCAGGGCGCGCAGCAGCACCATGCCGGCCAGATTGCCGAAGCTGCGGAAACTGTGCAGGGAGGTACGCGGCACGAAAGCCCGGGCCCTCATGGCTTCGCGCAGGCGGCGGATCTCGCCGCGGTAGATCTCGATGTAACGGGTGGTGAACAGGAACAACTGCACGAAGCGGAGCGGCAGGCCCAGGCGCCGCGCGCCATGGCCGATGCGCAAGGGATCGAGCCCGCCGAGCAGGGCATAGGCGACCATGACCGCCGCATTCACCTTGAGCACGATACTGAGGGCGCGCAGCAGGCCCGCCTCGCTGAGCGCGAGCGGGCCGAGCGTGACCAGCGGCGTGCCCGCCACGGTCAGCGGCAGCATCAGGAGCAGCAGGACGAGAAACCCCTCGACGTGCAGGAGGCGCCGGGCCAATGCCGCGAGCGGCGGGCCGGCGGCGAGGACCAGCAGCAGGCCCGCCCCCGCGGCGACGGCCTGGGCCGGCAATCCCCGCAGGCTGGTGATCGCCAGCAGTAGCACCAGGGCGGCGAACAGGCGGGCGCGGGAATCGATCCGATCCGCCTTGCCGCTGTCGAGGGCGATGGTCACTTGTCCCCCCTGCCGCGGCGGGCGCTGGCCCAGAGGGCCATGCCGGCAAGACCGATGATCATGCCGATGCCGCCCATCACGTCGTTGAAGCGTATCCGCCCCTCCGCCTCGTCATAGGCTTCGAGCAGGGGGCGCACCTGCCGCGCCACCGCCCGGTCGACCGCGGCTTCGATCGCCGCCGTTTCCGCCGGCGGCGCGGCGGTCCCGGTACTGGTCCCGGCGGGGGCGGTGAGGGTTGCCTGGCCGCCGAAGCGGTCGGCGTCGAGCACGACCTCGGCGATATGACCGTCCCTGGAATCGACGACGACGGTGAAGCGGTCGGGCCCCGCCGGCTTCCAGGCGAAGCGGCCCTCGGCATCGGTGTCGGTGCGATAGAGTTCGGTGCCGGCACTGCCGCGGATCACCAGGGCGGCCCCCTGGGGCCGGCCGCCGCCGATGAAGAAGGCATAGCCGCTGATGGTGCCGTCCTCGACCGTGGCGAAGAGTTTCAGGCGGTGGGCGGCGGCCGGGCTTGCCGCCGCCACGACCATCGCGCAGGCGATCAGCAGGCGCCGCATCATGGCCGGGTCCCCGCCAGGGCTTCGGGCCTGACCCGTTTCAGGAAATGCACGGCAAAGCCGGTGATCAGCGCTTCCGCCGCCATCAGCGGCAGATAGGTGACCAGCAGCACCCGGGCCGAGGGCAGGTAATCCGGCGACGACAGGGCCAGCGCCAGAGCGACCCCGCCGCCGGTCGCCAGCACCGCAAGGGCGGCGCCGAAGGCCGCGAGCACGGCCGCCCGCGCGGGCGCGGCGCGGGCCACCCGCCCGCCCAGGACCAGCCCGACCAGGACGCCCGGCAGGGCGATATTGACCGTGTTGACGCCAAGGGCGATCAGCCCGCCGAAGCCGAACATCAGGGCCTGAAGGGCAAGGCCGACCATGACCGCCGGCACCGCCAGCGGCCCGATCATCAAGCCCATCAAGCCCGACAGCAGCAGGTGCACGCTGGACGGGCCGACCGGCACCGCGACCAGGGAGACGGAAAAGAACACGGCCGCGAGGACGGCCGTGCCCGGGATCGTCTCTTCCTTCAGGCGCGGCAGCGACCACAGGCAGAGGCCGGCGGTCGCCGCCCAGCCCCCGCCCAGCACGGGCAGGGAGAGAAGTCCGTCCGGAATATGGGCCATGGCCGTGTGTCCGTCCGTCCGCCTAAGGGGCCTTGCCCATGTCGGTCGCCTTCACCCAGATCAGGGCGCCGGCCTCGACCGGGACATCCTTGCCTTCCGGGCTCTTCATCGTGGTCTCGGCCTCGGTCAGGGCGGCGAAGCCCCACCAGCCGGCGCGCGGCATGGCGTAGGAGAAGGTGCCGTTGGCATCCGCCTTCAGCACCTGGGTGATGAAGGCGTCGTTCGGCGCGGTCACGCTGCCGTCGTTGACGAATTCGATCTCGACCTCGGCATAGGGTACGGGCTGGCCGCCCTTGGTGACCACGCCGGTGAAGAGATTGCCGGTCCAAAGCCCGGACGGGCGGGTGAGGGGGCGGATTTCCACCGGCAGGCCGACCATCTCGTCCCAGCCCTCGCCGGTAGAGAAACTGTCCACCACCACCTTGGTGTAGTGGATGATGTATTTGCCCTCCGCCGGTTCCCAATAGGGTTTCGGCTCGACGAAGAAGATGGCGGTGCCGGGCTCCTTCAGGTCGATGCTGGTGCGCCAGGCGGTCTTGCCGCCGTTCACCGTCTCGACCAGCTTGGGCAGCAGGTCGGTGGTCTGGCCTTCGCGCAGCATGCCGAAGCGTAGCGGCTTCTCCATCTGCATGTGCGGGCCTCGGTCCATCGGGTGGGTGAAGACGAGGTCGAGATCGACCGTGCCGCCCTCGGGCAGGACGTCGGCGCTCGGCAGCAATTCCTGGAAATGGGCGGCGGCGGGCGAGGCAAGGGCGGCGGCGAGGCAAAGCCCCATGATCGTGGTGCGCAGCATGGTTTCCGTCCCTCTCCTTACCTGGCATCCGGGGTTCTGGTGTGATGATTATATCAAAACATCATACCGACAAGCGGAAACAGGGGCTGGGGAGAGAGAAAGTAATGATCACGATTACAGCGGAAATGCCGCGGGCCGCCGCACCCGGGCGGGTGGACGTCGCGGGACGGATCATGCGCCGTGGCATACTATCTTTTCAATTGGAAAATTTTCTTTTCAGGCGCGGCGGGCGGCCGCGGGAATTGATCGGCTTCCGGCCGGGGTGCTAGCATTCTCCCGACCGATCCCCTGGAGGCAGCGACCTTGGCGCAGACGCCGATACCCGGCCCCGTCGACATGGAGGGCGAAGGCGTCTGGATCGACGTCATCCGCAAGATGGACGAGACCTATGCCGATCTCGTCGCCCAACAGGTCGAACTGGAGCGCAAGAACGCCGAACTCGAGGAGGCGCAGGCCTTCATCGCCGGCGTGATGGCGGCGATGACCGATGTCCTGCTCGTCAGCGACATGGAGGGCCGCATCGTCGAGGTGAACGGCGCCGCCGAGCGGGCGCTCGGCCGGCCCAGCGCCAGCCTGGCCGGCACGCCCCTGGGCGGGATTTTCGATCCGGCGGCGGGGCCCGCCCTCGACGGGCTGATCGCCGCCGCGCGCCGGCACGAACGGGTTTCCGACCTCGAACTGGTGCTGCGCGGCGTCGAGGGGGATTTCCCGGTCTCGCTGAATTCCTCGATCCGTTATACGCCGCGGGGCCGTTCGGTCGGCCTCGTCCTGGTCGGGCGGCCGACGGGGGAATTGCGCCGGGCCTACCGCGACCTCGCCACCGCCCACGAACGCCTGAAGGAAACCCAGCAGCAACTGGTCCATTCCGAGAAGATGGCTTCCCTCGGCCGGCTGGTCGCCGGGGTGGCGCATGAATTGAACAACCCGATTTCCTTCGTCTACGGCAATGCCCATGCCCTGCGCCGGCAGATGGAGCGCCTGACCGCCTATATCGCCGTCCTCGATGCCGGCGGCCCGGCGGCGGAGGCGCGCACGGCCAACCGCATCGACAAGACCCTGGCCGATCTGCCCGGCACCATCGACGGCCTGGCCGAGGGGGCGGAGCGGGTGCGCGACATCGTCGCCGAATTGCGCCGCTTCGCCGCGACCGACAAGGCGCCGGCCGACGTCTTCGACCTCGGCGACGTCCTGCATGCGGCGGTCGACTGGGTGGCAAGGGCGCAGATGCCGGAACTCGAGGTCGCTTTCGACCTGCCCCGGCCGTTCCGCGCCTTCGGCCTTTCCGCCCACAGCCATCAGGTGGTGATGAACCTGGTCCAGAACGCCATCGATGCCATGGCGGAAACCGCGCCGCCCCGCCGCCTGCGCATCGCCGGCCGCATCGAGGGCCAGCAGGCGGTGGTCGAGATCCACGACAGCGGCCCGGGGATCGCCGCCGATCTTGCGGCCCGCATCTTCGATCCCTTCTTCACCACCAAGCCGGTCGGCAAGGGCACGGGCCTTGGCCTGTCCATCAGCGACCGGATCGTCAGCGACCAGGGCGGCAGTCTGTCCGCCGGCAATCACCCGGAGGGCGGCGCGGTCTTCACCCTGCGCCTGCCGGCGGCGGGGGGAGCGGCATGATGAATCTCCTCTGGCTGCAATCGGGCGGCTGCGGCGGCTGCACCATGTCGATGATGTGCGCCGAGGCGCCGGACCTTCTCGCCACCCTCGACGGCGCGGGCATCGACCTGCTCTGGCACCCGACCCTGTCCGAGGCGACGGGGGCGGAGGTCGTCGACCTGTTGCAGGCGATCGTCGAACGGCGGCAGGGGCTGGATATTCTCTGCGTCGAAGGCTCGCTGCTGCTCGGGCCGAACGGCAGCGGGCGCTTCCACATGATGGCGGGCACCGGCCGGCCCATGATCGACTGGGTGCGCGACCTTGCCGCCCGGGCCCGCCATGTCGTCGCGGTCGGCACCTGCGCGGCCTTCGGCGGGATCACCGCGGCCGGGGTCAACCCGGCCGATGCCTGCGGCCTGCAATACGACGGCCGGCAGAAGGGCGGGCTGCTCGGCCCCGGCTTCCGCGCCGGCGCCGGCCTGCCGGTGATCAATGTCGCCGGCTGCCCCACCCATCCCAATTGGGTGACCGAGACCCTGATGCTGCTGGCGGGCGGCGACATGGCGGCGGGCGATCTCGATCTCTACCAGCGGCCGCGCTTCTATGCCGATCACCTGGTGCATCATGGCTGCCCGCGCAACGAATATTACGAATACAAGGCCAGTGCCCACAAACCCTCCGACCTCGGCTGCATGATGGAACATATGGGGTGCCTGGGGACCCAGGCCCATGCCGATTGCAACACCAGGCTCTGGAACGGCGAGGGCTCGTGCACCAGGGGCGGCTATGCCTGCATCAACTGCACCGCCCCCGAATTCGAGGAGCCGGGCCATATGTTCCTCGAAACCCCGAAACTGGCCGGCATTCCCATCGGCCTGCCCACCGACATGCCGAAGGCGTGGTTCGTCGCCCTGTCGTCCCTGGCCAAGGCGGCGACGCCGGACCGGGTGCGCCGCAACGCCGCGACCGACCGCATCGTGGTCCCGCCCACGGTGCATGAGAAACGCAAGCGCTAAGGCCCGATCTTGACCGATGCCGCCACGGACCGCCGCCTGATCGTCGGCCCCTTCAACCGGGTCGAGGGCGACCTCGAAGTCCATCTCGACGTCGCCGGCGGCGCGGTCCGCGCGGCGCGGGTGAATTCGCCCCTGTTCCGCGGCTTCGAGCGCATTCTCGAAGGCCGGGACCCGCGCGATGCCCTGGTTATCGTGCCGCGCATCTGCGGCATCTGTTCGGTCTCGCAATCGGTCGCGGCGGCCCGGGCCCTCGAAGGGCTGGCGGGCGCGGCGCCGCCGCCGAACGGCCTGCTGGCCCAGGAAATCATGCGCGCGGTCGAGAATATCGGCGACCACCTGACCCATTTCCATGTCTTCTTCATGCCCGATTTCGCCCGCGCCGCCTATGCCGGCCGGCCCTGGTTCGGGCAGGCCGAGGCAGGCTTCAAGGCCGCGGCCGGCAGTGCGGTGCGCGAGGCGGTGGCGGCGCGCAGCAACCTGTTCCATGTCTTCGGCATCATGGGCGGCAAATGGCCCCATACGCTGACCATCCAGCCGGGCGGCGTCTCCCGCGCCGTGGATGCCAGGGACAAGGTCCGTCTCGGCGCCATCGTCGCCGATTTCAAGCGCTTCCTGGAGGGGCGTCTCTACGGCGCCCCGCTGGAGACCGTCGCCGCCCTGGCGATGCCCGGCGAACTGGAGGCCTGGCGCGATCACGGCCCGGCCGGCCATTTCCGCCTGTTCCTCGAAATCGCCGCCGATCTCGGCCTGGATCGCCTGGGCCGGGCCTATGACCGCTTCCTGTCCTATGGCACCGGGCTGGCGCCGGCGGGCGGCATCTGGCAGGCGGGGGCGGCGGGCGCGCTCGATCCCGCCCTGATCGCCGAGGATCACAGCCATGCCCGCATGGCCGGGCGCGAGCGCCGCCATCATCCCTTCGACGGCTCGACCGTGCCCGACGGCGCGGACGAGGACGGTTACACCTGGTGCAAGGCGCCGCGCCTCGCCGGCCTGCCGTTCGAGACCGGGGCGGTCGCCCGCCAGCTGGTCGGCGGCCAGCCCCTGATCCGCGCCCTGGCGGCGGGGGAGGGGGGCACGGTCCGCACCCGCGTCGTGGCGCGGCTGGTCGAACTGGCGGCGGCGGTGCTCGACCTCGGCCAGGCCATCCGCCGGCTCGATGTCCGCGACGCCTGGTTCACCGACATCCGCCTGCCCGACAGCGGCCGCGCCATGGGCCTGACCGAAGCGGCGCGCGGCGCCCTCGGCCATTGGCTGCGGGTCGAGGGCGGGCGCATCGCCGCCTATCAGATCATCGCCCCGACCACCTGGAACTTCTCGCCCCGCGACAGCGACGGCGTGCCCGGGCCCCTGGAAGCGGCCCTGGTGGGGGCCCCGGTCGCCGACGGCGAGCGCACGCCGGTCGCGGTGCAGCACATCGTGCGTTCCTTCGACCCCTGCATGGTCTGCACCGTTCACTGATCGGAAAAGCGGAAAGACACTTGCCAGAGTGTGGGTATTCCCCGCTGCCAATCCGGGCCTTGTTGCGCCTGCGAGAAGCCGCGGAAACCCTGGCTTTCCCGAGTTGGCCCGGCTTTTGCCTATATCCCCCCGACGATAACAGGGAGGGCCGCCGTCGATGGCAAGGCTGGAAACATTCTACGAGGTGATGCGTCGTCAAGGCATCACCCGCCGTTCGTTCCTCAAATATTGTTCGCTCACCGCGGCGGCCCTGGGCCTCGGGCCCGAGTTCGCCCCGCGCATCGCCCAGGCGATGGAAACCAAGCCGCGCACGCCGGTGCTCTGGCTGCACGGGCTCGAATGCACCTGCTGCTCGGAGAGTTTCATCCGCTCTGCCCATCCGCTGGCGAAGGATGTCGTGCTCTCGATGATCTCGCTTGACTACGACGATACGCTGATGGCGTCCGCCGGGCATCAGGCCGAGGCGATCCTCGACGAGATCATCCGCGACTACAAGGGCAACTACATTCTGGCCGTCGAGGGCAATCCGCCCCTGAACGAAGACGGCATGTATTGCATCATCGGCGGCAAGCCCTTCGTGGACCAGCTGCGTTACGTCGCCGAACATTCGAAGGCGATCATTTCCTGGGGCTCCTGCGCCTCCTTCGGTTGCGTCCAGGCGGCACGCCCGAACCCGACGCGGGCGACCCCGGTGCATCAGGTGATCACCAACAAGCCGATCATCAAGGTGCCCGGCTGCCCGCCGATCGCCGAGGTGATGACCGCGGTCGTCACCTATATGCTGACCTTCGACCGCATCCCGGAACTGGACCGCCAGGGCCGGCCGAAGATGTTCTACAGCCAGCGCATCCACGACAAATGCTATCGCCGGCCGCATTTCGACGCCGGCCAGTTCGTCGAGCATTTCGACGACGAGGGCGCGCGCAAGGGCTATTGCCTCTACAAGGTCGGCTGCAAGGGCCCGACCACCTATAACGCCTGTTCGACCATCCGCTGGAACGAGGGGACATCCTTCCCGATCCAGGCCGGCCATGGCTGCATCGGCTGTTCGGAAGACGGTTTCTGGGACAAGGGCTCGTGGTATGCCCGCCTGACCGACATTCCCCAATTCGGCATCGAGGCCAACGCCGACCAGATCGGCACCGCCGCCGCCGGCGTCGCCGGTGCGGCGATCGCCGCCCATGCCGCGGTCAGCGCCCTGAAGCGCGCCCAGCACAAGGGGGAATGAGACCATGGGCATTATCCAGACCCCGAATGGTTTCAGCCTGGACAATACGGGCAAGCGCGTCGTCGTCGATCCGGTCACCCGGATCGAGGGCCACATGCGCTGCGAAGTGAACCTCGACAGCAACAATGTCATCCGCAACGCCGTCTCCACCGGCACCATGTGGCGCGGCCTCGAAGTGATCCTGAAGGGCCGCGACCCCCGCGACGCCTGGGCCTTCGTCGAGCGCATCTGCGGCGTCTGCACCGGCTGCCATGCCCTGACCTCGGTGCGCGCGGTCGAGGATGCGCTCGGCATCACCATCCCGAAGAACGCCCATCTGATCCGCGAGATGATGGCGAAGACGCTGCAATGGCACGACCACGTCGTCCATTTCTACCACCTGCACGCGCTCGACTGGGTGAACCCGGTGAACGCCCTGAAGGCGGATCCGAAGGCGACCTCGGAACTGCAGCAGATGGTCTCGCCCAGCCATCCGATGTCCAGCCCCGGCTATTTCCGCGACATCCAGAACCGGCTGAAGAAATTCGTCGAGTCGGGCCAGCTCGGCATCTTCAAGAACGGCTATTGGGACAACCCGGCCTACAAGCTGCCGCCCGAAGCCGACCTCATGGCCGTCACCCACTATCTGGAAGCGCTGGACCTCCAGAAGGAAGTGGTGAAGATCCACACGATCTTCGGCGGCAAGAACCCGCACCCGAACTTCATGGTCGGCGGCGTGCCTTGCGCGATCAACATGGAAGGCAACATGTCGGCGGGCGCGCCCCTGAACATGGAGCGTCTCAACTTCGTCCGCGCCCGCATCCAGGAAGCCTACGACTTCTCGAAAAACGTCTACATCCCGGACGTCATCGCCATCGCCAGCTTCTACAAGAACTGGCTCTACGGCGGCGGCCTGTCGGCGACCAACGTCCTCGACTACGGCGACTATGAAAGCGTTCTCGGCGACAAGAGCACGGACCGCCTGCCGGGCGGCGTGATCCTGAACGGCAATTGGAACGAGATCCATCCCATCGACCCGCGCGATCCGACCCAGGTGCAGGAATTCGTCACCCATTCCTGGTACACCTACGGCGACGACAGCAAGGGCCTGCACCCTTGGGACGGCATCACCCAGCCGAAGTACGAACTCGGCCCCAATGCCAAGGGCACGCGCACGAACATCAAGGAACTGGACGAAAGCGCCAAATATTCCTGGATCAAGTCGCCGCGCTGGAAGGGCCATGCCTGCGAGGTCGGGCCGCTGGCGCGTTACATCCTCGCCTATGCCCATGGCGTCACCTATGTGAAGGACCAGGTCCACGACTCGCTCGGCCGCTTCAACGCGCTGGCGGGCACCAGCCTGACCCCGCAGCAGGCGCTGCCCTCGACCATCGGCCGCACGCTGGCCCGCGCGCTCGAGGCGCATTACTGCGCCGAGATGATGCTCAACGATTGGGACGAGTTGATCGCCAACATCAAGGCGGGCGATCTCGCTACCGCCAATGTCGAGAAATGGGATCCGAAGACCTGGCCGTCGGAAGCCAAGGGTGTCGGCACCGTGGCGGCGCCGCGCGGCGGCCTCGGCCATTGGATCCGCATCAAGGACGGCCGGATCGAGAATTACCAATGCGTGGTGCCGACCACCTGGAACGGCAGCCCGCGCGATCCCGCCGGCAATATCGGCGCCTTCGAGGCGTCGCTGATGAACACGCCGATGGAACGGCCGGAGGAACCGGTCGAGATCCTGCGTACCCTGCACAGCTTCGATCCGTGCCTCGCCTGCTCGACACACGTCATGGCGCCGGACGGTGAGGAACTGGCCCGGGTCCAGGTCCGCTGAGGGAGGACCGGCAATGAGCGCCCACGACGTCTCCGATCGGCCGCAACAACTGACCGCGGTCTATGTCTACGAGGCGCCGGTGCGCCTCTGGCACTGGATCAACGCGACCAGCATCCTGGTGCTGTCCGTGACCGGCTACTTCATCGGCTCGCCCCTGCCCAGCATGTCGGGCGAGGCGAGCGACCACTTCCTGATGGGTTACATCCGCTTCGCCCATTTCGCGGCGGCCTATGTCTTCGCCGTCGGGTTCCTGGTCAGGATCTACTGGGCCTTCGTCGGCAACCACCATGCCCGCCAGCTGTTCCGCTTCCCCTTCTGGGAACGGGCCTACTGGAAGGGCATGTACGAGGAAATGCGCTGGTATGCGTTCCTCGAACGGCGGCCGAAGAAATACATCGGGCACAATCCGCTGGCCCAGTTCTTCATGTTCTGGTTCATGTCGGTGATGACCGTGTTCATGATCTTCACCGGGTTCGCCCTCTACGGCGAGGGGGCGGGGCCGGGCTCGTGGCAGGATGAAGTGTTCGGCTGGGTCATTCCCCTGTTCGGGCAGAGCATGGATGTCCACACCTGGCACCACATGGGCATGTGGGCGATCATCCTGTTCGTGATGGTCCATGTCTATGCCGCGATCCGCGAGGACATCATGTCCCGCCAGTCGATCGTCTCGACCATGATTTCGGGCACGCGCACCTTCAAGGACGACGACCCGGACTGATCTCTCCCGCCCTACCCCTCAGGGCCAACTCCAAGGGCGCGGTTCATCCCGCGCCCTTTATTTTGTCTGGATGCCTTTCGCATTCTTCCTGGAAGTGGAAAGTTTCTTATCGGTTTTGGCAGTGGGTGATCAGCTTTTCCCTGCGGATCCGCCATTCTCGGCGGTTGGCACGGTTCCTGCTGATACCTCACTCACGCCACCCGGAACGGGGGCAAAGGCGACGACAGATCGCCCGCTTGGGAAGGGACATTCATGAAGGCCGCAGACAGGATTCTTGTCCTCGGCATCGGCAACATGCTGTGGGCCGACGAAGGGTTCGGCATCCGCGTGGTCGAGGCTCTGGATCGCGATTTCGCCCTGCCGGACCATGTCGGCGTGATGGACGGCGGCACCCAGGGGCTATACCTCCTGCCCCATATCGAGAATCTCGACGCGCTGATCATCGTCGACGCCATCGACTACGGGCTGGAACCGGGGGCATTTCGCACGCTTCGCGGCGGCGACGTGCCCGCCTTTCTCGGCGCCCACAAGATGAGCCTGCACCAGACCGGGTTCCAGGACGTGCTGGCCACGGCCCAGCTGCTCGGCCGCTGCCCGCGCGACCTGGTGCTGATCGGCGTGCAGCCGGCCGTGCTCGACGATTACGGCGGCGGCCTGACCGATATCGTCGCCGCCCGGGTCCAGCCCGCGGTCGATGCCGTGCTTCGGGTCCTGGGCGACGACTATGGCATCGCGGCGGTGCGGCGGGGTGCCGCCCGGCCCGGCCTCGTCGACGCCCGGCTGTCGCGCGAAGCCTATGAGGCCGGCCGGCCCAGCGCCGAGGCGGCGTGCCGGATCGGCGATCCCCGCGTGCTCGGCCTCGGCGCCTGATATGTGCATCGCAACCCCGATGCGCCTCGACCGGGTCGAGGGGGCGCTGGGCGGCGCCGGCCCCGAGGCCGTCGACCTCACCCTGGTGCCGGAGGCCCGCCCGGGCGACTGGGTCCTGGTCTTTCTCGGCGTCGCCCGCCGCCGCCTCGAGGCGGCGGAGGCGGGGCGCATCGCCGCCGCCCTGTCCGGCCTTGCCGCGGCCATGGACGGCCGCGACGCCGATATCGACGCCCTGTTCCCCGATCTCGCCGGGCGCACGCCCAGCCTGCCCCCCCACCTGGAGGCGGCCCGTGCCGCCGGTCTGAAGAAAGCCTGACGATGGCCGAAACGCCTGCTCTTCCCCCCCTGGTCGCCCGGCTGACCGCCGAGCGCGGCATTCCCCTGCTGGCCGAAACCGCGGCCGGCGATATCGCCAACGGCGGCGGCGAATGGCTGATCTTCCTGCCCGGCCATGGCCAGAACCATGCCGAGACGGCGGATGTCGCGGTCATCCTGCCCGAACTCCTGGCCGTGTTCGGCGGGCGCCTGAAGGCGGCGGTGGCCGCCCCCGACCTCGAAAAGACCCTGCGCCGCCGGCTCGACGGCATCGCCCTGCCGGCCCTGGTCGCGGTGCGCGGGCATGAACTTCTCGGTTCGATTTCCCGCGTCCGCGACTGGCACGAATATGTCGACGCCATCCGCACCATGTTCGACGGCGACCGTATCGCCGCCGGTTCCACCGCCATCCAGTGAGGGCAGCGCCATGACCAGCAACCTGATCGGCATGACCCGGCCGCCCGTGGGCTACGGCCCCGGCAGCCAACCCGCCGATGCCGAAGACGGCGAAGGCCTGAACTACCTGCCCATGCCGAAGGACATGCAGGTCTATGCCCCGCATGTGCCCGAGGTGGCGGACCCGGGCTCGGTCGTGGCCGGCCTCGCCCGGCTCGACGCCCTGCAGGGCGGCCTGGCCGGCCATGCCGCCGACATGCCCTTCACCGTCACCCTCGACGATCTCTCCGGCGCCGACCGCAAGCTGATCGACGAGGCGCTGGGCGAGGGCGAGGTCTCGGCCCTGGTGATCGGCCCCGACGAGCGGATCGAGATCCAGGAGGCGACGCTGGCCGGGGTCTGGCGCCTGCGCCTGCACGGCCGCGGCGGCCGCCTGAGCGAAAGGGTGGAGGTCGGCGCCTTTCCCCGCGTCGCCGTCGAGCGCGCCTTCCCGCCCCGGCGCCGCGACATGGCGGCCCATCTCGCCGCGCCGCCGCCGGGCGTGGTCAACGCGCCGGCGATCCTGGCCGAACTCGACCACCGCAGCCGGATCTGGGTCCCGGGCACGCCGGTGCATGTGATCAACCTGTCCCTGCTGCCCCATTCGCCGGAAGACACGGCCTTTCTCGAACAGGCGCTGGGCCAGGGCGCGACCACGGTGCTCTCGCGCGGTTACGGCAATTGCCGGCTGACCTCGACCGGGCTTCAGCATGTCTGGTGCGTGCGCTACTACAATTCGGTCGACACGCTGATCCTCGACACGCTCGAGGTCACGGACCTGCCCGAGGTCGCCTGCGCCGCGATCGAGGATATCGCCGACAGCGCGGAACGTCTCGGCGACATCATCGCCGCGATCCGCTGAGGGGGAGGGGAACCATGGCCGCACGGCGTTTCGAAGGCTCCTTCCTCGGCGATGCCAGCCGGCTGTCGCCGGGGGCGCGCATGGAATGCAAGATCTGCTGGCACGTCTATGATCCCGCCGAGGGGTGCAGCGTGTGGCAGGTCCCGGCGGGCACGCCCTTCGCGGCGCTGCCGGCCGAATGGCGCTGCCCCAATTGCGACGGCGAGCGCGAGCAGTTCATGCTGCTGCACGACGAGGCGGCGCCGGAAACGGCCCCCGATCCGGTGGCGGTCCGGGCCGCCGCCCTCGAAGACATGTTCCGCGCTGTCGCCGCCCGGGACATGGCCGGCATTCCGGTGGTGAACGACAAGCTGGCCGTCAGGGCGGTCGGCTTCCAGCCGTGGCAGGACCTCGCCCTCGGGGTCCTGGTGACGCCCTGGTTCATGAACCTCATCCTTCTCCCCCTCGATCCGGCGGTCGATGCCCCGGTGGTCGGTTCCAAGCGGCTGGTCGATTTTCCCTCCGGCCGCTACGAATTCGTGCAGGGCTTCGATAACCGCCTCGGGCCGTGGGAGGGCTGTTCCCTGTTCTCGCCCATGTTCGAATTCCGCACCCAGGCCGAGGCGGTCGAGGTCGCCGATGCGGTGATGACGGCCCTGTTCGATCCCGAGATCCGCGAGGGCGGCGCCCCGACCGCGGAAATCCGCCAGCGCCGCGAGGCCGACCTCGCCGCCATCGCCGAGGCGGAGGCCCAGGTGCAGGTGCCGGTGCAGGCGGACTCTGTCCCCGCCGGGCCGGCCTCGCGCCGGGCCCTGCTGTTCGGCACGGGGGAAGCGTGAGCGGCGGCCTCGCCATCACGCTCGACCGCGCCGGGGACCGGGTGCAGGCCGAACTGGCCCTGACGCCCGGCCCGGCGCCCGCCCGCCTGCTCGCGGGCCGCGGTGCGGCCGAGGCGGCGGCCCTGGTGCCCCTGGTCTTCAATCTCTGCGCCGTCGCCCAGGGGCGGGCCGCCCGCGCCGCCCTCGGTCTTGCGGGGCACGATGCGGGGGAAGAGACGGCACTCCGCCAGGAGCATCTGCGCGACCATCTGCATTGCTTTGCCGTCGCCTGGCCTGCGCTGCTGGGCCAGGGGCCGGACAATGACCTGCTGGCGGCGGCCGGCGCCCTGGCGCGGGGCGAGGGGGCGGCACTGCGCGAACGCCTGACCGGCCGGGCCGCGGACCTGGGCGATCTCGACGGTCCGGGGCTGGACCGCGTGCTGGCGGCGGGCGAAACGCCCCTGCTGCGCCTGCTGGCGGCACTCCGGCGGCGGCTGCAGCCTTCGTGGGGGCGGGCGTCGCTGCCGGCGCCCACGCCCTCCGATGTCGCCGGCCGGCTGGCCGGGGGACAGGCGCCCCTGTGCGAGACCACCGCGCTCGACCATGTCGCCGGGCGGCCTCTGGTGGCGGCGCTGGCGGCGGCGGAGGGGCGCAGCCTGTTCCTGCGCATGATCGGGCGCGTGCTCGACTGCCTGCGCGTGCTCGATCCCCGGGCCTTGATCGCGCCGGCCCTGGCGCCGGCCCCCGGGGTCGGCATCGCGGCGGCGGTGCGTGGGGTGCTCGGCCATCGGGCGGAATTGCGCGACGGGCGGGTGGCCGACTATCGCCTGCTGGCACCCACCGACTGGAACCTGGCGCCCGGCGGCATCCTGGCCCGGGTGCTGAATGCCCTGCCGGCGGGGGAGGATCTGCCCTTCCTGGCCCGGTTGGCCATTTCCTGCATCAACCCCTGCGTGCCGACCGTGCTCGCCATCGATGGCCGGAGGTATGGCCCCCATGCATGAGATGGCGCTGTGCGAAAGCGTGGTCGCGGCGGTCGAGGATCAGGCCAAGCGCCACCAATTCTCCCGCGTGCGCCGCGTCCGCCTGGAAATCGGCCGGTTTGCCGGGGTCGAGATCGCGGCGCTGCGCTTCGGCTTCGATGTCGTCGCCCGCGGCACCCTGTGCGAGGGGGCGGAACTCGCGATCCTGGAGCCGCCGGGCGAGGCCTGGTGCTTCGACTGCTCGGCCACCGTCGCCCTCGACGGCAGGCTCGATCCCTGTCCGGCCTGCGGCGGCCAGCGCCTGCAACCGGTCAGCGGCACCCAAATGACCATCAAGGACCTGGAGGTGGAATGATGTGCACCGTGTGCGGCTGTGCGGGCGATGGCGCCAAGGTCGAAGGCCACGACCATCACGATCACGATCACGGCCATGGGCATGGGCATGGCCACGATCATCCTCATGATCATGATCACGGCCATCACCACGATCATGCGCATGGCCATGACCACGCCCACAACCACGATCACGGGCACACTCACGATCACGGCCATAACCACGATTACGGCCAGGGCCCGGCGCGGGCCCATGTCCCCGGCCTGTCCCAGGCGCGCATGGTCGAGATCGAACAGGGTATTCTCGCCGTCAACGACGGGCTGGCCCGGCGCAACCGCGAACGGCTGGCGGCCCGGGGCCAGTTCGCGCTGAATTTCCTGTCCAGCCCCGGCAGCGGCAAGACCACCCTGCTGGTCGAGACCCTGCGCCAATGGGTCGGGCGCGTGCCGGTCGCGGTGGTCGAGGGCGACCAGCAGACGACCCAGGACGCCGAACGCATCCGCGCCGCCGGCGCCCCGGCGGTGCAGGTGAACACGGGCAAGGGCTGCCATCTCGATGCCGATATGGTCGGCCGCGCCCTCGATACGCTGGCCCCGGCCGAGGGTGCCCTTGTCTTTATCGAGAATGTCGGCAATCTGGTCTGCCCGTCGGGCTTCGATCTCGGCGAAGCGAAGCGGGTCACCCTGGTCTCGGTCACGGAGGGGGAGGACAAGCCCTTGAAATATCCCGATGCCTTTGCCGGGGCCGATGCCGTGCTGGTGACCAAGGCCGATCTCCTGCCGCATCTCGATCTCGATCTCGACCGTTTGCGCGCCAATATCGCCCGGGTCAACCCGGCGGCGCCGGTGTTGCTGGTGTCCAGCCGGGGCGGGCCGGGTATCGGCCCCTGGCTCGACTGGCTGGCGGCGGCCCGGGGCGACTGGATGGAAGAACTGGCCCGCCTTGCCGATGCCCGCGCCGCCGGCCTGCGCCAGGCGCTGGCGCTGGGTCCGGCCTGATGGCGAACCGCCCCGCCGTCCTGGTCGTCGACGACGAGCCCCGCTCGGTCGAGGTCATCGCCCGTGTCCTCGACGAAGAGTTCGATATCCTGACGGCGACCGCGGCGGAGGCGGCCCTGCGCCTGCTGGAAAGCCAATGGGTCCAGGTCGTGCTGGCGGACCAGCGCATGCCGGGCATGACCGGGGTCGAACTTCTGGCCCAGGTGCGCGAACGTTGGCCCGACGTCGCCCGCATCCTGATCACCGGCTATACCGACCCGGACGACATGATCCGGGCGATCAACGAGGCGGGGATCTACCAGTTCGTCGCCAAGCCCTGGCATCCCGATCAATTGCTGCTGACGGTGCGCAATGCCGCCCGCATGTTCAGCCTGCAACGCGAGCACGACCGGCTGTCGATCGAGATGAAGCTGCTCGGCCCGACGCTGGAAACCCGTCTCGCCAGCCGGCGCGACAAGATCCGCAAGGGCTTCCATTTCGACACGCTGATCCGCGCGACCGGCAGCCCCCTGGACGAGACCTGCCGCGTTGCCGCCCAGGTCGCCACCTTCGACGTGCCGGTGCTGATCCTCGGCGAAACGGGGACCGGCAAGGAATTGCTCGCCCGCGCCATCCACTACGGCAGCCTGCGTGCCGAGCGGCCGTTCCAGGCGGAGAACTGCGGCGCGATCCCGGACGAACTGCTCGAATCCGAATTGTTCGGTCACAAGCGCGGCGCCTTCACCGGGGCGGTGGCCAACCGGGTCGGGCTGCTGGAACAGGCGGACGGCGGCACCGTCTTCCTTGACGAGATCGGCGATATTTCGCCGGCCTTCCAGGTCAAGCTGCTGCGCTTCCTGCAGGAGGGCGAGATCCGGCCCGTCGGCTCGAACGAATCGCGGCAGGTGAATGTGCGGGTCATCGCCGCCACCCACCGCGACCTCGCGGCCGAGGTCGCGGCCGGCCGCTTCCGCCAGGATCTCTACTACCGCCTGTCCGCCATGGTGCTCGACGTTCCGCCCCTGCGGCGCCGGCCGGGCGACGTCCGCCTGCTGGCGGAAGCGGTGCTGGCCCAGCTCTCCGCCACCCACGGCAAGGCGGTGAAGGGCCTGAGCGAGGATGCGCTCGCCTGCCTCGAAGCCTATGACTGGCCGGGCAATGTGCGCGAATTGCAGAACGAACTGACCCGCGCCCTGGTGCTGGCCGACCGGGACCGGCTGGGGCCGGAACTCCTCTCGCCCCGGGTGCTGGCCGGCGCGGCCCGGCGCGAAGACCCGATCCGGGTCGCCGGCACCGACAGCGGCCCCTTGCGCGACCGGGTGGAGCGGGTGGAAGCGGCGATCCTGCTCGAAACCCTGCTCCGCTACCGCTGGAACAAGAGCAAGGCGGCCAAGGAACTGGGCCTGTCCCGCGTCGGCCTGCGCGCCAAGCTGGAACGCTACGGCCTCGCCCCCGGCAGCACCACCCGCTCGCACTGATCAGACGACGGCCCGGGCCGACAGGGCGGGGGGCTGGTTCAGCAGGCCCAGAAGGCGCAGCAAGCCGTCTTCCAGCACATCCCGGTCCGGTGCAACGCCGAGCGACAGGCGCACCGCTTCCGGCGCTGGGCCCAGGGCGAAGGCGGCTGCAGGCGCGATGGAAATCCCCGCGCGCCCGGCGTGATCGGCGAAATCCACCGCCCGCCAGGGCGCGGGCAGGGGCAGCCACAGGTGGTGGCCGCCCGGCGCGGCCCGGTGCTCGTAGGGCGCCAGAAGGGCGGCGGCCAGGGCTTGGCGCGCCTCGTTCTCGCGGCGGATCGCCGCGCCCAGGTGCGCCAGCGTGCCGTCCCGGATCCAGCGGCTGGCCAGCGCCGCCAGCAGCGGCGGCGCCATCAGCACGCTCGCCCGCAACATGCCGGCAAGGCGCAGCGCCGCCCCCGCCCCGGGCGCGACGACATAGGCGGTGCGCAGCGCCGGCGTCGCGCATTTCGCCAGGGTGGCGATATGCCAGGTGATCTCCCCGGCGATGGCCGCGACCGGCGGGATGTCGTCCGCCAGCAGGGGGGAATAGGGATCGTCCTCGATGATCGCCACGCCATGGTGCCGGGCCGTCGCCGCCAGCGCCTGGCGCCGGGCCAGCGGCAGGGTGGCCGTGGTCGGATTGTCGATCGCCGGCACCAGATAGAGCGCGCGGGGCGCCCGTTCCCGGCAGGCGCGTTCGAACGCCTCGGGCAGGATGCCGTCGTCGTCCATGGCCAGCGGGATCAGGTTCAGCCCCTGGGCGGCGGCGATCGCCTTGAGGCCGGGATAGGTGAGGGCGCTCGCCGCCAGATCGTCGCCCGGCTTCAGCAGCAGGGCGCACAGGGCATGCAGCGCGGCCTGGGCGCCGGCGGTGACCACGATCCGCTCCGCCCCCGGCCGCTCCACCCGCGGGCCGAGCCAGAGCGCCGCCGCCTCCCGGTCCGGGGCGGCGCCCGCGCTGTCCTGATAATGCAGGCTGAAGGGGCCGCGCGGCCCCGCCATCAGGCGGGCGAGGTCGCGGGGGATCAAGGTGCAGAGGTCGATCCCTGCCGGGGGCGAGGGGATGTTCATGCCGAGGTCGATCAGCCCGGCGGGCGCTTCCGCCGCCTCACCCGCATCCGGCCGGGGCTGGCCGGCGCTGATGAAAGTGCCGCGGCCGGCATGGGCCGCCACCAGCCCGCGGCGGCGCGCTTCGTTGAAGGCGCGGGTCACCGTGGTCAGGTCGACCCCCAGGGCTTCCGCGATCGCGCGCTGGGGCGGCAGGCGCTCGCCCCGGGCGATCCGGCCGGCGCCGATATCGGCCTCCAGCGCCTCGACGATGCCGAGATATTTCAGGGCTGCGCCGGCGCCCAGTCGGGGCTGCCACATTGTCCGGCTCCATTGTATGGATCTGATCCGGCGTAGAGCCTGACATGGATGGATTTTCCAGGCAAGCCCTGGCCATGCGCGGGACGCGTGGCCATAAATCCATTCAATCATGGCAAATTGTCTTGAAATTGTATGGTTTATGTATGGATATGATTGCGACTGTCCGCGAGCAATGAACAGGAGGGCCGCCTCATGAGCCAGGAAACCGAATGGCCGCCGCTGGCGCCGATGCAGGTCGGCATTCGCGGCCTCTGTCCGCGCTGCGGCCAGGGCCGCCTGTTCAAGGGTTTCCTGACCCTGCGCAAATCCTGCGAGCATTGCGGGCTGGATTTTTCCTTTGCCGATCCGGCGGACGGGCCAGCCTTTTTCGTCATCTGCTTCGGCTGCGTGCCCTCGGTCATCTTCGCCCTCTGGCTGGAAGTGGCCTTCACGGCGCCCTATTGGGTGCATCTGGTCACTACCCTGCCGGTGATGCTGCTCACCTGCCTGCCGCCGCTCCGCCCCTTGAAGGGCTGGCTGGTGGCCAGCCAGTATTTCTACAAGGCGGAACCGGGGCGCCTGGCGGAAGACTAGCGCCCGGGCAGGCCCCAGGCCCTGGTCATCTTGCCGATCACGCGGATGCAGAGGTCGCCTTCGGGCCGGATGCGGCAGGCCAGCACCCGGCCCTGGCGGAGGTCGTCCTCGCTGACATGGGCGCGGCTCATCACCTCAGGGGTAAAGGTGCCTTCCAGCACCTCGATCTTGCACACGCCGCAGCCGCCGCCCCGGCAGCCGGCGGGAATGCCCCGCCGGCCCAGGCGCACCATGCCGTCCAGCACCGATTGGCTGTCCGCGCAGGGGAATTCCTCGCCGGTATCGGTGATGGTGATGCGGTGGCCGCTCATGCGGTTTCGCGCCGGGTGAAGGCTTCGATGTCGGCATGCCGGAGGTCGGCGGCCATGCGCCCGCCGATGGCCCATTCTTCCGGCTGCACGCGCTTGCAATGGCCCCGCACCAGGGACCGCTCGACCCCGAGAAGCCGCACCACGAGGTCGGTGAAACCGGCCAGCAGGTGCTGGCGCTGCTCCAGCGGCCGGCCTTCCAGCACCAGGAATTCGAAATAGGGGGCCGGGGTGCCGCCCGCGTCCATCATGGTGCCGGCAACCGCGACACGGTGGCGGGGATAGGCGACGATGAAGGCGCGCACCCGGTCCATCGGGCATTGCAGACCTTCGGCATAGAGTGTCGAGGCCTCGATCAGCAGGGCCCGTTCCTGTTCGGGGCTGGCCGTGCCTTCGGCCAGATGGAAGTGAATGATCGGCATGTCCGCCTCCCGACGGTTCGTTCTTGTTGTGGTGGGGGGAGAGGGGAAGGTCAGGGCAAGCCGCGCCGCCGTCCCGCATCCAGCATCAGGGTGCTGCCGGTCATGGCCCCTGCCTCGGGCGCCAGCAGCAGGGAAACCGCCCAGGCGACCTCGGCCGGATCGGTCAGGGTGCCGGTGGACGATTCCCGTCTCATGCCCTCGATCACCTCGGCCGCCGTGGTGCCGCGCCGTTCCGCCTCCAGCGCCGCGATGCGCCACAGGCGTTCGGTATCGGCCGGGCCGGGCGCGATGACATGGGCGGTGATGCCGCGCGGGCCGAGCGCGAGGCTCAATTGCCGGGCAAGGTTGATCACGGCGGCATTGGCGACGCCGGGGGCGGCCGCATGAGGGGCCGGTTCCAGCCCGTAATGCCCGGCGATGGCGACAAGGCGCGAGCCCGCCTCCAGCCGGTGATCGATGGCGCGGGCGAGGCGCAGCAGGCCGCCCGCCTTGAGGTTCACCGCCTGGGCCAGGGCATCGGTGGCGACGGTGGCGACACTGCCCGGCGCCGACAGGCCGGGGCCATGCACGGCGATCCGGACCGGGCCGGCGGGCAGGGCGGCGCGGAGGCGCGGGATCGCCTTGTCGTCCGCGATGTCGGCGGTGCAGGCGATCAGGCCGGGGTGGCGGTCGGCGAGTGCCTCCAGCGCCTGGAAGCTGCGCCCGACCGCCACCACCGCCAGCCCGTCCCGGATCAGCCGGGCGACGATGGCTTCGCCGAAGGCGCCGGCGGCGCCGATGACGACGGCGGTGCCCACGCCGGTCTCAGGCCCCCGCCAGGGTGGTTTCGGCCAGGGCGGGCTCGGTCAACAGGCCGCGGGCCTTGGCCATGGTCATGGCGGTGTCCTGGATCATGTCTTCCTGGCCGCCGATCATCTTCTTGCGGCCCAGTTCGATCAGGATGTCGCGGGCCGGAATGCCATAGGCATTGGCGGCCTTCTTCGCATGCAGCAGGAAGGTGGAATAGACCCCGGCAAAGCCCAGCGTCAGCGATTCCCGGTCCACCCGCACCAGATGGTCCATCATGGGCAGGACGATGTCCTCGGCCGTGTCCATCAGCTTGAACAGGTCGATGCCGGTCTCGATCCCCATGCGGTCGCAGACGGCGGCGAAAACCTCCAGCGGCGTATTGCCGGCCCCGGCGCCGAGGCCGCCGACCGAACCGTCGATCCGGCTGGCACCGGCCTCGATCGCGGCGATCGAATTGGCGATGCCCATGCCGAGGTTATGGTGGCCGTGGAAACCGATCTCGGTTTCGGGTTTCAGCACGTCGCGCAGCGCCGTAACCCGTTCCTTCACATCGTCCGGCAGCATGTAGCCGGCGGAATCGGTGACATAGACCGTCTGCGCGCCATAGGATTCCATCAGCTTGCCCTGTTTCGCGATGCCGGCGGCATCGTTCAGATGGGCCATCATCAGGAAGCCGGTGGTATCCATGCCCAGCTTGCGGGCATAGGCGATATGCTGGGGCGAAGTATCCGCCTCGGTGCAATGGGTGGCGACATGGACGCTGCGCGCGCCGGCGTCGAAGGCTTCCTGAAGTTCCTTCATGGTGCCGAGGCCGGGGATCAGCAGGACCGAGACCTTGGCCTGCGTCATCCGTCCTGCGACGGCGGCAATATAGGCCTGGTTGCTGGCCAGGGCGAAACCGTGCTGCACCGAATTGCCGCCCAGCCCGGCGCCATGGGTGACCTGGATATAGGGCATGCCCGCGTCGTCCAGCGCGCCGGCCAGCGTCACCATCTGCTCGACGCTGATCTGCTCGCGCTTGGCATGCATGCCGTCGCGCAGGCACATGTCGTGGAGGGCGACCTTGCGGCCCTTCAGGTTGCTGGTCCCCTTCAGGTTGCTGGTCCCCTTCAGGTTGCTGGTCATTGGGCGGCCTCCGTCGCGGCGCTGCGGGTCGGTTCGAGGGTCAGGGTGCCGGCGATGATTTCCTCGGCGAAAAGCTCGGCGGTGCGGGTCGCGGCGGCGGTCATGATGTCGAGGTTACCGGCATAGGTCGGCAGGTAATCGCCAAGGCCCTTCACTTCCATGAAGACCGAGACTTTGTCGCCCTCGAAGGCGGGGCCGTTCACCAGCCGGTAGCCGGGGACGTATTTCTGCACTTCCCCGATCATCTGCAGCACCGAGCGGGTGATGGCGTCGCGGTCCGGCGCCTCGTCGGTCAGGCAATAGATGGTGTTGCGCATGATCATCGGCGGTTCCGCCGGGTTGATGATGGCCAGTGCCTTGCCCTTGCGCGCACCGCCCACGATCTCGATCGCGTTCGAGGTCGTATAGGTGAATTCATCGAGATTGGCGCGGGTGCCGGGCCCGATGGATTTCGAGGCGAGGCTGGCCACGATCTCGGCATAGCGCACCCCCTGCACCCGGGCGACGGCATGGACGATCGGGATCGTCGCCTGCCCGGCGCAGGAGATCATGTTGAGGTTCATGACCTTCTGCGCGGTATAACTCTTCAGGTTCACCGGCGGCACGCACAGCGGCCCGATGGCGGCCGGCGTCAGGTCGATCATCATGACGCCGAGCGCGTTCAGCTTGCGGCTGTTCTCGGCATGGACATAGGCCGAGGTCGCGTCGAAGGCGATCTGGATATTGTCTTCAAGGACATGGGGCAGCAGGCCGTCGACCCCGGCAGCCGTGGTCTTCAGGCCCATGTCGCGGGCCCGCGCCAGGCCCTCGGACTCAGGGTCGATGCCGACCATCCAGACCGGTTCCAGCACCGGGCTGCGCTTGATCTTGTAGATGAGGTCGGTGCCGATGTTGCCGGAACCGATCAGGGCACAGCGGATCTTGGTCATGCCGTATGTTCCTTGGCCGCGCCGCCGTTGAGGGCGAGGGCGTCGATGGTCGGTTTCCGCGCAACGCCGGCGACATAGAATTCGTCCACCCGGTGTTCGGTGATCAGGATGCGGACGGTTTCCGCCTTCACGCCCAGGGCCTCGACCACGGCATTGGTGACGGCGGTGGCGGCGCGCTGCTTCTGGTCGCTGGTCCGCCCTTCGAGCATGTGCATTTCAATGATGGGCATCGTGGGGTTCCCTTATGGGGTCATTCGACGAAGCGGATGGAGACGGAGCCGAGCGCCTGGAAGCGCGCGGTGACATGATCGCCGGGCTTGACCGGGATCGCCTCGGTGATGCCGCCGCTGAGTACCAGGCTGCCGGCGGGCAGGCTTTCGCCCAGGTCGTGCAGGATGTTCACCAGCATGGCGACCGCCGCCGCCGGATGGCCGAGAACGGCGGCGGCGGCGGCGAAGACCATCATCTCGCCGTTCTTTTCCATGACCACGCCGAGGCTGGCGAGATCGAGGTCCGCCGCCCGGCGCGGCCGGCCGCCGCCGACGAAGAGGGCGGCCGAGCCATTGTCGGCGACCACGCTTTCAAGGTCGAACTTGAAGCCGGAAAAGCGGGAATCGATGATCTCGATCGCGGGCAGCACGAAATCGGTCGCCGCCAGGACATCCGCCGCCGTGCAGCCGGGGCCCGAAAGGTCGCGTCCGGTCACAAAGGCGACCTCGCATTCGACGCGCGGATGAATGAGGCCCTTCACCGAAATATCCGAACCCTCGGGCCGGGCCATGCGGTCGGTCAGGAAACCGATGGAGGGGACATCCACCCCCATCTGGATCATCTTGGCCTTCGAGGTGAGCCCGGCCTTCCAGCCGACCAGCCTGTGCCCCCGGGCGAGATAGCGGTGGCGCAGCGCCGTCTGCACGGCATAGCCGTCGGCGATGGTCATGCCCGGGTATTCTTCCGTCAGGCGCGGGATGGCGTTGCCCCGGGTCTGGGCGCCTTCCACCCGCTCGCACAGGCGGATGACGGCTTCGGCGTTCAGGCTCCGGGTCATGCGGCGCTCCTTCCCGAGAAGGCGACTTCGCAAGCGCCAAGGCCGCCGATGGTGCATTTGAGAACATCGCCGTCGGCAATGGCGACGAGCGAGGATTGGGAGCCGGACAGGATCACCTCGCCCGCCCGGAACGGAATGCCGAGGCGGCCGAGCGTATTGGCCAGCCATGCCACCGCATTGGCGGGGGAGCCCTGGACCGCGGCGCCGCAGGCGGTGGAGAAGAGCTCGCCGTTCTTCTCCAGCACCATGCCGGCCAGCGTCAGGTCCAGGTCGCGGGGATCGGCCTTGGCACTGCCGAGGACATAGACCCCGCAGGAGGCATTGTCGGCGACCGTGTCCTGGATGCGGATCTTCCAGTCGGTGATGCGGGAATCGACGATCTCGAAACAGGGCGAGACGTAATCGGTCGCATGGATGACATCCATGGCCGTGATGCCGGGGCCGGTCAGGTCGCGCTTCAGGACGAAGGCGAGTTCCGCCTCCGCCTTCGGCTGGATCAGGGCGCCGAGATCGATGGTCTCGCCCTCGCGGTAGACCATGCCGGAGGTGAGCTGGCCGAAGTCCGGCTGGTAGACGCCCAGCAGGTTCTGCACCGCTTTGGACGTGACGCCGATCTTCTTGCCGACGATGGTCTCGCCCGCCTCGAGCCGGCGGGCGATGAACCGGCGCTGGATCCTGTAGGCATCCTCGATGGTGATCTCGGGGAAGCGTTCGAGCAGCGGGGCCAGGGTATGGCGCCCCTTGAAGGCGTCGAAGAGTTCGTCGCCGCAGCGGTCGATGATGTCGTCCCTCATGGCCGGCTCACAGCTTGATGCAGACATTGGCGGTCTCGGTATAGAATTCCAGGGAATGGACCCCGCCCTCGCGGCCGATGCCCGATTGCTTGCTGCCGCCGAAGGCCGTGCGCAGGTCGCGCAGGAACCAGGAATTCACCCAGACGATGCCGACCTCGATCGCCGCCGACAGACGGTGCGCACGGGCGAGATTGGTGGTCCAGATCGTGGTCGACAGGCCGTAATCCGTGGCGTTCGCCAGCGTCACCACTTCCGCCTCCGTGTCGAAGGGGGCGATATGGCAGCACGGGCCGAAGATTTCCTCGCGGATCACGGCGGCGCTCTCGGGCAGGCCGGTCCAGATGGTCGGCTGCACCCAATGGCCGCCGGCCAGTTCCGCCGCCACCTCGGGCGTGCCGCCGCCGGTCACCACGGTGGCGCCTTCCTCAACCGCCTTCCGGTAATAGGACAGGACTTTCTTCCTGTGTTCCGCGCTGATCAGCGGGCCGTAGTCGGTGCCCTTGGTCTCCGGCCGGCCGAAGCTCACGCCCTCGACCCGGGCCTTCAGGGCGGCGACGAAACGCTCGAAGAGCGGCCGTTCGACATAGACCCGCTCCGTGCCCAGGCAGACCTGCCCGGTATTGAGGAAGGCGGAGCGGAAGATCCCGTCCACCGCCTTGTCGAAATCGGCATCGGCGAAGACGATGCCGGCATTCTTGCCGCCGAGTTCGAAGGAAACGTCGCGGATACCTTCGGCAGCCGCCTTCATGATGGCGGTGCCGGTGCCGGTCTCGCCGGTGAAGGTGATGGCATTGACGCCCTTGTGGCGGGTGAGCAATTCGCCGGCGGAGCCGGGGCCGAAACCGTGGATCACGTTGAACACGCCTTTCGGCACGCCCACCGCATTCATGACCTCGCCGAGCAGGGCGGTGGTCAGCGGGGTTTCTTCCGATGGTTTCACCACCACCGTATTGCCGCAGGCGAGCGCCGGGCCGACCTTCCAGGTCATCAGCAGGAAAGGCGCGTTCCACGGCGATATCACCGCGACCACGCCCTTCGGCCGGCGGATGGCATAATTGACGGCGCCGGCGCCGTCCGGCGTCGGCATGACGAAACTTTCCGTCGCCACATTCTTCACGACATCGGCGAAGACCTTGAAATTGGCCGCGCCGCGCGGGATGAAGGCATGGGTCATGACGTGATGGGGCTGGCCGGTATCGGCCATTTCGGCGGCGACGAAATCGTCGAAGCGGCGCGTGATCTCGTTGGCGACACCGTGCAGCAGGTCGGCTCGCTGGTCGGTGGTCAGGTTGCCCCAGTCGCCGTGCAGGGCCGCGCGGGCGGCCTGGACCGCGGCATCCACCTCGGCCGCGCCGGCCTCGGAGACGGAGGCGATGGTGGTGCCGTCCACGGGTGAAATCTTGTCGAAGCGGCGCCCGCTGGCGCTGCCGGTGAACTGGCCGTCGATGAAATTCTGAACCTGACGCATGGTTCCCCCTCAAGGCCGGCGCTGCATGTGGCACCCCATGGGTTGCAGGGCGCCGCGCTCTGGACCGGTGTTGTTTGGCCGCCAGCATAGGGAGGGGGAGGAATACCCGTCTAATACTAAGCTCACAGTGAGTTGATACCGGAAAGGTATGGGGCGGCGATGCAGTTTCCGCTTGCCAGCAAGGGGCGCTTCATGGCCCGAATGGGGAAACGGGCCGGCAAGAAAGCCCGCCGCGGCGAGGAAACGGGGGAAGGGAAGAGATGCTGCGCAAGAGGTTGATCGAGCAGTTCAACCTGCGTTCCCGGTTGAAATTCAACATGGAGGACGGGCGCATCTGGCTGGACGAGAACCGCATGCTGCTGGTCCATGCCAAGGCCATGGCCGCCATGCGCCGCGAATTGTTCGAGACTTTGGGGCCGCACCGCGCGCAAGGCCTGCTGCTGCGCATGGGCTTTGCCACCGGCCGCCAGGATGCGGATCTTGCGACCAAGCTGGTCGGCGCCGGCGACGATTACGATGTCTTCAACATCGGCCCGGTGCTTCATGGCTTCGAGGGCATCGTGAAAAGCACGATCACCGAGGCCGAGATCGATTGGGAGAAGGGCAGTTTCTTCGGCACGGTGGAGTTGGAAGGCTCGTGGGAGGCGGAATGCCATGTCGAGCATTTCGGCACCGGCAACGATTGCGCCTGCTGGAGCATCACCGGCCATGCCTCGGGTTACGTCAGCCAGTTCTTCAAGCGCTTCATCGTCTTTCGTGAAATCAAATGCGTGGCACGGGGTGACGACCGCTGCGTGATCGTGGCCCGCCCGGCGGAAGCCTGGGGCGACGACCCCTTTCTCGATTATTTCCGTTCCGAGGATGGCGATGCCCCCTTCCGCGAGGTCGAGGCGGCCTTGTCCAGCGTCCGCGCGCGGATGCCGCCGCGCCGGGCGTCCGGCCGGCTGGTCGGCTCGTCGCCCGGGTTCCTCGCGGCCTTCGATCTCCTGGGCAAGGCGGCGGGCACGCCGGTCACCGTGCTGCTGCTGGGCGAGACCGGGGTCGGCAAAGAAATGTTCGCCCGCTGGCTGCACGAGAACAGCCCCCGGGCCGCCGGGCCCTTCGTCGCGGTCAATTGCGGGGCGATCCCGACCGACCTGATCGAATCCGAATTGTTCGGCGTGCAGCGCGGCGCCTTCACCGGGGCGCAGCAATCCCGCCCCGGCCGGTTCGAGCGTGCCGATGGCGGCACCCTCCTGCTCGACGAGGTGGGGGATCTGTCGCTGGCCGCCCAGGTGAAACTGCTGCGCGTGCTCCAGACCGGCGAGGTGGAGCGCCTGGGCGACGACCAGGTGCGGCGGGTGAAGGTCCGGGTGGTCGCGGCAACCAATGTCGACCTGAAGCAGGCGGTGGCGGCCGGGCGTTTCCGGGCCGATCTCTATTACCGCCTCGCCACCTATCCGGTGGAGATTCCGCCGCTGCGCGACCGGAAATCGGATATTCCGCTGCTCGCCGCCGCCCTGCTGGAAAAGCTGGAGCCGATCTACGGCAAGAGCTTCCTCGGCATCAGCGACTGGGCCCTGCAGGTGCTGCAGGCCTATGACTGGCCGGGCAATGTGCGCGAACTGGAAAACCTGATCGAGCGCAGCGTGATCCTGGCTCCCAACAGCGGCTGGATCGAGGTCGAGCACCTGTTCCCCGAAGGCCCGCCCCAGGGCCTGACCGGGGCGGAGGTCGACAGCCAGGGCCATGTCGGCCATCCGGATGCGGCCTTGGAGGGGGATCTCTACACCCGCCTGCTTGCCGAAGGCTTCGACCTCGAAGCCCATGAGGACCGCCTGCTGCGCATCGCGACCGAGCGGGCGCGGGGTAACCTGACCCATGCCGCCCGCATCCTCGGCATCACCCGCCGGCAACTGGCCTATCGGCTGAAACGCGGGGCCTAACGGGCCTTCAGGCTGTCGCGATAGTCGCGCACGGTTTTCAGGAAGGCTTTCAGGATGGGGGATTCATCGCCGGTCCGGTAGATGCACGACAGGTCGACCGCCCAATGGTCGCGCAGGTCGCTGATCGGGCGGAACACCACGCCTTGCAGGGTCAGCGCCGTCAGCGATTTCGGTACCACGCAGATGCCGAAGCCGGCCGCAGCCAGGGCAACGCCGGTGACCGCATCGCCGACCTCCTGCGCGATCCGGGGAAAGAAGCCCAGTTCGCCGCAGATGCGGATCACCTTGTCGATGAAATTGGGCCGGCCCACGCTCGGGAACAGGATCAGCGGGTGATCCTTCAGGGCGGCAAAGGGGATGCTGTCCAGCCGTGACAGCGGGTGGCGCTCGTTCACCGCCAGCAGCAGGGTTTCGGTCAGCACCAGTTCGCTGGTGATATCGGGCAGGGGCACCAGCATGCGGTTGAAGCCGACATTGATCCGGCGCTGGCGCAGCGCCTCGATCTGCTCGCCCTTGTTCATCTGGTGCAAATGGACCTTCACGCCGGGATAGGCTTCGGTGAAGGCCAGCATGATCTGCGGGATGGCATTGATGATCCCCGAACCGAAGATCGCCACGTCCAGCCGCCCCAGCCGCCCCTGCGCGGCTTCGAGGGTCCGCTCCGTCGCCTGCTCGAACAGGATTTCGATGTTGCGCGCCTCGTCCAGGAACAGGCGGCCGACGTCGGTCAGTTCCATGCCCCTGGGGGTGCGGGTGAACAGGCTGACGCCCAACTCGTCCTCGATCTGCTTGATCTGGCGGGTCAGGGGCGGCTGGGAGATATGCAGGCGCTTGGCGGCGCGGCCGATGTTCTCTTCCTCGGCGACCGCGATGAAATACCTAAGCTGCCGGAAATCCATGGCTTCTGCGCTCCCCGCCTTGTTATGCACCCGGTTTCATACTGTTTCGGTATGGAATGGCGTCCCCAACGGTATTGGACAGTATGCAGTCTGATTCATACCGTGGCCAAGTCCATATCGACCAGCCTCATCTCGCCAATATTTGAGGGGGTGGGGTGGCCGAAATCAAAGAAAAAGGATCGTCTCGATCCGACGGAGGAAGCGATGGCAGGGGGAATCATGCCGCGGCACTATAATAAAACCCGCGGTCTCAAAGCTGTGTCGGCGGTATCCCTGGTGCTGTCCGCGCTGGTGGTCGGGCCCGTCGTGGCGGCGCCGATCGAAACCGGCAATCCGGATATTGCCATTTATTTCGACAATACGTTCAAATATTCACTCGGTTGGCGGGTCGAGGATGCCAGTGCCCGCGTGGCCAATAATTCGATCGGCGTTCAGGCCAATACGGACGATGGCGACCTGAATTTCGACAAGGGCCTGGTCTCCAACCGTATCGACCTGCTCAGCGAATTCGGCCTGACCTACCGGCGCGACTTCGGCTTCCGCGTCAGCGCGGCGGGCTGGTACGACGATGTCTATATGCACAAGAACGACAATCCGGGCGCGCTT
Organism: Zavarzinia compransoris; assembly: GCF_003173055.1. Taxonomy (NCBI): domain Bacteria; kingdom Pseudomonadati; phylum Pseudomonadota; class Alphaproteobacteria; order Rhodospirillales; family Zavarziniaceae; genus Zavarzinia; species Zavarzinia compransoris. Next base: position 184,900 of record NZ_QGLF01000001.1, read on the forward strand.
GGCGGCGCCCTGGTGAATTCGCGCTCGACCACCTACGACCGTTTCACCGACGAGACCAAGGATCTGCACGGCCTGAATGCCGAACTGCTCGATGCCTTCGTCTTCGGCAAGGTGAATTTCGGCGACAGCAGCCTGAATGTCCGGGCCGGGCGCTTCACCCAGCTTTACGGCGAAAGCCTGTTCTTCGGCTCCAACGGTATCGCGGCGGCGCAGACCTCGCTCGACCTGATCAAGGCGCTGTCGGTGCCGAATTCGCGCTTCCAGGAAATCCTGCGCCCGATCGGCCAGATTTCCGGCCAGTTGCAGCTTTCGCCCGAACTGTCCATCGGCGCCTATTACCAGGCGGAATGGCGGAAGACCCGGCTGCCGGGCGCGGGCAGTTACTTCAGCTTCGCCGATTTCGTCGATGGCGGCGGTGAGACCGTGATCCTCGGCCCGGGCCAGGCGGTGTTCCGGGGCGACGATATCGACGCCCGCGACCAGGGCCAGGGCGGCGCCCAGATCCGCTGGACCCCGGGCGACGTCGAATACGGTTTCTACATCGCCAACTTCCACGACAAGATCCCGCAATTCTATCTCCGCCCCGGCGTGAACGTGCAGCCGGGCAGCATCGGCGATTATGTCCAAGTCTTCGGCGAGGATATTTTCACCGTCGGCGTCAGCGCCTCGACCCTGATCGGCGATACCAATGTCGCGGGCGAGATTTCCTTCCGCGATAACATGCCCCTGGTCGCCAGCGGTAACGCCGTCATCCTGCCCGGCAATACCACGGCCGATGGCGGCGACAACCCGGCCTTCCCGGTCGGGCAGACGCTGCATGCCAATCTCTCGATGATCGAAGTCTTCAACGAATCCCCGCTCTGGGACGGGGCGTCGGTCATCGCCGAAATCGCCTATAACAACCGCCTGAACATCGACAAGAACGCCGATCAGCTCGACCCGCGCGCCACCCGCGACGCGGCGGCGCTGCAATTCATCTTCACGCCGGAATTCTTCCAGGTCCTGCCCGGTCTCGATCTCCAGGTGCCGATCGGGGCATCGCTCGGCCTGTTCGGGCGCTCGTCGGTCAACGGCGTGCTGTTCCCGGCGGAAAACGGCGGCGTCATCAGCATCGGCGTGAAGGCGGACTACCAGAAGACCTGGCAGGCCAGCCTCAGCTTCGCCCATTACTACGGGGCCGAGGGCTCCATCGTCCGCTACGACACGGCGGTGCCCGAACTCTCCTACAAGAATTTCCACGGCGACCGCGATTTCATCGCGCTGTCGATCCAGCGCACGTTCTGAGAACGATAAGATTACTCGGAGGATTCCCGGATGAACAAGCTGACAGCGGCCCTCGCCGCCTTTGCGGCGCTCGCGGCCCTGACCGGCGCGGCAAAGGCCGCGACCACGGCGGACGAGGCGGCCAAGCTGAAATCCACCCTGACCCCGCTCGGCGCCGAAAAGGCGGGCAATGCGGATGGTTCCATCCCGGCCTGGGACGGCGGCCTGAAGGACCTGCCGGTCTCGGGCGCCATGGGCGACATTCCGACCGCCATCTTCCCCGGCGAAAAGCCGCTGTTCCAGGTGACGGCGGCCAATATGGCCCAATACGAGGCCCTGCTGTCCGACGGCACCAGGGCGCTGCTGCGCAAGTTCCCGGACACGTTCCGCCTCGACGTCTACCCGACCCATCGCACCGCCCGGGCGTCCGATACGGTCTACGAGCGCACCTTCGCCAATGCCACGGGTTGCGAGACGACCGACGGCGGCCTGTCGCTGAAGGGCTGCATCGGCGGGACGCCGTTTCCGATCCCGTCCTCCGGCATCGAGGTGATGTGGAATTTCCTGATGCGGATCGAGGCGCCCTCGATCGACTACAGCTTCAAGAATATCGTCGGCAATGCCGATGGCACCCATACCCTGGCGACCCGGAACCAGATCTCGTTCCAATATCCCTTCTATTACCCGGAGGCGACGGCGGGCAGCTTCAAGGGCGAATATGCCATGCTCCGCTTCAACACGCTGGAGCCGCCGTTCAAGGCCGGTGAATCCCTGGTGATCCGCGACAGCATCGATCCGGCCGATCCGCGGAAGGCCTGGCAATATCTGGTCGGCCAGCGCCGGGTGCGCCGGGCGCCCACGGTCGCCTACGACACGCCCGACTTCGTCGCCTCGGGCGCCAATTACTTCGACGAGGTGCAGGGCCTCTTCGGCGCTCTCGACCGTTACACCTGGAAACTGGTCGGCAAGAAGGAACTGCTGATCCCCTATAACAGCAATGGTTTCATCGGCGCCAGCCAGGCGGATGCTTTCGCCAAGCACCACCTGAACCCGGACAAGGTGCGCTGGGAACGCCACCGTGTGTGGGTGGTGGAGGCGACGGTCGCCGACGGCAAGCGCCATGCCGTGCCGAAGCGCACCTATTACCTCGACGAGGACACCTGGCTGATCGCCCTGATGGACGGTTACGACGCCGAGGGCAAGCTCTGGCGCACCACCCAGATGACGCCCTTCGTGGTGCCCGCCATCCCGGCGACCATCGTGAAGACGGCGACGGTGTTCAACCTCCAGGCCAACACCATGAGCGTGATCCAGGCCCTGAACGGCGAAACCTTCAAGGTGGTGCCGCAGAAGCCGGAAACCTTCTTCACCGGCGACGCCGTCGCCGCCGACGGCATGCGCTGATAGTGCCGGGGCCCGCCGCCGGCTTGCGGTGGGCCCCCTCGGCCCCATGGGGCCTTTTTTCCTGAACGGATCGACGCGATGGTACTGCCCCTGTTGAAGGGCGGGCAACGTCCCAGCCTTGCCTGCGCCGCCCTGGCGCTTGCCCTGGTCGCCGGGGCCGGCAATGCCGGCGCCCAGGATCAGGGCGCGGCCGTGACCGCCCCCCTGGTGCCCGACCTGCTGGACCTGCCGGCGGCGCCCAATCCCCGTGCCACGGGCATGCTGCAACTGGCGCTCGCCCGGGCCGGCGACCGGCTGGTCTCGGTCGGGGAGGGCGGGGTGATCCTGCTTTCCGATGATGGCGGTGCGGCCTGGCGCCAGGCGTCCGCCGTGCCGGTCAGCGTCACCCTTACCGATGTCGCCTTCGTCGGCGCCCGGCTCGGCTGGGCGGTCGGGCATAGCGGCGTCGTCCTGCATACGCTCGACGGCGGTGAAACCTGGCAGCGCCAGTTGGACGGCAATGGTGCCGCCCGGGCCGTCGCGGCGGAAGCCGCAGCCCTGAAGGCCGCCGGCGCCGAAGGGGCGGATGCCGCCGTCCGCAACGGCGACTATATGATCGCCGATGGGCCGGACAAGCCCTTCCTCGCGGTTACCTTCCTTGATGAAAAGCGCGGCTGGGCGGTCGGCGCCTACGGCCTTGCGCTCGAGACCCGCGACGGCGGCGCCACCTGGCAATCCTTCACCGCGCGCATTCCCAACCGGGGCGGCAAGCATCTCTACGGTATCGCCCCCGTGGCGGGCGGTCTCGCGATCGCGGGCGAGCAGGGGGCCCTGTTCCACGCCGCTGCCCTGGACGCGGCGTTCACCGCGATCGAAAGCCCCTATGAGGGTACGTTCTTCGGCCTTCTCGTCCTCGGCGACGGGGGCCTTCTCGCCTATGGCCTGAAGGGCAATGCCTGGCGCGGCGCCCCCGGCCTCGAGGACTGGGCCCGCATCGACCTTGGCGCCGAGGCGACGGTGACCGCCGGCCGGCGCCTCGCGGACGGCAGCCTGATCCTGGGCGACGAGGGCGGCCGCCTGCTGCGCTCCACCGACGATGGCGCCAGCTTCAAGCCGCTTGAAACTTCCGGCGATACCGGCCTGACAGCCCTGGCGGCGACGGCCGACGGCACGCTGGTGGTGGCCGGGCCGCGCGGCAATAGCCGCCTAGACAGCAATGCCAAGAACCGGGAGGCCTTCTGATGGCGCACGCCCCTGCAAGTTCCGTCGGCCCCGTCATCGCCCGGCTGGAGGATTTCGACCGCAAGTCCGGCACGCCGGTGGAGCGGGCTTTCTTCAACAACCGGCCGCTGGTCGTGGTGCTGTGCCTGATCGTCACGGCATTGCTCGGCTGGCGCTCGGCCGACCTGAAGCTGAATGCCGCCTTCGAGAAGATGATCCCGACCGGCCATCCCTATATCGCCAACTACCTGGAAAACCGGAAGCAATTGGCGGGCATGGGCAATGCGCTCCGGGTCGCGGTCGCGGTGAAGGACGGCACGATCTTCACTGCCGACTATCTCGACACGCTGCGCCGCCTGAACGACGACCTGTTCCTGATGCCCGGCGTCGACCGGCCCTATATGAAATCGCTGTGGGCGCCGGCGGTGCGCTGGAGCGGCGTGACCGAGGAAGGCCTCGACGGCGGCCCAGTGGTCCCGGACGATTACAAGGGCACGGCGGCCGACCTCGAACAGGTGCGCCTGAATGTCGAGCGCTCGGGCGAGATCGGCCAGCTCATCGCCGCCGACTACCGCTCCAGCATCATCCTGGTGCCCTTGCAGGAGCGCATCGCCGACACGGGCGAGCGCATCGACTATTACGCCCTCTCCGAACGGATCGAGGAATTGCGGGCGAAATACCAGGGCAACGGCATCGAGATCCATGTCACCGGCTTTGCCAAGGTGGTGGGCGATCTCATCGACGGCCTGAAGCAGGTGCTGGTGTTCTTCGCCGCCGCCATCGCCATCTGCACGGCCGTGCTCTATTGGTACACGCGCTGCATCCGCTCCACCCTTCTGGTGGTGCTGTGCTCGCTGATCGCGGTGATCTGGCTGCTGGGCCTTTTGCCCCTGATCGGCTACGAGCTGGATCCCTATTCGATGCTGGTGCCCTTCCTGGTCTTCGCCATCGGCATGAGCCATGGCGCCCAGAAGATGAACGGCATCATGCAGGACATCGGCCGGGGCACGCACAAGCTGGTCGCCGCCCGTTACACCTTCCGCCGCCTGTTCCTGGCCGGCCTGACCGCGCTGCTGGCCGACGCGGTCGGCTTTGCCGTCCTCATGGTCATCGACATCAAGGTGATCCAGGACCTGGCGGTCACCGCCAGCATCGGCGTTGCCGTGCTGATCTTCACCAATCTCGTCCTGCTGCCCATTCTCCTCTCCTATACCGGGGTCAGCGAGGCGGTGGCGCGCCGCTCGCTCAGCGCGGAACGGGCGGACGAGGCCGATACGGCCCATGTCAAGCACCCGTTCTGGGCCTTCCTCGACCTGTTCACCCGGCCCAGGGGGGCGGCCGTCGTCGTCGTGCTCGGCGCGGTCATGGGATTGGGCGGGCTTTGGGTCGCCCTCGATCTCAAGATCGGCGATACCGATCCCGGCGCGCCGGAACTGCGGCCCGACTCCCGCTATAACCAGGACAATGCCTTCATGGTGCGGAATTATGCCGCCAGCAGCGATGTCTACATCGTGATGGTGCGCACGCCGCAATATGCCTGCGCCCATTACAACACGCTGATGGCGGTCGATGCCCTGGAACGGGAATTGCGCCACCTGCCCGGTGTCGTGACCACCAATTCCCTGGCCGGCCTCGCCAAGATCGCCAATGCGGGCATGAGCGAGGGCAGCCTCAAATGGTACGCCGTGCCGCGTTCGCAGGAGATGCTGAACGCCATCATCACCCGCGCGCCCCGGGAATTGTTCAACCAGAACTGCGACCTTCTCACCGTCTATGCCTATCTGAAGGATCACCGGGCCGACACGCTGGATGCCGTGGTCGCGACGGTCGAGGGTTTTGCCGCGCGCCATGACACCGGGGACATCCAGTTCCTGAACGCCGCCGGCAATGCCGGGATCGAGGCGGCGACCAATATCGTCGTGCGCAAGGCCAACCGGGAAATGCTCTTCCTCGTCTATGCCGCGGTGATCGTGCTCGCCTTCGTCACTTTCCGCTCGTGGCGGGCGGTGGTCTGCGCCGTGGTGCCGCTGCTGATCACGTCCATGCTGTGCGAGGCGCTGATGGTCTGGCTCAACATCGGCGTCAAGGTGGCGACCTTGCCGGTGATCGCCCTCGGCGTCGGCATCGGGGTCGATTACTCGCTCTACGTCATGACCGTGACGCTGGCGCGGCTGCGCGACGGTGCCAGCCTGTCGGAAGCCTATTACCAGGCGCTGGCCTTCACCGGCAAGGTGGTGGTGCTGACCGGCATCACCCTCGGCATCGCGGTCGCCACCTGGGCCCTGTCACCGATCAAGTTCCAGGCTGACATGGGCATCCTGCTCGCCTTCATGTTCGTCTGGAACATGGTCGGTGCCCTGGTGCTGCTGCCGGCGCTAGCCCATTTCCTGCTGCGCCCGGCCGCCCGCGAGGCGAGTGTCCGCGCCAGGGCGGCCTGAGGCGGGGCCCCGTGTTGCAGCGCAGCTTGACCTTTTTGTCAGGCCGGTCGGCACGCCTGACAAATGCGTCCGCCGGGGGCGGATTCCTGGTGCGTTGCAGCATAGTTATTCAAGCAAAATCAATGGCTTAGTTTGTTGGAACGGTTCGTGCTGTTAAGGGGGCGCGGCCCGGGCGGAGAGCGATCCCGCCCAGCCGGCCAAAAAGCGGATCTCAACGGGAGGCAAACATGGCAATGACGGGCGTTCTCCGTCCTGGGCATGCCCAGCTTCGGGTTCTCGATCTCGAGAAGAGCATCACCTTCTATCGCGACATTCTCGGCCTCGTCGAAACCGGAAGGGACGACCGGGGGCGCGTCTACTTCAAGTGCTGGGACGAGCGCGATCACAGCAGCCTGATCCTGTCGCCGTCCGACAGCGCCGGCATCGATTTCATCGGCTTCAAGGTGCTGGACGCCGCGACCCTGGACCAGCTGGAACGCGACGTCCGGGCCTTCGGCATCGCGACCGAGCGGGTGCCCGCCGGCGACTTGCTGGAAACCGGCGAGCGCGTCCGCTTCCGCCTGCCGAGCGGCCATCTGTTCGAGCTTTACGCGGAAAAGACCAAGGTCGGCAACGGCCTGCCCTCGGTCAATCCGCCGCCGTGGTCGATGGATGCGGACCGGGGCATGGCGCCCATCCGCTTCGACCATTGCCTGCTCTATGGCCCCAATGTCCAGGCCAACAAGGACTTGTTCCTGAAGGTGCTGGGCTTCCATCTGGTCGAGCGCATCCTCGGCCCGACCGAGGCGGGCGAGCCGGAGATCGGCATTTTCCTGTCGTGCTCGCACAAGACCCATGACATCGCCTTCGTCGAATACGAGGAGCCGGGCAAGCTGCACCACCTGTCGTTCCGCATGCCGACCTGGGAACGGGTGCTGCGTGCCGGCGACATCATGGGCATGAACCGGGTCCCGATCGACATCGGCCCGACCCGACATGGCGTCACCCGGGGCGAGACCATCTATGCCTGGGACCCCTCGGGCAACCGCTTCGAGACTTTTGCTGGCGGCTACGAACCCTATCCGGACGGCGATCCCATCACCTGGACCTTCGAAGGCTTCCCCCATGGGCTCGACTACCCGCAGGGCAAGCTGCACGAAAGCTTCATGACCGTCGTGACCTGAGGGCGTGGCCATGGGTATCGATACCGGCAAGCGCTACGTGCGGGTGCGTAACCTGCGGGATGACGGTTTCGTCGAATTCGACTTCGCCATGGGCGAGCCCGAGCTTTTCGTCGAACTCGTGCTCAGGCCCGAAGCCTTCGACGAATTCTGTGCCGCCAACAAGGTCCGCTTCCTCTCGCCGGAGGGCGAGGGGGAAGGGGACCGCGAGAACGACTGGGCCTGGCGACTGGCGGATGCGCGGGAGACCCGCTTCCGCTGACCGCGCCTGCCCACCATCAAATCGGGGAGAACAATCATGCAGATCGACCTTCGCACGGTCACCATCGAGCCGCAGCGCCAGGCCTTCGACCATCTGGTGCGGCGCTTCGGCGACAAGCCCGCCTCCCGCTACCAGGAGGGCACCTACGATATCCAGGCGGCGGAGAACCTGCACTACCGGCCGACCTGGGCGCCGGACCAGGAGCTTTACGATCCCGCGATCACCCGGATCGCGATGCGCGACTGGTACGACCTGAAGGACCCGCGCCAGTTCTTCTACAATACCTATACGCTGACCCGCGCCCGCCAGCAGGAATCGGCCGAGGCCAATTTCAAGTTCATCGAAAGCCGGGGCCTTGCCGGCCTGATCCCGCCCGCGATCCGCGACCGGGCGCTGGCCGTCCTGGTGCCGCTGCGCCATGTCGCCTGGGGCGCCAACCAGAACCACACGTTCGTCTGCGGCTACGGCTATGGCGCGGCCTTCACCCAGCCGAACATCTATCAGGCGCTCGATAGCCTCGGCATCGCGCAATATCTCTCGCGCATCGGCCTGATGCTGGGCGGGACCGAAGCCCTGGCCACGGCCAAGCAGGCTTGGCTGCAGGACGAGGCGTGGCAGGGCCTGCGCCGCTATGTCGAGGACTGCCTCGTCACCCGCGATCCTTTCGAACTGTTCATCGCGCAGAACATCGCCCTCGACGGGCTGCTCTACCCGCTGGTCTACGGCGCTATGGTCGATGGGGTCTGGGCGACGGAAGGCGGTTCCACCATCGCGCTGGCCACCCAGTTCATGGCCGACTGGTTCGACGAAACCCGCAAATGGGCCGATGCGGTGGTGAAGGTCGCCGCCGCCGAATCCGCCGCCAACCGCGAGGTGCTGGCCGGCTGGATCGACCATTGGTCCGGCCGGGCTTTCGAGGCCCTGCTGCCCATCGCCCGCCTCGGTCTCGGCGAACAGGGCGAGGCGGTGATGGACGAGCGCCGCGCCGATCTCGCCGCCCGCCTGGCCAAGGCCGGCCTCAAGCGCTGACCGGAAGGGGAACGATCATGTCACAAGTCTTCATCGCCCTCCAGGCCAACGAGGAAACCCGCCCGATCATCGAGGCGATCGAGGCCGACAACCCGGCCGCCCGCATCTCGCGCGAGCCGGCGATGGTGCGCATCGAGGCGCCGGGCCGCCTGGTCATCCGGCGCGAGACGATCGAGGAAAACCTCGGCCGCGATTTCGACCTCCAGGAAATCCACATCAACCTGATCACCCTCAGCGGCCATGTCGACGAGGATGACGAAACCCTCACCCTGCATTGGGACCGCTGAGAAGGATTGCCGCCATGGACATGAAGGCACCCGAAAAGAAGCTGGGCATCAAGGAACGCTACCGCCTGCTGACCCGCGACCTCGCCTGGGAACCCAGCTACCAGAGCGCCAAGGACATCTATCCCTATCTCGACTACGAGGGGATCAGGATCCACGACTGGGACAAGTGGGAAGACCCCTTCCGTCTCACCATGGATGCCTATTGGAAATACCAGGGCGAGAAGGAGCGGAAGTTCTACGCCATCATCGATGCCCATGCCCAGAACAACGGGCATCTGAACATCACCGATGCGCGCTATCTCTCCGCCCTGAAGATCTTCCTTCAGGCGATCAGCCCGGGCGAATATGCCGCGCACAAGGGCTTTGCCCGGGTCGGGCGGGAATTCGCGGGCGCGGGCACCCAGGTCGCCTGCCAGATGCAGGCGCTGGACGAGCTGCGCCACGCCCAGACCCAGATCCACGCCCTGTCGAATTACAACAAGTATTACAGCGGCTTCCATGCCTTCGCGGAAACCCGCGACCGGATCTGGTACACCTCGGTCGCGCGCTCCTTCTTCGACGATGCCATGAGTGCGGGACCTTTCGAGTTCCTGATCGCCATCGGCTTCTCGTTCGAATATGTGCTGACCAACCTGCTGTTCGTGCCCTTCATGTCGGGGGCGGCCTATAACGGCGACATGGCGACCGTGACCTTCGGCTTCTCCGCCCAGTCGGACGAGGCCCGCCACATGACCCTCGGCCTCGAGTGCATCAAATTCATGCTGGAGCAGGACCCCGGCAACCTGCCCATCGTGCAGAAGTGGATCGACAAGTGGTTCTGGCGCGGCTTCCGCGTGCTCGGCCTCGTCAGTACCATGATGGATTACATGCTGCCGAAGCGCGTCATGTCCTGGCGCGAGGCCTGGGAAATCTACGGTGTCGAGAACGGCGGCGCGCTGTTCCGCGACCTCGCCCTCTACGGCATCCGCCCGCCCAAGGGCTGGGAGGACGCGGGCAAGGCGATCGATCACATGTCGCACCAGTTCATGCTGGCCTTCTACCAGTGGCGCTTCGGCACGGCCTTCCACACCTGGATCCCGTCGGACGAGGATATGGACTGGCTGTCGGCGAAATACCCGACCACTTTCGACAGATATTACCGCCCCCGCTGGGATTACATCCGCAAGGCCGAGGCGGAAGGCCGGCCGTTCAAGAATTTCGGCCTCGCCAAACTGTGCCAGTGCTGCCAATTGCCGTGCGTCTTCACCGAGCCGGACGATCCCTCGATCCTGTGCCACCGCGAGACGGTTCATCGGGGCGAGACCTATCATTTCTGCTCCGACGGCTGTCAGGCGATCTTCGAGGACGAGCCGGAGAAATACGTCCAGGCCTGGCTGCCCATGCCGCAGCTGTTCCAGGCGCCCCTCTTCGGCGACCTGATGGCCTGGATGGATTGGGCGCATCTGAAGGACGGGCTCGACAATGGCGAATACCCGGCATCCAGCGACCAGCAGAGTTTCGATCGCTGGCGCGGCCTCGCCACCAGCAATACCTGACATCATCAGGGGCGGCCCCGTGCCGCCCCCAACGGGAGGAAAAAACCATGGCCGTCGCCGCCCTTGCCCCCTATGAATTCCAGCCCCGCGACCTCGTAGAGAATTTCGCCGGCAAGCAATTGGTCTATGTCAGCTGGGACCGGCACCTGCTGTTCGCCGCGCCCTTCCTGATCTGCCTGCCGCCGGAAACCCCGTTTCAGGCCCTGGTCGACGGGCCCCTGGCCCAGCTTCTGGCCCTGGATCCCGATGCCGCCGCCATCGACTGGCGCGCGGTCGAATGGCTGAAGGCCGGCAAGCCCTTCACACCCGACTTCGGCAGGACGCTGGCGGAGAACGGCATCGGCCACAAGACCCTGCTCCGCTTCCAGACGCCGGGCCTGAACAGCGTCACCGCGGCGGCCTGACATGGGGTACGAGCTGACCATCCAGCCGCTCGGCACCACGATCGAGATCGAGGAGGGGCAGACCATCCTCGATGCCGCACTGCGGGCCGGCATCTATCTGCCGCACGCCTGCTGCCACGGGCTTTGCGCCACCTGCAAGATCGATGTGGTCGAGGGCGAGGTCGATTACGGCGAAGCCTCCACCTTCGCCCTGATGGATTTCGAACGGCAGGAGGGGAAATGCCTCGCCTGCTGCGCCCGGCCCGAAAGCGATCTCGTGATCGAAGCCGAGATCGAGGAAGACCCGGATGCCCTGAACCTGCCGGTGCGCGATTTCGCCGGCACGGTGTCGCGCCTCGAAAATCTCAGCCCGACCATCAAGGGGGTGTGGATCCGGCTCGACGATCCCGCCGGTTTCGTGTTCCAGGCCGGGCAATATGTGAACCTGGACCTGCCGGGCGGCATCGGCACGCGGGCCTTTTCCGTCGCCTCTCAGCCGGGGGCGGACGAGGTGGAACTGAACATCCGCATCGTCCCCGGCGGCAAGGGCACGACCTATGTCCATGAAAGCCTCAAGGTCGGGGACCGCATCGGCTTCTCCGGCCCCTATGGCCGTTTCTTCGTGCGGAAATCGGCCGATGTGCCCTTGATCTTCATGGCCGGCGGCTCGGGCCTGTCCAGTCCCCGGTCCATGATCCTGGACCTCCTGGCGGAAGGCTTCGACAAGCCGATCACCCTGGTCTACGGCCAGCGCAATCGGGCCGAACTCTACTACCACCAGGATTTCCTGGAGCTGGCGGCCCGGCACGCCCATTTCACCTATGTCCCCGCCCTGTCGGACGAGCCGGCGGCGAGCGACTGGGCCGGCTTCCGCGGCTTCGTCCACGATGCCGCCAAGGCCCATTTCGACAATGATTTCAGAGGCCACAAAGCCTATCTCTGCGGCCCGCCCCTGATGATCGAAGCCTGTATCGGCACGCTGATGAAAGGCCGGCTGTTCGAACGCGACGTCTATACCGAGAAATTCCTCTCGGCGGCCGATGCCCAGCAGGTGCGCAGCCCGCTGTTCAAGGCGATCTGAGGTCGGGGGCCATCGGCGGCGGTCCGATGGCCCATTTGTATGCAGTTGCCGTTCATATGATTAAAATATAATCACAACATGCATGTTTCACGGCCATTCTTTTGCGTTCCCAGCCCCGCAAGTCATTGATTTTCCTGAAGCCAAACCTTGGTACGGCAGTTGCATACATCTGTCATGCAGCTGAGGCGCCCGGCGGTCAGCCGGTGCGGGGAACCAGTTTGGGAGATGGGTATGGCTTCGACTTCGACGATCAACCGCCGCCGCTTTCTGCAGACCACGGCCCTTGGGGCGGCCGTCGGCGTCGCCGGTGCCGCGCTGCCGTTCCGCCGCGCCTTTGCCGGCGAACTGACCATCGGCTTCATCTATGTCGGGCCGAAGGATGACTATGGCTACAATCAGGCCCATGCCGAAGGGGCCGCGACCCTGAAGTCGATCGAGGGCGTGTCCCTGGTCGAGGAAGAGAATGTGCCCGAGACCGTCGACGTCCAGAAGACCATGGAATCGATGATCAATCTCGACGGCGCCAAGCTGCTGTTCCCGACCTCCTTCGGCTATTTCGACCCGCATATGCTGGCCATGGCGGCGAAATTCCCCGAGGTGCAATTCCGCCACTGCGGCGGCCTGTGGACCGAGGGCAAGCACCCGAAGAACACCGGCTCCTATTTCGGCTATATCGGCCAGGGGCAATATCTGAACGGCATCGCCGCCGGCCATGCCACGAAATCGAAGAAGATCGGCTTCGTGGCCGCGAAGCCGATCCCGCAGGTCCTGCAGAACGTCAATTCCTTCCTGCTCGGCGCCCGCGCGGTCGATCCCGCGATCACCGCCCAGGTGATCTTCACCGGCGAATGGTCGCTGGCGGTCAAGGAAGCCGAGGCGACCAACGCCCTGATCGACCAGGGCGTCGACGTCGTCACCTGCCATGTCGACAGCCCCAAGGTGGTGGTCGAGACGGCGGCCGGCCGCGGCGCCTTCGTCTGCGGCTATCACGCCAATCAGGCGCCGCTCGCGCCCGAGAAATACCTGACCGGCGCCGAATGGAACTGGGCCCAGGTCTACAAGCTCTATGTGACCAAGCTGATGGCGGGCGAGGCCCTGCCGAACTTCACCCGCGGCGGCCTGTCCGACGGCTTCGTGAAGATGAGCGCGCTTGGGCCCGCGGTCGGCGAGGCCGCGCGCAAGCAGTTCGAGGCGACCCTGGCCGAGATCAAGAAGGGCGGCTTCGCCGTCTTCAAGGGCCCCCTGGCGGACAACAAAGGCAATCCGGTGGCCACCGCCGGCCAGGCCTTCGTCGAGACCGCGATCGAGCTTGAGAGCATGAATTACCTGGTCGAGGGCGTGATCGGTTCCACGTCGTAACCGGCGGCTTTCCTTCTTCGCGTATCGCCGGGTAAGGGATCGCCGATGTCCGCTGCTGAAAGCCCCGCGGCCGGGGCATGGGAATGGCTGGCGCGCCGGTCGGAAGCCTTCGTGCTGCCGCTGGCCGCCCTGCTGGTTGGCCTGCTGCTGTTCTGCGTCTTCCTGCTCTTTCTCGGCAAGTCGCCGCTGCAATTCTTCGACTTGATGTGGCGGGGCGGCTTCGGCAGCTGGTTCTCGATCCAGAACACGCTGTCGCGGGCCGCGCCCCTGCTGCTGGCCGCCCTGTGCGTCGCGCTGCCCGCCCGTCTCGGCCTCGTCGTCATCGGCGGCGAGGGCGCGATCGTGCTCGGCGGCGTCGCCGGGGCGGCGGTCGGCCATGCCTTTGCCGGCCTGCCCTCGGTCGTCGGCATCCTGGGCATGGCGCTGGCGGGCATGGCCATGGGCGCCCTCTGGATCGGCGCGGTCGGGGCGCTGCGCCACTACCGCGCGGTGAACGAGACGATTTCCAGCCTGCTGATGGCCTATATCGCCATCGCCCTGATGAATCATTTCGTCGAAGGGCCGCTGCGCGATCCAGCGTCCCTGAACAAGCCGTCGACCCATCCAATCGATCCCGCCTTCGCCATCGGCGATATCCCGGGCATGGATGTCCATTGGGGCCTCATCGCCGGCATCGTCGCCTGCGTCGTCGCCTGGGTGTTGATCGAAAAGACCGCCTGGGGTTTCTCCGCGCGGATCGCCGGCGGCAACATGCGCGCGGCCCAGGTCCAGGGGCTGGCGGTCGGGCCGCTGATCGTCGGCTTCTCGGCGCTCGCCGGCGCCTTCGCCGGGCTTGCCGGGGTGATCGAAGTGGCGGCGGTGCAGGGCAATGCCAATGCCTCGATCGCGGCGGGTTACGGCTATGCCGGGATCCTGGTCGCCTTCCTTGCCCGGCACAATCCGCTCGCCATCATCCCGGTGGCCATTCTCCTTGGCGGGATCGACGCCTCGGGCGGCCTGCTGCAGCGGCGCATGGGCCTGCCGGATGCGACCGTGCAGGTGCTCCAGGGCATGATCTTCCTGGTCATCCTGTTCAGCGAAACCTTCTACGGCCGCTTCAAGGCCTTCAACCCCGATCTCTGGCGGAGGACGCGCTGATGGAACCGGCCGACATCGGTCTCTGGGGCGTGCCGCTCGCCATCCTGGGCGGGGCGATCCGGGTCTCCACCCCCTTCATCTTCGTCTCCCTGGGCGAGGCGATCACCGAACGCTCGGGCCGCATCAACCTCGGCCTCGAGGGCATTCTCGTCTTCGGCGCCATGACCGCCTATGCGATCGCGGTGGTCACCGGCTCGCCCTGGCTGGGCGTGCTCGGTGCCGCCGGCACGGGGGTGCTGTTCGGCCTGTTCCACGGCTGGATCTGCAAATTCCCCAAGGTGAATGACATCGCCATCGGCATCGCCCTGATGCTATTCGGCTCCGGCCTCGCCTTCTTCTTCGGCAAGCCCTATATCCAGCCCTCCGCCCCCGACCTGCCGGCCCTGCCGCTCGGTTTCTGGTCCGATATCCCGCAGGTCCAGGCGGCGCTCTCGGTCAATGTCCTGTTCCTGATCGGGGCGGCGCTCTCGGTCGCCCTGTGGTGGGCGTTCCGCAACACGCGGGCCGGGCTCGTCATCCGCGTCGTCGGCGACAGCGGCGATGCGGCGCGGGCCATGGGCCTCAACCCGAATATCGTGCGCCTGCTGGCGACGGCGGTGGGCGGGGCTTTCGCCGCGGTCGGCGGGGCCTATCTCTCGCTCTATTACCCGGGCAGCTGGAACGAGGGGATTTCCTCCGGCCAGGGCCTGATGGCGGTCGCCCTGGTCATCTTCGCGCGCTGGAACCCGCTCGGCTGCTTTGCCGCCGCGCTCCTGTTCGGGGGGGCGGGGGCGCTGGGCCCGGCGCTGCAATCGGTCGGGGTGACGCAGGGCTATTACCTGTTCTATGCCGCGCCCTATGTGCTGACGCTCGGGATCATGATCGCGACCTCGTCGCGCGGGCGAAGCCTGGCCGGGGCGCCCGGCGAATTGTCGATCACGAAATAGGAGGGGCACGATGAATGCGCTGTCCGGGATCACGCCCCGCACGATCGACGCCGATCCCTACCCCTGGCCGTGGAACGGCGACCTCCGGCCCGGCAATACCGCCCTGATCGTCATCGACATGCAGACCGATTTCGTCGGCCCCGGCGGCTATGTCGACCATATGGGTTACGACCTGTCGGCGATGCGAAAGCCGATCGCGCCGATCAAGGCCGTGCTGACCGCCCTGCGCGCCAAGGGCTATACGATCATCCATACCCGCGAGGGGCACCGCCCGGATCTCGCCGACCTACCGGCCAACAAGCGCTGGCGCTCGCAGCGGATCAACGCCGGCATCGGCGATCCCGGCCCCTGCGGCCGCATCCTGGTGCGGGGCGAGAAGGGCTGGGACATCATCCCCGAACTCTATCCGATCGAGGGCGAGGTGATCATCGACAAGCCGGGCAAGGGCTCCTTCTGCGCCACCGATCTCGAACTGATCCTGAACCAGCGCGGCATCCGCAACATCGTGCTTGCCGGCGTCACCACCGACGTCTGTGTGCATACGACGATGCGCGAGGCGAATGACCGCGGCTTCGAATGTCTGCTGCTCGAGGATTGCTGTGCGGCCACCGATGCCGGCAATCACGCCGCCGCGATCAAGATGGTGAAGATGCAGGGCGGCGTCTTCGGCGCCGTCGCCGATGCCGCGACCTTCGTCGCCCAATTGCCGTGAGGGGCCGATGAGCGAGGGGCGGAAACCGGCGGTCGGGGTCGAGGCGGTCTCGATGACCATGCGCTTCGGCGCCTTCACCGCCCTCGACGATGTCACCCTCCGGGTGCCGGCGGGGAGCTTCCACGCCCTGCTGGGCGAGAACGGCGCGGGCAAGTCGACGCTGGTCAAATGCATGATGGGCTTCTACCGCCCGACTCTCGGCCAGATGCTGGTCGAGGAGCGGGAAGTGGCGATCGACAGCCCGCGCGATGCGGCCCAGCTTGGCCTTGGCATGGTCTACCAGCATTTCACCCTGGTGCCCTCGCTTACCGGGGCGGAAAACCTGGTGATCTCGCGCGAGCAGGTGCCGGCGGTGATCGACTGGGGGCGGGAGCGGAAGGCACTGGCCGCCTTCATGGACACCATGCCGTTCCGCCTGCCCCTGGACGTGCCGGTGCGCGAGCTGGCGGCGGGCGAGAAGCAGAAGCTCGAAATCGTCAAGCAGCTCTACCTCGGCCGGCGCTTCCTGATCCTCGACGAGCCGACCTCGGTGCTCACCCCCGGCGAGGCGGAGGAAGTCCTGGGCATCGTCCGCGGCATGACCGAGGCGGGCGAGCTGACGGTCCTGATGATCAGCCACAAGTTCCCCGAAATCACCGCCTTCGCCGATGATTTCACCGTGCTGCGCAAGGGCCGGCTGACCGGCAGCGGCAAGGTGGCGGAACACGACCGCAAGGCCATGGCAGCCATGATGATCGGCGACCAGCCGATCGCCACCCTCGATGCGCGGCAGCCGGTCGATCCGGCGGCTGCCGCCGTCCTCTCGGTCCAGGGCATCCGGGCCCCGGACCGCACCGGCCTCAAGTCGATCGACATCGCCGATCTAACCATCAAGTCGGGCGAGATCGTCGGCATCGCCGGCATTTCCGGCAACGGCCAGAAGGAATTCTTCGAAGTCCTGGCCGGCCAGCGCGCGCCGACGGCGGGCACGGTCGCGGTGAAGGGCCGGCCCTTTCATGCGACACGGAAGGAATCCCGCGACCTCGCGGTGCGTTACATCCCGGAAGAGCCCTTGCGCAATGCCTGCGCCCCGCGCATGACGGTGGCGGAGAATATCGCCTTCCGCACCTTCGACCTCAACGCCGCCGAAAAGCCCGGCTTCTGGATTTCGGCCGCCGCCATCCGGCGCTTCGCCGCCGATCTCGTCGCCCAGTTCAAGGTGAAGACGGCCTCCCTCGACAGCCCGATCCAGGCGCTGTCGGGCGGGAACGTGCAGCGTGCCGTGCTGTCGCGGGAACTGACCGGCAAGGTCGATCTCCTGATCGTCGCCAATCCCTGCTTCGGCCTCGATTTTTCGGCGGTGGCGGAGATCCGGGCCCGGATCATGAAGGCGCGCAACCAGGGCGCCGCGGTCCTGCTGATTTCCGAAGACCTGGACGAATTGCTGGAATTGTCCGACCGCATCCTGGTGATGTCGGACGGCGCCCTGGTCTATGAAACGCCGATCGCGACCGCCAGCGTGCAGACCATTGGCGAACACATGGCCGGCCACCATTGACGAAAAGGGGCCGGCTCGTGCCGGCCCCGTGCGGCTACTGGAACAGGACCACGGCCTTCTGCACCGTGATCCACACGCCCCAGGCCAGCGGCAGCCCGACCGCGGCCCAGGCCAGGGCCGATCGTCCGTCCAGCCCGCCCTTGCCGATGCCGAAGGAACCGGTGGCGGCCGCCCGGTCGGCGGCCTGGGTCTTGGCCTGCAGGGCGGCGACCTCGGCTTCCGACATGAACCATTTGTCGGCCAGCGGCTTCACGAACAGATTGGCGATGAAGCCGAGGGCCAGCATGCCGGCCAGGATATACATGGTGAAGTCATAGACCTGGTCGCGCGGGATGCCGGCGGCGATCTGGGCTTCGCGGATGTAATTGACCACGACCGGGCCGACGATGCCCGCGGTCGCCCAGGCGGTCAGCAGCCGGCCGTGGATGGCACCGACGAACTGGGTGCCGAAGATATCGGCCAGATAGGCGGGGATGGTGGCGAAGCCGCCGCCGTACATCGACAGGATGATGCAGAACATGGCGACGAACAGTGCCTGGCTGCCGATATGGGCGGCGCTGGGCGCCAGGGCGTAAAGCGCGATGCCGAGGGCGAAGAAAGTGTAATAGGTCAGCTTCCGCCCGATCCGGTCGGAGAGCGAGGCCCAGAAGAACCGCCCGCCGATATTGAACAGGGACAGAAGTCCGGTGAAGCCGGCGGCGATGGCCGCGATCGCGGTCTTCTGTTCCGGCGACAGGGCGGTGAAGGAAACCTCCGGCTGGCCGAGCAGGGCGCCGCCGAAAATCTCCTGCAACATGGGCGAGGCCATGCCGATGACCCCGATCCCGGCCGAGACATTGAGGCAGAGCACGGCCCAGATCAGCCAGAACTGCCTGGTCTTATGGGCGTTTTTCAGGTGCACGTGGCGGGTGGTGATCATGCCCCGCTTGGCCGCGGGCGGGGTCCAGCCGTCCGGGCGCCAGCCCGCCGGCGGTATGCGGTAACCGAAGGCGCCCGCCAGCATGAACACCGAATAGATCGCGGCCATGACCAGGAAGGTCTGCCACACGCCGACGCCGTCGGCGGTCTTGAACTGGTTCATCAGCATGTCGGCCAGCGGCGCGCCGATCATGGCGCCGCCGCCGAAGCCCATGATCGCCATGCCGGTCGCCATGCCGCGCCGGTCCGGGAACCATTTGATCAAGGTCGAGACCGGCGAGATATAGCCGAGCCCGAGGCCGATGCCGCCGATGACCCCGGCGCCCAGCCACATCAGCCACAATTGATGGATATAGACGCCGAAAGCCGCGAGCGCGATGCCGCCGCACCAGCACAGCGCCGAGACGAAGCCCGCCCGGCGCGGCCCCACCCGTTCCAGCCAGCCGCCCCAGATCGCGGCGGAGGAACCGAGCAGGACGAAGAACAGCGTATACATCCAGCCGAGGTCGGCCACCCGCCAGTCGCAGGTCGTGGTGGTCAGGGCCGAGAGCAGGGTAAGGTCGGCGCAGGCAACCGGCTGGGTTACCCCGATGGCCCGCGACAGGGGCAGCCAGAACACGGAAAAGCCATAGGCCATCCCGATGCAGAGGTGGATCGCCAGGGCCGCCGGCGGCACCAGCCAGCGGTTGAAGCCCGGCCGGGCGACGATGCGCTCCTTGTCCAGCAGCCCCTGCATGGGCAAGGCCCCGGCCGTCTGCTCATAGGTCGTCATGGCAAAACCCTCCCTTGCGCCGCGGTTCGTGCCGCGGTCGTTTAAGCCCCGATGTTGGATGGTCTCTAAGGCCCTAGTGTTTCTTTTCTCGCGGCAACAGTTCCACGGCTTGACGGGCGAGGGGGTCGAGCCCCGCGCCCCCCTGGTCGACATGCGCCAGGATGCCGTTGCGCATCCTCGGCTCCCAGAATTGCATCAGGTGGTCGGCGATGGCCGCGGGCGCCTGCGCCTCGCCCTGCGCCTTGAAGAAGGTGGCGATCTGGTTGGCCATGCGGACGAGCTTTTCCGCCTGCATGGTCACTCCGCCGCCTCGCTGCCGGGGGTGACGCGCCGGCTTTGCGCCGTGTGTTCCCGATAGTGTTCCTGCCATTCGCTCGGCCCGTTCGAGGGCGCGACCTGGACCGCGGTCACCTTGTATTCGGGGCAATTGGTCGCCCAGTCCGAATAGTCGGTGGTGATCACATTCACCTGGGTCAGGGGGTGGTGGAAAGTGGTGTAGACGACGCCCGGCGCCACCCGGTCGGTCACCAGGGCGCGCAGCGTGGTCTCGCCCGCCCGGCTTTGCAGGCGCACCCAGTCGCCGTCCTTGAGGCCCCGGTTCTCGGCGTCATGGGGATGGATCTCCAGGCGATCCTCCTCGTGCCAGACGACATTGGCAGTGCGCCGGGTCTGGGCGCCGACATTGTATTGGCTGAGGATCCGGCCGGTGGTCAGCAGCAGGGGGAAGCGCGGCCCGGTCTTCTCGTCCGTCGCGACATATTCGGTGATCATGAACTTGCCCTTGCCCCGGGCGAAGCCGCCGATATGCATGATCGGCGTGCCGTCCGGCGCCTTGGCGTTGCACGGCCATTGCACCGAGCCCATGGCTTCCAGCTTGTCATAGGTGACGCCGGCAAAGCTCGGCGTCGTCGCCGCGATCTCGGCCATGATCTCGCCCGGATGCGCATAATTCCAGGCAAGGCCGAGGGCCCGGGCCAAGTCCTGCGTCACTTCCCAGTCGGCCAGGCCGTTCCGGGGCGTCATCACCTTGCGCACGCGGTTGATGCGCCGTTCCGCATTGGTGAAAGTGCCGTCCTTCTCGAGGAAGGTGGAGCCGGGCAGGAAGACATGGGCGTAATTCGCCGTCTCGTTCAGGAACAGGTCGTGCACCACGACGCATTCCATGGCGGCAAGGCCGGCGGTGACGTGATGGGTATCCGGGTCGGACTGGACGATGTCCTCGCCCTGGATGTAGATGCCCTTGAAGGTGCCGTCGACGGCGGCATCCAGCATGTTGGGGATGCGCAGGCCCGGCTCGTCGCTGAGGGCGACGCCCCACAGCTTCTCGAAGATTTCCCGCGTCGCATCGTCGGAGACATGGCGATAGCCGGGGAATTCATGGGGGAAGGAACCCATGTCGCAGGAACCCTGGACATTGTTCTGCCCGCGCAAGGGGTTCACGCCCACCCCCGGCCGCCCCAGGTTGCCCGTGACCATGGCCAGATTGGCGATCGCCATCACGGTCGTGGTGCCCTGGCTGTGCTCGGTGACGCCGAGGCCGTAATAGATCGCGCCATTGCCGCCGGTGGCGAAGAGACGGGCGGCGCCCCGGAGCGCCGCCGCCGGCACGCCGGAAATCTTCTCGACCTCTTCCGGGGCGTGGCGCGGCTCGGCGACGAAGGCGGCCCAATGCTCGAATTCCGACCAGTCGCAATAGTCGCGGACGAAGGCTTCGTTCACCAGCTCCTCGGTGACGATGACATGGGCGAGCGCGGTGACCACCGCGACATTGGTGCCCGGGCGCAGCGGCAGATGATAGTCGGCCTTGATGTGCGGGCTCTGCACCAGGTCGGTGCGGCGCGGATCGATCACGATCAGCCGCGCGCCCTGGCGCAGGCGCTTCTTCAGGCGCGAGCCGAACACCGGGTGGCCGTCGGTCGGATTGGCGCCGATGACGAGGACGACATCCGTCTCCTCGACCGAATCGAAATCCTGGGTTCCGGCGGAGGTGCCGAAGGCGGTCTTCAGGCCGAAGCCGGTGGGCGAATGGCAGACCCGGGCGCAGGTATCGACATTGTTGTTGCCGAAGCCGGCGCGGATCAGCTTCTGCACCAGATAGGTTTCCTCGTTGGTGCAGCGGGACGAGGTGATGCCGCCGATCGCATCCTTGCCGTAAGTCGCCTGGAGGCGATGGAATTCGCCGGCGATATGGCTGAAGGCCTCGGCCCAGCTGACCTCGCGCCAGGGATCGGTGATCTTCGCGCGCACCATGGGGTTCAGGATGCGGTCCCTGTGGGTGGCGTAACCCCAGGCGAAGCGGCCCTTGACGCAGGAATGGCCGCGATTGGCCTTGCCGTCCTTCCAGGGCACCATGCGCACCAGTTCCTCGCCGCGCATTTCCGCCTTGAAGGAACAGCCGACGCCGCAATAGGCGCAGGTGGTGACCACCGAATGTTCCGGCTGGCCGATCTCGACCACCGATTTCTCGATCAGGGTGGCGGTCGGGCAGGCCTGGACGCAGGCGCCGCAGGAGACGCATTCGGACTCGAGGAAGGTCTCATGGGCGCCGGGGGAAACCCGGCTGTCGAAGCCGCGCCCCTCGATGGTCAGGGCGAAGGTGCCCTGGACTTCCTCGCAGGCGCGGACGCAGCGCGAGCAGACGATGCATTTCGACGGGTCATAGTCGAAATAGGGATTGGACTGGTCCTTGGGCAGGGCCGTATGGCTCTCGCCCTCGTAACCGTAGCGGACCTCGCGGAGGCCGACCGCGCCCGCCATCTCCTGCAATTCGCAGTCGCCGTTGGCGCCGCAGGTCAGGCAGTCCAGCGGATGGTCGGAGATATAGAGTTCCATCACGCCCTTGCGCAGGCGCTTCAGGCGCTCGGTCTGGGTGCGCACCGCCATGCCCTCGCCGACCGGCGTGGTGCAGGAGGCGGGCGTGCCCGGGCGGCCGTCGATCTCGACCAGGCACAGCCGGCAGGAACCATAGGCCTTCACGCTGTCGGTGGCGCAGAGCTTCGGCACCTTGGTGCCCATCTCCATCGCCGCGCGCATGATCGAGGTGCCGGCAGGCACCGTCACCTGGCGGCCGTCGATGGTCAAGCTGACCGGGGCCCCGGCGCGGACGGCGGGCGTGCCGTGGTCGATCTCTTCGACGAGGGACATCGCGCTCTCCTATTCGGCCGCCGCGGCCCGGGGCCGGCCGGCGAAATCGTCGGGGAAATGATGCAGGGCGCTCAGCACCGGATAGGGCGTGAAGCCGCCGAGGGCGCAGAGCGAGCCGAATTTCATCGTCTCGCACAGGTCTTCCAGCAGGGCGACATTCTTCGTTACCTCGATGCCGGCCAGGATCCGGTCCACGGTCTCGACGCCCCGGGTCGAGCCGATCCGGCACGGCGTGCACTTGCCGCAGGATTCGAGGGCGCAGAAGGCCATGGCGAAACGCGCCTGATCGGCCATCCGGGCCGTCTCGTCGAAGACGACGATGCCGCCGTGGCCGATCAGCCCGCCCGCCTTGGTGAAGGCTTCGTAATCGAAGGGCGTATCGAACAGGGCAGGGGGGAAATAGGCGCCGAGCGGCCCGCCCACCTGCACCGCCTTCACCGGCCGGCCGCTGGCGGTGCCGCCGCCGATATCGTCTACAAGCTCGCCGAGGGTGATGCCGAAGCCCGCCTCGAACAGCCCGCCGAAGCGGATATTGCCGGCCAGCTGGATCGGCATGGTCCCGCGCGAGCGGCCGAAGCCGATATCGGCGTAAGCCGCCGCACCCTTGGCCAGGATGAAGGGGACCGAGGTCAGCGACAGCACATTGTTGATCACCGTCGGCCGGCCGAACAGGCCCTCGTGGGCGGGGAGCGGCGGCTTGGCGCGGACCTGGCCGCGCTTGCCCTCGATGCTCTCCAGCAGGGCCGTCTCCTCGCCGCAGACATAGGCGCCGGCGCCGACCCGGACCTCGAGATCGAAACCCCGGCCCGAACCCATGACGTCGCCGCCGAGAATGCCGGCATCGCGGGCGATCTCGATCGCGGCACGGGTCACCGCGACCGCATGGGGATATTCGGACCGGGTGTAGATGTAACCCCTGGTGGCGCCGACGGCGAGGCCGGCGATGGCCATGCCCTCGATCAGGAGGAAGGGATCGCCCTCCATCAGCATGCGGTCGGCGAAAGTGCCGCTGTCGCCCTCGTCGGCATTGGCGACGATGTATTTCTGCGGCGCCTTGGCCTCGAGCACGGTCTTCCACTTGATGCCGGTGGGGAAGCCGGCGCCGCCCCGGCCGCGCAGGCCCGATTTCGTCACCTCGTCGACGATGGCGGCGGGCGACAGCGCCAGGGCCCGGCGCAGGCCCTGCCAGCCCCCGGCGCCCGCGTAATCATTCAGGGACAGGGGATCGACCACGCCGCAGCGGGCGAAGGTGAGGCGGGTCTGCCGCTTCAGGAAGGGGATGTCCTCGGTCGGGCCCAGGCCGCCCCGGCCTTCCGCCAGGCCGTCGTCGAACAGGCGGGGCACGTCTTCCGGCGCCACCGGGCCATAGGCTTTGCGCCCGGCGGGCGTCGCCACCTCGACCAGCGGTTCCAGCCAGAACAGCCCGCGCGAGCCGTTGCGGATCAGGCGGAGCGGGATGCCGCGCCTTCCCGCCTCGGCGCGAAGGGCGTCCGCCACCTCGTCGGCGCCGACGGCCAGCGCCGCCGCATCGCGCGGGACATAGAGGGTGAGGGTCACGGCGCCACCTCGCGCAGCAGGCGCTCGGCCCGGGCCTCGGTCAGGCGGCCGACCGGCTTGCCGTCGACCAGGGCCGCCGGCGCCGTGGCGCAGAGCCCGAGGCAATAGATGTTTTCCAGGGTGATCGAGCCGTCCCGCGCCGTCTCGCCGAACTCGAGGCCGAGATGGGCGGCGATCCGGGCCGCGATCGCCTCACCGCCCATGGATTGGCAGGCCTCGGCCCGGCACAGCTTGATCACCCGGCGCCCGGCCGGCACGGCGCGGAAATCATGGTAGAAGCTGACCACGCCGTGGATTTCCGCCCGCGAGCGGTTCTCGGCATCGGCGATCATCTGGATCGCCGCCTCGGGGATATGGCCGAAATCGTCCTGGATCGCATGCAGCACCGGCAGGGTCGCGCCATCGATACCCGCGAAGCGGGCAATGATCTCTTCCAGCCTCGACCTGTCGGATGCTGCCTGCATGAGCCTTTATCCACGTTATTTGCATTCGCTTCCATGCGAAGACAGCTTCGCCGATCGCGTGTCCCGATCAAGCAGGCTGTTCCGTGTTGCAATAGCACAAATCTATCAGGTTGATAGAGCGGCCGGGGGGTCAATCGTCCTCGGCGATCGAGGGGGCGATGATCTCGGCCTGGCGCACCAGGGCGGCGGTCAGGGGCGTCAGGGGGTCGCGGTGCGGCACCACGAGGCCGATGGTATGGGCGGCATCCGGCTCGACGATGGGGATCGAGCGGACGACATCCGGCAGCCCCAGGGTGGAAGCCAGTTTCGCCGGCATCACGCTGGCCCATTTGCCGGTCCGGACATGGGCGAAAAGGGCGATCATCGAATTGGATTCGAGGGTCGGCTCGGCGACCGTGCCCGCCGCCTTCAGCAGGCGGTCGATGATGCGGCGGTTCTGCATGTCCGGGGTCAGCAGGCACAGCGGCAGGCGGCCGACCTCGGCCCAGCTCACCTCCCGCCGGTCGCCGAGCGGGGCATTGGGCGCGGTCAGCAGGCGATAGCGCTCGCGGTAGAGCGGCACCACGGTCACCTTGCCCAGGGGTTCGTTGTCGATATAGGTGAGGCCGGCGTCGATCTCGAGATTTTCCAGGTGGCGCAGCACTTCGATCGAATTGCTCGACAGGATGGTGAAATGGACGTCCGGGTAAAGCGCCCGATAGGGCGTCGTCAGCAGTTGCACCATGGGCAGCGCGGTCGGGATCGCCGCGATCTTGATGTGCCCGACCAGGCCCCGGCGCATCGCATCCAGTTCCTGGCGCATGGCGCGCTCGTCGCCGACCATGCGCCGGGCCCAGGCCAGCACCCGTTCCCCTTCCGGCGTCAGGCCCTGATAGCGCGAGCCGCGCTGGACGAGGAGCACGCCCAGTTCGGTCTCCAATTGCTTCAGCCCGGCCGAGAGGGTCGGCTGGGTGACGTGGCAGGCCTCCGCCGCCCGGCCGAAATGCTGTTCCCGGGCCAGCGCGAGCAGGAAGCCGAGCTTGGTGATCATGCGCCCTCCCTCCCGCGGCACCGTCCGGTCCAGAAGGCGACAGGGCGGGCGCCGAGGTCAAGGCGGAAAAGGGCGTATCGCATCGGGTGAGCGGCGCTCATCCGGGGTGCAGGCTTAGTCGTTTGCCGGCGCGCGTGCCGGGCGGGACAGTCGGGCACCGCCAACGGAAGGAACGCCCATGACCAGTCCCGTGCTTTGCGAGATCAGCGACGGCATCGCCACCCTGACCCTGAACCGGCCCGACAAGCTGAATGCCCTCAACTACGCCATGGTCGATACGCTGGCCGCCGTGCTCGATACGGTCGAGGCGGACGAGACGGTGGGCGCGGTCATTCTCACCGGGGCCGGCGAGCGGGCCTTTTCCGCCGGCGCCGACATCCGCGAATTCGCCGAAAGCGCCCGCCTGGGCCCGGCGGTGGCGGTGCGCGAATTCGTCCGCCGCGGCCAGGCCCTGACCGCCCGGATCGAAGCCTTCGACAAGCCGGTGATCGCGGCGGTGAACGGCATCGCCTTCGGCGGCGGCTGCGAGATCACCGAGGCGGCCCATCTCGCCGTCGCCAGCGTCCGCGCCCGTTTCGCCAAGCCCGAGATCAACCTCGGCATGCCGCCCACTTTCGGCGGCACCCAGCGCCTGCCGCGCCTGGCCGGGCGGAAGCGGGCGCTTGAACTGCTGCTGACCGGCGACCATTTCGAGCCGGCCCGCGCCGTCGATCTCGGCCTCGTCAATGCAGTGGTGCCGCATGACCAGCTGATGGCGGCGGCGCGCACTTTGGCGCTGCGCATCATGCGCCATTCGCCGGTGGCGGCGGCCGGCATCCTGCGCGCCGTCACCCGGGGCATCAACCTGACCATCGCGGAAGGCTTGCAGGTGGAGGGCGAGCAATTCGCCCGCGTCGTCCCCACCCTGGATTTCCGCGAGGCGCTGGACGCCTGGATGGAGCGGCGCGAGCCGGTCTATGCCGGGCGCTGAGGTGCTGCCTTCATCTCGCCGCGAACCCAGGTCCTGAAGGCGGCGACCTCGGGCCGGCTCAGGGAATCCCGGCCGGCCACCAGCCAGTAGCCCATGCGCCCGCGCCGCGGCGGGCCGAGGACGGGCACCAGCCTGCCGCCGGCCAGGTCCTCGTCCGCCAGCGGCAGGTGCCCCATGGCGATGCCGAGGCCCCGGGCCGCCGCCTCCAGCGCCATCTGGATGGTATCGAAGCGCAAGCCCCGGTGAAGGTCGAGCCCGCCGACCCCGGCCAGCCGGGCCCAGGCCTCCCAATCCTCGGCGATGCTGACGACATGCAGCAGGGTCTGGCCGGCGAGATCGCTCGCGCTCCGGATGCCGGCGGCCAGCGCCGGCGCGCAGACCGGCACCAGATCCTCGACCACGAGGCAGGTGGCATAAAGGTCGGGCCATTGGCCGTCGCCGAGGCGGATGGCGACATCGATGCCGTCGCGCGGGAATTCCATCCGGCGGTGCGCGGTGTCCAGGGTGACTTCGATTTCCGGGTGACGGGCGTTGAAGCCCGGCAGGCGCGGCATCAGCCAGCGCAGGGCGAAGGTCGGCGTGGTGCTGACCGTCAGCCGCCCGGACGGATGCCGTCCCGGCACGCCCTCGGTCGCCCGGGCCAGGGTTTCCAGGATGTCGCGGATGCGCGGCAGGTAATAGGCGCCGGCCCCGGTCAGGATCAGGCTGCGGTGGCCGCGGGCGAACAGGGTCACGCCCAGCCAGTCTTCCAGGGTCTGGATGCCGTGGCTGACCGCGCTGGGCGTCACGTTCAATTCGCCGGCCGCCGCCTTGAAGCTCAGGTGCCGGCCCGCCGCCTCGAACAGGCGCAGGCTATTCAGCGGCGGCAGGCGATAGGCCATGCGGGCCCTCCGGGCGGGAAAGGGTCAGGAAAGCGCGGGAACGAGGGGCGGGGTCGCGGCAGGCCGGTCGTCGATCGCGAAATGCAGCAGGGCGGCGACGAGGCCGGCAAGCGCCGTCGCCGCCCAGACCGGACCATAGGATCCGCTCAGGTCGAACGCCAGTCCCCCCGCCCAGGCACCGAGAAAGGATCCGACCTGGTGGCTGAGGAAGCAGACCCCGAACAGGGCGCCCAGGTTGCCGACACCGAACATCCGGGCGATCAGCCCGCTGGTCAGCGGCACGGTGCCGAGCCAGAGCAGGCCCATGGCGGCGGCGAAGGCCAGCACCGCAACCTCGGTCTTCGGCAGCAGGAAGAAGGCTGCGATGACCCCGCCCCGCAGCAGATACAGCCAGCCGAGCACCTGGCCCTGGCGATAGCGCCCGCCCAGCCAGCCGCAGGCCCAGGTGCCGCCCATGTTGAACAGGCCGATCAGGGCCAGGGCGACGGCGCCCAGCCCCACCGGCATCTGGCACAGGGTCAGGTAGCCGGGCAGATGGGTGGCGATGAAGGCCAGTTGAAAGCCGCAGGTGAAGAAGCCGAGGGTGAGCAGGCGATAGCCCCGGTGTTTCGCCGCCTGCCGCAGCGCGGCCCGCAGCGGGACGGGGGCCGGCGCCGGCGCGGTTTCGGCGCCCCGCCGGTCCAGCCAGCCGCCCAGCGGCGCTGCCAGCAGGATCACCGCGCCGAGCCCGAGCAGGGCGACGGCAGGGCCCCAGCCGTCGACCAGCCCCTGGGCGACCGGCACCAGCGCCACCTGCCCGAGGGAGCCGCCGGCCCCCGCCAGCCCCATGGCCTGGCTGCGCCGCTCGGGCGCCGCCGCCTTGCCGACCGCGGTCATGACCACGCCGAAACTGGTGCAACTGATGCCGAGCCCGACCAGCACCCCCATGCCGAGGATCAGCGCCGGCCCGTTCGGCACCACGGCGGTCAGCGCCAGCCCGGCGGCAAAGGCCAGGGCCCCGGCCAGGACCACGGGGGCGGCGCCGAAACGATCCGCCGCCGCCCCGGCGACCGGCTGGGCCAGCCCCCAGGAAAGATTATGCAGGGCGATGGCGAAGGCGACCCAGGTCACCGCCAGCCCGTGGTGGGCGGACAGCGGCCCGAGGAACAGGCCGAAGGTCTGGCGCGTGCCAAGGGCAACGCTCATGATCGCGGCCGCCGCCACCACCGCCATGAGGGCGCCGTTCCGCCCGCCCGCTGCCTTTGCCATGCCGTTCTCCCTGGTTCGGGCCGAGGGTAGGGGGCCCGGCCCGGCACCGGCAACGGAGAAGCATTCGCCATCGGATGAGCGAAATTCATCCGACGGCTGCTAATTGCAGCGCAAGAGCAAGGACGCGGCGCGGCGCCGAATCGGGCATGAAGGCGTGACGATCAGCGGAGGCACGATGGCCACGGTACAGCGGATGACGGCGCGGGAATGGGCGATGCTGGGCGCCCTGTCCCTGCTTTGGGGCGGGTCCTTCTTCTTCAACGGGGTGGCGGTCAAGGCCTTGCCGCCGGTAACCATCGTGGCCCTGCGGGTGGGGCTGGCGGCGCTGGCGCTGTTCGGGCTGCTGCGCCTGTCGGGGCTGGCGGCGCCCCGGGGCGGCCGGGTCTGGGGCACGTTTTTCGCCATGGGGGTGTTGAACAACCTCATCCCCTTCTGCCTGATCGTCTGGGGCCAGACCCGGATCGCCAGCGGCCTTGCCTCCATCCTCAATGCGACCACGCCGCTCTTTGCCGTGATCGTCGCCCATCTGCTGACGCGGGACGAGAAGATCACGGGGGCGAAGCTGGTGGGGCTCGTCGCCGGTTTCCTCGGCGTCGGGGTGATGATCGGGCCGCAGGCACTCCAGGGGCTGGGCGACGATCTGTGGGCGCAGCTGGCCGTGCTCGGCGCCGCCCTTTCGTACGCCTGTGCCGGGGTGTTCGGCCGGCGTTTCAGGGCCTTGGGGGTGGCGCCGCTGGCGACGGCGGCCGGGCAGTTGACCGCTTCCACCCTGATGCTGGTGCCGCTGGCCCTCATCGTCGACCGGCCCTGGGACCTGCCGTGGCCCGATGCCCCGACCTGGGGGGCGATCGCCGGTATCGCGCTGCTCTCGACGGCGCTGGCCTATATCCTCTTCTTCCGCATCCTGGCCACCGTGGGGGCGACCAATCTTGCCCTCGTCACCTTCCTGATCCCGGTCAGCGCCATCCTGCTCGGCGCGCTGTTCCTGGGCGAGCAATTGGCGGGCCGGCATTTCGCCGGCATGGGGCTGATCGCCCTTGGCCTTGCCGCGATCGACGGGCGGCTGTTCGACCGCATCGGCAAGGCATAGCCGGGGGCGGGGCCGCGCTGCTACCGTCGCGGCCCCAGCAAGAGTGGGGATGTGGTGGTGACGGCGCGGATTCCTCTCTCCCTCAATGCGCTGCGGGCCTTCGAGGTGGTGGCGCGGCATGGCTCGATCCGCGAGGCGGCGGCGGAACTGCTGGTCACCCCCTCGGCGGTCAGCCACCAGTTGCGCGGGCTGGAGGAAGGCCTCGGCCTCGAATTGCTGCGGCGGGCCGGCAACCGGCTGGAACTGACCGCGGCGGGGGCCAGCCTCGCGCCCGAACTCGCCGCCGGTTTCGAGCGGATCGCCCGGGCGGTCGGGGCCCTGCGCCAGGACCGCCGCCACGGGCCGCTGCGCCTGTCCATGCTGCCGACCTTCGCCGTGCATTGGCTGTCGCCCCGGCTGGCGCGCTATCCCTTCGACCGCCAGGGGTTCGAATTGCTGATCTCGACCACGCAGGCCACGGTCGATCTGGCGGCGGGCGAGGCCGATGCCGCCATCCGCCAGGGCGGCGGCACCTGGGCCGGCCTGACCGCCGACCGCCTGTTCGGCGAGACCATGGATCTCTTCGCCGGTCCGGGCGCGGCGCCGCCCGCACGGGCCAATCTCTTCCTCTCCCAACACCGGCAGGCGCTGTTCGCGGCCTGGCTTGCCGCCCTGCCGGGGGGGGGCTGTTCGCGCCCGCCGCCGTCACCCTGGTCGAATCCGGCGGGCTGGCGCTCCGGGCTGCTGCCGACGGTGCGGGGCTTGCCTTCGCCGGGGTCGAGATGGCGGCGGCGGATGTCGCGGCCGGGCGCCTGCATTCGCTGTTCGGGCGGCCGGTGGCGGCGCCCGGCGGCTATCATCTGGTCTATCCGCCGGCCCTGGCCGGGGACCGGCGCCTGCGCAACATCCGGGGCTGGCTGCTGGCCGAGGCCGGTCGCTTCACCACCCCCCGCGCCTGAGCCAGTCCTCGACCATCGGCAGGCGGTCGTGGCCCCAGAAGGGTTCGCCATCGGCGATGAAGAAAGGCGAGCCGAAAATGCCCCGGGCCACCGCCTCCTCGCTGATCGCCTTGGCCCGTTCCTTGATCGCGGGCAGGGCGGCACCCGCCGCCAGCGCCCCCGGATCGAGGCCGAGACCGGCGCCGAGCGGCGCCACCGCCGCAAGATCGGACGTATCCAAGCCCTCGGTGTAATAGCGCCGGAAGACGAGGCGGGCGAAGGCGGGGGCAAGGTCCGGCGCCTGATCCTCGATCCAGTAGAAGGCGCGGGTGGCGGCCAGGGCGACCTTGGGGTGCCCCGGCGGCAGGCGGAATTCCAGCCCCTTCAGGCGGGCGAGGCGGGCCCAGTCGCGGCGGGCATAATCGCCCTTCAGGGGGGTGGCGGAGAGGCCGCGCGCCCCCGTCGCCTTGAAGGCGGTGCCCAGCATATAGGGCCGCCACAGCAGGCCCCGCCCGGTCCGGGCGGCCAGATCGTCGATCTCCGCCGCCGCGAAAAAGGCATAGGCCGAGGAAAAGTCGAACCAGAACTCGATCATCTCTGCCCCGCGAAGCCATCTCCTGCACCATCGAAGGCGGTTCCGGCCCCTGGGGCAATTGAGAAATCGTCATCCGGCCCGGCCTGACAACTCACTCGCCCCCGCCCGCCCGGCCGGGCAGGATGGGCCGCAGACAACAGGGGAGGACCGCCGCCTTGGCCGCGACGATCGAAGACCGCGTAACGGACAGTTTCAACCGCCAGGGCCTGATGCTGCACCTGGGTGCCGACATCGACGAGGTGAGCCCCGGCTTCGTCCGCATCCGCCTGCCCTTCGCGGAGACCCTGACCCAGCAGCACGGCTATTTCCACGCCGGCGCCACCAGTGCCATCGCCGACAGTGCCGGCGGCTATGCCGGCCTCACCGTCTTTCCCGAGGGCAGTTCGGTGCTCACCGTCGAGTTCAAGGTCAATCTGGTCGCGCCCGCCCGCGGCGACTGGCTGGAGGCCGAGGGCAAGGTGGTGCGCAGCGGCCGCACGCTCACCATCTGCCAGCTCGAAGTCTACGGGGTGGCCGCCGGCCTTCGCACCCTGGTCGCCCTCGGCCAGCAGACCCTGATCGCCATCGCCCCCCGCGACCAGCGCGAGACCCCGGAATGAACGTTCATTCCGGTATAAAGGTGGAGGATATAAGCAGCCCCAGATAAGCGGAATGAACGTTCATTCCGCTTATCTGGCGATCTCTTCTCTCCCTTGTTTCCGCCCGAAGATTGGCCCAGTCCGATCACCGCAGATCTTGCGCGGGCGGGATCGGTGCCCATTGCCGGAATGAACGTTCATTCCGCTTGGACGGTGATCCCCTCGCTCGCCGTCCCTTCGCCGTGAGGCCGGCCCGGTGGGGTCCGCGCAGATCGTGCGCCGGGCAGGGGCCGATATTCATTGCCGGCATGACCGTTCATTCCGCGTCTGTCGGCACGGTTGCGGCCGGGTGTTGCGGTGCTGCCGGCAGGGCGACGGCGGCGGCGGCGAGGTCGTCGGGCGTGTTGACATTGAAGAAGGGATCGGGTGGGCCGGGGCCGAAATCGGCGGTTGCCACCGGGTGGCGGGCGATGAAGTCGCGGATGCGGGCGAGGCCGTCGATGGTCAGCGCCCGTTCCAGGTCGTCCGCGACGGCCAGCGGCCAAAGGGCGGCAAGATAGTGGCTGCGCCCGCCGGCGGCGGCATGGGCGATCATGCCGGGGGCGCTGCGCACGGCGGCGAGGCGGGCGGCAAGGTCCAGGGGCACGAAGGGTTCGTCCACCGTCACCGTCAGCAGGAGATCGCCGGCGCCCGCCGCCGCCAGCCAGCGCAGCCCGGCCAGCACCCCGGCCAGCGGCCCCGGATGGCCGGCGATGCCGTCCGCGACCAGGGGCAGGCCGAAAGCGGCGAAAGCGCCCGCTGGGCCGTTGACGTTCAAGGCCAGGGCGGCGCATTGCGGCGCCACCCGCTCGATGACATGGGCGGCCAGGGGGCGCCCGTCCAGAGGGGCGAGACCCTTGTGCCCGCCGCCGAACCGGCGCGACAGGCCGCCCGCCAGGATCAGGCCGGCGGGCCTCACGGCCAGGCCCCGTCGAAGGGCAGGAAGGTGACCGGTTCGCCCGGGGCGACTGAGGTCCTTGTCTCCTCGATGGCGATGAAGCCGGTCGCGGTCGCGGTCCAGGCCAGGTTGCCGGCGGCCTGCCGGGCCACGCGCTCCACGCCGTCGGGGCCGATCCGGCCGGGCAGCACGGCGCGGTCCCCGGCCGGCTTGTCATAGGCAAAGGCGGCGGGCAGCGGGAACCCCTGCGGCGGGCGTACCGCCTCGCCCGCAAGGCGGCGCACCAGCAGCAGGCCGAGCAGGCTGAAGGTGACGGCCACAGCCCCGGGATTGCCGGGCAGGCCCAGCACCGGCGTGCCCCCCAGGGTGCCGAGGCCGACCGGCCGCCCCGGCTTCAGGGCCAGCCGGTGAAAGATCATCTCGCCCCGGGTCCTGAGCACGACGGGGACATGGTCCTCGTCCCCGACCGACATGCCGGCGGTGGTGATGACCAGATCATGGTCCCGCGCCGCCGCGAGCAGGGCCTCGGTGATCACGTCGCGCCGGTCCGGCAGGATCGGCCCGTCGGTCACGGCGCAGCCGAGGCGGGTGAGGGCCGCCCGCAACTGCGGCCGGTTGCTGTCGATCACCTGATGGGCGGCGGTGGCGCTGCCCGCCGGGCGCAATTCATCCCCGCTGGAGAGCAGGGCGACCCGAAGGGGCGCATGGACCGCCACCTCGTCCAGGCCGAGATCGGCCAGCAGGCCAAGGTGCAGCGGCCGCAGCCGCGTGCCCCGGGCGAACACGCGGTCGCCCGGCTTCACCGCTTCCCCCGCCCGGCGGATATTGGCCCCCGGCGGGGGCAATTCGGCCAGGCTCAGGTAGCCGTCCTCGACCGCTGCATATTCCTGCATGGCGATAGCCGTGGTCCCGGCCGGCACCAGGGCCCCGGTCAGGATGCGCACGGCCTCTCCGGCTGCGACCGGGCCGGCATGGGGCTGGCCGGCGGCGGCCCGCCCGTTCAGGCGCCAGGGCCCATGCCCCGGGCCGAGGGCATAGCCGTCGACCGCCGAATTGTCGGCGGCGGGCAGGAGCGAGCGGGCGTGAAGATCGGCGCCGAGGACGAAGCCCGCCGCTTCCGCCGCCCGCGCCGGCACAACGGCGGTCACCGGGCCGAAGCGATCCTCGATCAGGCCCAGCGCCTGATCGAGGGCGAGCAAGGGCGGCCGCGCGCTCAAACCAGCCCCCGGGCGACCAGGAAAGCGACGATCGCACCGATATCGTCGAGGGGGAGATGGGGCACGCCCACCCCGGGCAGCGGCGCCGGGCTGGCCACGGCGACGATATGGGGATCGTCCGGTTGCAGCAGCGGCTTGCCGACCTCGGGCCGGTGCACCTCGATCTTCGGCACCGGATCGCGCTTGAAGCCTTCGACGATCACGACATCGACCGGCGCGAGCCTGTCCAGCAGCGCGGCAAGGCCAAGCTCGGGGGCGCCGCGATATTCATGCATCAGGGCAAAGCGCCGGGACGAGGCGACCAGCACTTCCGCCGCGCCGGCAAGGCGGTGGTCATGGCTGTCCTTGCCCGGCTGGTCGACGTCAAAATCGTGGTGGGCGTGCTTCACGGTCGAAACCGTGCGCCCGGTGGCGATCAGGGCCGGGATCAGGCGGGTGACCAGGGTGGTCTTGCCGCTGCCGCTCCAGCCGGCGAAGCCGATCACCTTGGCCTTGGTGGGGGCCGGGGTCATGGCGC
This sequence comes from Zavarzinia compransoris, assembly GCF_003173055.1. Lineage (NCBI taxonomy): Bacteria > Pseudomonadati > Pseudomonadota > Alphaproteobacteria > Rhodospirillales > Zavarziniaceae > Zavarzinia > Zavarzinia compransoris. The sequence goes on from NZ_QGLF01000001.1 coordinate 219,448, forward strand.
GATCCGCGCCGCGCCGGTGAAGGCGGTGTGACGCTCGCCCCGGGCGAAGGCGATCAGGGCGATATTGGCTGCCTCGGCCAGGCGGACCGCATAGGCGGTGGGGGCCGAGACGGCGGCGACGGCGGTGATCCCCGCCTGGGCCGCCTTGTGCACGATTTCATAGGAACAGCGGCTGGTGACGGCCAGGAACCCCGCCAGCGGGTCCAGGCCGGCCCGGGCCAGCGCCCCGGTCAGCTTGTCCAGCGCATTGTGGCGGCCGACATCCTCGCGCAGCAGGTGGATGGTGCCGTCCAGCCCGGCCCAGGCGGCGGCATGGACCGCATGGCTTTCCCGGTTCAGCACCTGACCGGCCGCCAGCCCGGCCATGGCGGCGGCGATCGCCCGGGCGGAAAGGCCGGGCCCGGCGGGCAGGGGGGCGAGGGGGCGGATGGCGCTGTCCAGGCTCTCGATCCCGCACAGGCCGCAGCCGGTGCGCCCGGTCAGCGCCCGGCGCCGTTCCTTCAGCCGGGCAAAGCGGGCGGGCGGAATGGTCAGGGCCAGTTCGATGCCGGGGCCGTGGTCGGCCCGCTCCACCGCGCGCAATTCTCCCGGCCGTTCGATGATGCCCTCGGCCAGCGAGAAACCGAGGGCGAAATCCTCCAGATCGGCCGGGGTCGCCATCATCACCGCGTGCGAAATGCCGTTGTAGACCAGGGCGACCGGCACTTCCTCCGCCAGGATATCGTCGATCGCGGCGACCTGGGCCCCATCGTGCCGCCAGCCCCGGCGGTGCTGCAGGGGGGCATGCAGGGGCGGGGCGGTGTCGGGAGCGGAATCGGGAGCGGACATGGCGGTCGGCGGTCTCGGCGTCGTCTGGCATCCCGTTTGCGCCATTCCCGGCGCCGCCGTCAATGGCCTGGGCGGCGCCCGCGTCCGTGTTGCCATGCAATAAATGCGGTTCCGATGCGGGCGGGCGGGCTTCACCTTCATTCGAACTGATCCAGTTCGAAGTTTCGGATTCCGCCGATGCCCTTGCCGTTGCTTGCGCTTGCCATCGCCTCCTTCGGGATCGGCACCACCGAATTCGTCATCATGGGGCTGCTGCTCGACGTCTCCCGCGACCTTGGGGTCAGCGTGCCGCAGGCGGGGTTGCTGGTCTCGGGCTATGCCCTCGGGGTGGCGGTCGGCTCGCCCATCCTGGCCCTGGCGACGGCGCGCATGCCGCGCCGGCAGGCGCTGATCGGCCTGATGGGGATCTTCATCGCCGGCAATCTCGCCTGCGCGCTGGCGCCCGACTATGGCAGCCTGATGGCGGCGCGGGTGCTGACCTCCTTCTGCCATGGCGCCTTCTTCGGGCTCGGCGCCGTGGTCGCGGGCGAAGTGGTCCCGCCCGAGCGGCAGGCGCGGGCGATCGCCATGATGTTCGCCGGCCTGACCCTGGCCAATGTCCTGGGCGTGCCCTTCGGCACGGCGCTGGGCCAGGCTTTCGGCTGGCGCTCCACCTTCGTGGCCGTGGTCGGCATCGGCCTTGTGGCGGCCCTGGCACTCCATGTCTGGCTGCCGCGCAACCTGTCGGTCAGCACCGGCAGCCTGCTGCGCGAGGTGCGCAGCCTCGGCCGGGTGCAGGTCTTCCTGGCCATGGCGATCAGCGTGCTCGCCTCCGCCAGCCTGTTCAGCGTCTTCACCTATATCGCCCCGATCCTCGAAACCGTGACCCGGATCGAGGCCTCGACCGTTACCTATGTCCTGCTCGTCTTCGGGGTCGGGCTGACCCTCGGCAATTTCCTGGGCGGCCGGCTGGCGGACTGGCGGCTGATGCCGACGGTGATCGGCTGCTTCATCGCCGCCGCTGCCGTGCTCGGGCTTTTCCTTTTCACCAGCGCGTGGTTCTGGCCGGCGGTCGCCACCGTCTTCGTCTGGGGCGCCATCGTCTTCGCCCTGGTCGCGCCCTTGCAGATGCGGGTGGTGAACGAAGCCTCGGGGGCGCCCAATCTCGCCTCCACCCTCAACCAGGGGGCGTTCAACCTCGGCAATGCCTCGGGCGCCTGGATCGGTGGCGTCGCCATCGACCGCGGCCTTGCCTATGCCGACATGCCGGCGATCGGCATCGTGCTGGCCCTGGCCGCCCTGGCCCTGACCCTGTGGTCCTATGCCCTCGATCGCCGTCAGGCCGGGCTGGCGCCGAAGCCGGCCCGCTCGATCGCCTGAATCACCTGGGCGGTATCGACGCCGTCGGCAAAGCTCACCTTGCCGGCGGCGAGATCGACCTTGGGGCCCGCGTCCGGCGCGACCCGGATCACCGCCTTTTCGACCGACTTGGCACAGCCGCCGCAGGTCATGCCGGTCACCGTCAGAACTTGCATGGTCTTGCTCCTATTCCCTTTGGAATGAATGTGGGGCTTGCCATTGTGGGAAGGTCAAGGTGGAAAATCGCGCTTGACCTTGCCATGGTGTCAAGGTGTTCGCTGTGCCGGTCAGTGAGGGACCGATGATGACCACATTGCGTATCGAGGGCATGACCTGCGCCGCCTGCGTTCTCCGGGTGGAAAAGGCGCTGGCGGCGGTGCCCGGGGTGACCTCGGCCAGCGTCAGCCTGGCGACCGAAACCGCCCGCATCACCGGCGATGTCCCGCTGCCCCGCCTGATCGAAGCGGTCGAGGGCACGGGCTATGATGCCCGCGCGGTGGCGGACGAATTCGCCGAGCCGCCGGCCCTGGGCGGCCCCGGCCTGTGGTCGGTGCTGCTCGGCGTCGTCCTGACCCTGCCCCTGGTCCTGCCCATGGTCGTGCCGGGCCTGATGCTGCCGGGGCTGGTGCAACTGGCGCTGGCGGGTGTGGTGCAGACCGTGCTGGGCTGGCGTTTCTATGTCCACGGCTGGAAGGCGCTGCGCAGCGGCGCCGGCACCATGGACCTGCTGGTGGCGCTGGGCACCACGGCGGCCTTCGGCCTCAGCCTTTACCTGTTGTTCGCCCATGGCGGGCACCATCTTTATTTCGAAGCCTCGGCGGCGGTGATCACCCTCGTCCTTCTCGGCAAATATCTGGAGGCGCGGGCGAAGCGCGAGACCGGCGCCGCCCTGCGCGCCCTGGCGGCGCTCCGCCCCGACCGGGCGATCCTGCTCGATCCCGACGGCACCGAGCGCGAGGTGGCGGCGGATACGCTGCGCCACGGCGACCGCATCGTCATCCGCGCCGGTGCCCGGGTGCCGGCGGACGGCGTGATCGAGGCCGGCGCCTCCGCCCTCGACGAAGCCCTGCTGACCGGGGAAAGCCTGCCGGTGGCCAAGGGCGCGGGCGATCCCGTGGTCGGCGGCGCGGTGAACGGCGAGGGGCGCCTGGTGGTCCGGGTCCGGGCGACCGGCCAGGGCAGTTTCCTCGGCAGCGTCATGCGCATGGTGGCGGAGGCCCAGGCGGCCAAGCCGCCGATCCAGCGCCTCGTCGACCGGATTTCGGCGATCTTCGTGCCGGTGGTCGTGGTGATTGCGCTGGTTACCGTCGCCGGTTGGCTGCTGGCCGGTGCGCCGGCGGAAACGGCGATCATCCATGGCGTGGCCGTGCTCGTCATCGCCTGTCCCTGCGCCCTCGGGCTGGCGACGCCGGCGGCCCTGATGGTCGGCACCGGGCTTGCCGCCCGCAACGGCATCCTGATCCGCGATCCCGCCGCGCTGGAGGCGGCGCGGCGGATCGATCTGGTCCTGTTCGACAAGACCGGCACCCTGACCGAGGGCAAGCCCGCCCTGGTCGCCCAGGAAACTGTGGCGGGCGAGGGGGAAGGCGCCCTGGTGCTGGCCGCGGCCCTGCAAGTCGCCAGCGACCACCCGCTGGCGCTGGCGCTGCGCCGGGCGGCGGCGGGCCTTGCCTTGCCGGCGGTCGAAGGCGGGCGCAGCCTGGCGGGCCGGGGCGTGGCCGGCCTGATCGACGGGGCGGACTATACGCTCGGCAGCGCGCTGGCCGCGCGGGAGGCGGGGGTGGCGCTGCCGCCCGAACCGCTTCGCCCCGGGACGACGGAAAGCTATCTCTTCACCGGCACGCGCCTGATCGCGCGCTTCGCCTTCGAGGACGGCGACCGGCCGACGGCAAAGGCGGCGGTCGCCGAACTGGCGGCGCGCGGCATCGGCGCCGCCATGCTCTCGGGTGATCGCCGGGCGGCGGCCGAGGTGATCGCCGCCCGTCTCGGCATCGCGGACGTAACGGCCGAAGTCCTGCCCGGCGACAAGGCGGCGGCGGTCGAGGCCCGGCGCCGGCAGGGGCTGGTGGTCGCCATGGTCGGCGACGGCCTGAACGACGCCCCGGCCCTTGCCGCTGCCGATCTCGGCATCGCCATGGCGGGCGGCGTCGATGTCGCGCTGGCCACCGCCGGGGTCACCCTGATGCGGCCCGATCCGCTGCTGGTGCCGGCGGCGATCGATCTGGCGGCGGCGGTCGCGGCGCGCATCCGCTCCAACCTGTTCTGGGCCTTCGCCTATAATGTCGTCGGCATTCCGCTGGCCGCCTTCGGCCTGCTGTCGCCGGTGGTGGCGGGGGTGGCCATGGCGGCAAGCAGCGTTTCCGTGCTGGGCAATGCCCTGTTGCTGCGGCGCTGGCGACCGCGCCGCCGCGCCTGACCGAATGGTCAGGAATTTTCCGTGAAAACGTCCCAAGAACAGCGCGGAAGCGGGTTTCCTTAGACGAAAGTAAATACGCCCCAGCCGAAAAAATCTGCGGGTCCCCGCTGGACAATGCGCCCCGACCGACTCTAGCCTTGAAGGGCGGAAAGCGGTCCAGCCGCACCGCCGAGGAGGGTGATCTTGGGTGACGGCGTAGGCTCCAGTTCCGGTGCAGGTCCCGCGTCTCCGGCGATCGAGGCGCGGCAGATCGTCAAGTCCTTTCCGGGCGGGGCCGTGGCGCTCGACCATGTGTCGATCGCCATCGAGCGGAATGAATTCTTCACCCTGCTGGGGCCGTCCGGTTGCGGCAAGACCACGCTGCTGCGCCTGATCGCCGGCTTCGAGCAGCCGACCGCCGGCGAGATCTTCCTGGACGGGCAAAGGATCGAGCATCTGCCGCCCTTCCGCCGGCCGATCAATACGGTGTTCCAGTCCTATGCCCTGTTCCCGCATATGACGGTCGGGCAGAATATCGCCTTCGGCCTGGAGATGCAGGGCATCCCCAGGGCCGAGATCGGGCGGCGCGTGACCGAGATGCTGGACCTCGTCAAGCTCGGCGGTTTCGAGGGGCGGAAGGTCGACCAGATGTCGGGCGGGCAGCAGCAGCGCGTGGCCCTGGCCCGGGCCCTGGCCAACCGGCCGAAGGTGCTGTTGCTCGACGAGCCTCTGTCCGCCCTCGATCTCAAGCTCCGCAAGGAGATGCAGATCGAACTGAAACGCTTGCAGACCGAGACCGGCATCACCTTCGTCTTCGTCACCCACGACCAGGAAGAAGCGCTCACCATGTCGGACCGGATCGCGGTCATGTCCGCCGGGCGCATCCTTCAGGTCGGCGCCCCGCGCGCGATCTACGAGACGCCGGAACACCGCTTCGTTGCCGATTTCATCGGCGAAAGCGATTTCCTGCCGGCCTTGGTCGAGGCGGCGGGGGCGGGCGGGGTTGCTTATCGCCTTGCCTCCGGCGCCCGGGTCGAGGGGCCGGTGCAGGAATTCAATCCCGGCGCGTCCGTCAGCCTGTCCACCCGACCGGAACGCCTGTCCCTGGCCGCGGCGGATATGCCCGGCGGCCTTGCCGGCACGATCGAGGCCTTGGTCTATTCCGGCACCGATACCACCTTCCACGTCACGCTCGACGATGGCGCCGGCAGGCTGCGGGTGCGAGAGCAGAACATGGCCGGACGGCCCTTCGCCCATGCCCGGGGGGACCGGGTCGCCGTGCTGGTCCCGGCGGCGGCGGTCCGCGCCTTCCGGGACTTCAAGGACTGAGGGCAGGGGGCCGCGATGATCGATTACTTCCGCCGCCGCCCCGCCGCCCGCCGCGCCGCCCTGGTCTCCCCCGCCGTCGGGGCGATCCTGCTGTTCATGGTGCTGCCCCTCGGGCTGATGCTGATCTATTCCTTCCTGCAGCGCGCGACCTATGGCGGCGTGATCTGGGAAGTCTCGTTCGAGAGCTATATCCAGTTCCTGTTCGAGCGCGATCTCGACGACAGCCTGATCTTCAACGCGGCCTATCTCCAGATCTATGCCCGCTCGTTCGGGCTGGCGGCCATCACCACCGTGCTCTGCGTGATCATCGGCTTTCCGACCGCGCTCTATCTCGTGCAGCAATCGCCGAAGCGCCGGAACATCCTGATGTTCCTGGTCACCATTCCGTTCTGGACCAATCTTCTCGTCCGCACCTATGCCTGGATCCTGCTGCTCCGGCGCGAGGGGCTGGTCGATTACGGGCTGGAAGCCGTCGGGGTCACGGACGAACCGCTCGGCCTGCTCTATACCGATGTCGCCAATCTGATCGGCCTCGTCTATTCCTTCCTGCCATTCATGGTGCTGCCGATCTATTCCAGCCTGGAAAAGCTCGACTTCCGCCTGGTCGAGGCGGCCTACGACCTGGGCGCCAACCGCCTGACCGCGCTCCGCCGGATCGTCATCCCGCTGGCCATGCCGGGGATCGCGGCCGGTTGCATCCTGGTTCTCGTGCCCTGCCTCGGCGCCTATGTGACGCCGGAATTGCTGGGCGGGGGCAAGGCGCTGATGATCGGCAACCTGATCCAGCAGCAGTTCGGCGCCTCGCAGAACTGGCCCTTCGGGGCGGCGCTGTCCTTCGCCCTGCTGGCCATCGTGCTGATTGCGCTTGTCGCCTATTCGCTGCGCTTCGGGCGCGGCGCCCTGACGGAGGGCCGCTGATGGCCGCCAATCCGCTGCGCCGCTTTCCGGGGACCGGCATCGCCGCGCTGGCCTTCTTCGCCTTCCTCTATGCCCCGGTGATCGTGCTGATCGCGCTGTCCTTCAATTCGGGGCGCTCGTCGACCTTGTGGGAAGGCTTCACCTTCGACTGGTACGGCGTCGTCCTCGACAATCCGGATATTCTGCGCGCGGCCAAGAATTCGCTGATCGTCGGCACCTTCTCGACCGTGATCTCGACCGTGCTGGCGACCATCGCCGCGATCGGCCTCGATCGCGCCCGCTTCCGCGGCCGGAACGCGGTCAATTCGGTGATCGCCCTGCCCCTGGTGGTGCCCGAGATCGTGACCGCGGTCGCGACCCTGATCTTCTTCCTGTCGATCGGGCTGCAACTCGGGCTCGGCACCGTCATCCTCGCCCATGTGATCTTCTGCATTCCCTTCGCCTATCTGCCGATCCGGGCGCGGCTGGAAGGCATGCCCGTCACCTACCGCGAGGCGGCGGCCGATCTCTATGCCAACGAATGGCAGACGTTCCGGCGCGTCACCCTGCCGCTGCTCTGGCCCGGGGTGATCGCGGGCGCAATGCTCGCCTTCATCACCAGCCTCGACGATTTCGTCATCACCTATTTCGTCGCCGGGCCCGGCGCCTCCACCCTGCCGATCTATATCTTCGCCAGCCTGCGCATGGGGGTGACGCCTGAGGTCAATGCCATTTCCTCGCTCATGCTGGTGGTCTCCATCGTGTTCGTGTCCATCTCGGCCTGGATCGGCCGCCGGTCGTCGTGACCGGTCCCCTCAACCACGGAGGCATAGAATGTCACTCGATCTGCTGAAGGGCGTCGCCGGGGCGGCGCTGTCCGCCGTTCTCGTGCTGGGGGCGCCGCTTGCCGCCGAGGCGCGGGAACTCGTGCTCTACAATTGGTCCGACTATACGCCGCCCGAACTGCTCAAGCGCTTCACCGCCGAGACCGGCATCGCCATCACCCTCGACCTCTACGATTCCAACGAGAATATGCTGGCCAAGCTGAAGGCGGGCGGCTCGGGTTACGACGTCGTCGTCCCTTCGGATTACATGGTCAAGATCATGGCCGACGAGGGCATGCTGATCGACATCGGCGTGAACACGATGGCGAATTTCAAATATGTCGAAGGCCCGCTGAAATCGCCCTATTTCGATCCGGAGCGGAAATATACCGCGCCCTATATGTATGGCACCACCAGCTTCTCCTACGATACCGCCGCCATCACGGGCCTGGAGGCGAGCTGGAAGGAATTCTTCGAACCGCGCGAGGAATTGAAGGGCAAGATCGCCGTCCTGAACGATCAGGTCGAGGTGATCAACAATGCGCTGCGCTATCTGGGCCTGCCGCTCTGCAACGAGAGCCCGGCGGACATGAAGAAGGTGCAGGAACTGCTGCTGAAGCAGAAACCCTATGTCGCCCTCTATAATTCGGACGGCACCCACGAGCGCCTGGCGGCCAAGGAAGTCGTCATGCACATGCAATGGAACGGTGCCGCCCACCGCGCCAAGAGCGTGCTGCCCTCGATCGATTATGTCTATGCCAAGGAGGGCGTCAGCCTCTGGGCCGATAATTTCGCGGTGCCGGTCGGCGCCAAGAACATCGAGGAGGCGAAGATCTTCATCAACTGGATGATGGACCCGAAGAATATCGCCGAAGCCTCGAACTTTACCGGTTACATGGGCGCCATCCCGGCCGCCGCCCCCTATCTGGACGACAGCCTGAAGACCGATCCGGCGGTGGTGCCGCCGGCGGGCACCGACAAGCTCTTCATCATGGCGCCCCCTTGCGGGGTCAAGGCCAAGGAACTGATGGACAAGGTCTGGACCAACGTCCGGAAATGAGCCTGAACCTCGCCCTCTGGGCGACCAACCTCGAACCCGGCCTGTCCTCGCTCGACGCGTGGGCGGCCGGGGTCGGGGAAATGCTGGAACGGGCCGCGGCGGATGGCGCGGCCCTTCTGGTCATGCCGGAATATGCCGCCGCGCAATGGCTGTCCTTCGCCCCCGCCCTGGCCCCCGACGCCGAGATCCCCTGGCTGGCGGCAAGGGAAGGGGCGGCGCTGGAGCGGCTTCGCCCCCTGGTGGCGCGCCATGGCGTGGCGCTGGTCGCCGGCACGATCCCCCACGACCTGGGCGGCGGGCGTTACAGCAATCGCGCCAATGTCCTCTTCCCCGACGGCCGCCACCTCCACCAGGACAAGCTGGCCCTGACCCCGGGGGAACGGGACCCGGCCTCCTGGTGCCTCGCGACCGGCGATACGCTGCGGGTGATGGAGGTCGGGGGCTGGCGCTTCGCCGTCGTCATCTGTCTCGACATCGAATTGCCGGCGCTGGCGGTCAGGCTTGCCCGGCTCGACCTCGATTTCGTCGTCGTGCCGTCGATGACGCGGCTCGCCGCCGGCAATGCAAGGGTCTTCGGCTGTGCCCGGGCGCGGGCGGTCGAACTGATGACGGTGGTCGCCGCGGTCGGTGCCATCGGCGAGCGGCCCCTGTCGGGCCAGCCGCACCCGAATACCTCGGGCGCCGCCGTCTTCCTGCCCTGCGAGGAAGCGCTCGGTCACACCGGCCTCGGCCCCGCCACCGGGATCATGGGCCGGGCCGCGGGTCCGGGCCCCTATCTGTTCTGTCCGGACCTGCCGGTCGGCTTTGTGCGGCGCTTGCGCCGGGGCGGGGCGGAGGTCTGGCCCGGTGCCTGGGATGCCGGCCATCTGATCATCGAGGATCTGCCATGAAGACGATTTTCAACGCCGATCACAAGCTGCACGACGCCGCCTTCGAACTGATCGGCGGCAAGATGATGCCGGCCTTCGAATGCCCGCGCCGGGCCGAGATCGTGCTCGAAAAGGTGACCGAGGCGAAGCTCGGGCCGGTCATCGCGCCGGCGGCCAAGGGCATCGCGGCGGCGGCCAAGGTGCATGATCCGAGGTTCGTCGGCTTTCTCGAACGCGCCTGGGAGCTCTGGTCCGAGGAACATGGCGACAGCGACGCCCTGCCCATGACCTGGCCCGCCCGCTCGCTGCGCCAGATCGAGCCGGAGTCGATCGACGGCAAGCTCGGCTTCTATTCCTTCGATGCCGGCTGCGGCCTGACCCGGACCTCGTTCCAGGCGATCGCCGCCGGGGTCGAGACCGCGCTCACCGGGGTCGATCTCATCCTGGGCGGCGACTTCTCCGCCTTCGCCCTCAGCCGGCCGCCCGGCCATCACGCGACCGCCGACCAGATGGGCGGCTATTGCTACCTGAACAATGCGGCGATCGCGACCCAGGTCCTGGCCGAGGCGGGCCGCCGGGTCGCCATTCTCGACGTCGACTATCACCACGGCAACGGCACCCAGGCGATCTTCTACCAGCGCGGCGATATTTACGTCACCTCGATCCACGGCCATCCGACCCAGGAATATCCCTATTTCCTCGGCTATGCCGACGAGACCGGGGCCGGGGCGGGCGAGGGGGCGAACCTGAACCTGCCCCTGTACTGGGGTTCGGCCTGGGATCTCTACGGCGAGGCCCTGGACAAGGCCTGTGCCGGCATCGAAGCCTTCGGCGCCGATACGCTGGTGGTCTCCCTCGGCCTCGACACGTTCGAGGAAGACCCGATTTCCCGCTTCAAGCTGAAGTCCGAGAATTATCTCCGCATGGGCGAGCGCATCCGCAAATTGGGCCTGCCCACGCTTTTCGTCTTCGAGGGCGGCTATGCGGTCGAGGCCCTGGGCATCAACACCGCCAATGTCCTGATCGGCTTCGAAAGCTGACGGGATTGACGAAGGGCAAGGCGCGGCCTTGTCCTTCGTGGCAGACTGGCCCCCTGTTCGGGAGGCCGGAAGATGAATATCGGTGAGGCCGCCGCCGCATCCGGCGTGTCGGCGAAAATGATCCGCCATTATGAAAAGATCGGCCTGCTGCCCAGGGCTGCCCGCTCCGATGCCGGCTACCGGCGCTATCTGGGGCGCGACGTCGAAACCCTGCGCTTCATCCGCCGGGCCCGCGACCTCGGTTTTTCCCTGGAGGCGATCGGCGAATTGCTCGACCTCTGGCGCGACCGCAGCCGGGCCTCGGCCGAGGTGAAGCGCCTGGCGCTCGGCCATGCCGAGGCGCTGGAGGCGAAGATCGCCGAGCTTCAGGCCATGGCCCGCACCCTCAACCATCTCGCCGCCGCCTGCCATGGCGACGACCGGCCGGACTGCCCGATCCTCGACGATCTCGCCGGTTGCCACGGCCATAAATGAATGAAATTCAATTTGCAATTCGGCCGCCGATGGCAAGAATGACCGCCAGGGAGAGAGCGATGGACGACCAGCAACCGGCCCCCCGGCCGAGCCGAACCCTGCACGGCGCCTGCCTGTGCGGGGCGGTGAGCTTTACGGCCAGCGGGCGCTTCGCTTGGGCGACCGCCTGCCATTGCTCGCAATGCCGGCGCTGGCACGGTGCTCCCGGGCCCTATACCTCGGTCCGCCGCGACCGGCTGCGCTTCAAGAACGAGCGCGGCCTGGCCTGGTACCGGTCGAGCGACCGGGCGCGGCGCGGCTTCTGCCGCGACTGCGGCTCTTCCCTGTTCTGGGAGGAGTTGGGGGGCGAGACCGTCTCCATCGCCCTCGGCTGCCTGGAGCCGCCGACCGGCATCCGCCTCCAGCACCATATTTTCGTCGCCGACAAGGGCGAGGATTACGACATCGGCGACGGTTTGCCCCAATGGCCGGACGGCAACGTGCAGACCGCCTGAGAACCCCGAGGAAAAAGCCATGACCACCGAAGCCCCCGACGTCGCCCCCGGCCTTGCCCCGCCCGAACCGGAAGCGGGGGTCCGTCTCGAATTCTCGCCCTCGGGCCTTGCCGTCGTCACCCTGGCCAAGCCCGAGAAGCACAATTGCTTCGACGAACTGACCATCGACCGGCTGTCGACCATCTTCGCCGATCTCGCCAACCAGGAGGGCGTGCGCGCCCTGCTCGTCCGGGCCGAAGGCAAGAGCTTTTCCGCCGGCGGCGATCTTTCTTGGATGCGGCGGCAGGCGGCCCAGGTCTTCGACGAGAACCTGACCGATGCCCGCGCCCTGGCGGAGATGTTCAGGACCCTGGACCAATTGCCGATCCCGACCATCGCCATGGTCGACGGCCCGGCCTATGGCGGCGGTGTCGGCCTCGTCGCCTGCTGCGACATTGCGCTGGCCACGCCCCAGGCGGCTTTCGCCCTGTCCGAGGTGAAGATCGGCCTGATGCCGGCGACCATCGCGCCCTATGTCATGCGCGCCATCGGCGTGCGCAATTCAAGGCGCTATTTCCAGACCGGCGAGCGTTTCGATGCGGCGGAAGCCCTACGGATCGGCCTGATCTCCGAACTTCTGCCCGATGCGGTCGCCTTGGAGCACCGCGCGGACAAACTGGTCGAGACCATCTTCCTCAATGCGCCGGGCGGTGTCGCCCGGGCCAAGAGCCTGGTCGCCGAACTGGAATTCCTGCCGATCGAGGCGGAGACGCTGGAATTGACCGCCCAGGCGATCGCGCGGCGCCGGGCCACGCCCGAGGCGCGGGAAGGCCTGTCCGCCTTCCTTGAAAAGCGGAAGCCCGCCTGGCAGCTCTGACCGCTCAGACCGCGATATTGTCGATCAGGCGGGTCCGGCCCACCAGGGCGGCGACCAGAAGGCGGGCCGGGCGGTCCGCCTTCGCCAGCGGTGCCAGGGTCTCGGCATCGGCAAGGTCGAGATATTGCACGGCGCCGAAGCCGGCCTTCAGCAGTTCGGCCTTGCCGGCCTCGATCAAGGGCGCAGCGTCGGCGCCGGTGCGCAATTGCGTGGCGGCGAAATTCAGCACCGAGGGCAGGGAGGCCGCGATCGCCCGGTCCTCGGACGAGAGATAGGCATTCCGCGACGACATGGCGAGCCCGTCCGCCTCGCGCACGGTCGGGCCCGGCACGATGTCGGTGTCGATATCGAGATCGCGGACCAGGCGGCGCACCACCAGCAATTGCTGGTAATCCTTCTCGCCGAAGACGGCGACATCGGGCCGCACCTGGTTCAGCAGCTTGGCGACCACGGTGGCGACGCCGGCGAAATGGGTCGGGCGGAACTCGCCCTCCAGCCGGTCGGTGACGAGACCGACGGTGACCGTGGTCGAGGCGCCGGCCGGATACATTTCAGCGACCGTCGGGGCGAACAGGACATCGACGCCGAAGGCCGCCAGCCGCGCCGCATCCGCCGCTTCCTGGCGCGGGTATTTGCCGAAATCCTCGCTCGGGCCGAATTGGGTCGGGTTGACGAAGATCGACACCACCACCCGGTCCGCCCGGGCCCTGGCCATTTCGACCAGCGACAGATGCCCGGCGTGCAGCGCCCCCATGGTCGGCACGAAGCCGATGCGCAGGCCCGCCGCCCGCCAGTCTTTCACGGTCTGGCGCAGGCTGGCGACGGAACGCGCCACGGGCAGCGGCAGGGGGGCGGTCTCGGACATGGGGCGGCATTTCCTCGGGCGTGGCGCATCTTCGCCATCAGTCGCCACGCGAGTAGGCCACTCGGGCGGGGGAGTCAATCCTTCCCTGCGCCGCCGGCCCGCTGCGAAGCCGGCCGGGCGGGCCAAGCCAGCCACAGGATATAGTTGATGACGGGGCGTGGCACCGCTCATATTGTGGTTCGGCGCATGGTCGAGCGTGCTCTTCCCCGTCCGAATCATTGACGTTGCCGGGGCCGCGGCCGACCATCGGGCAAGGACAGCCGGCAGGCCGGCGCAGCACAGGCGGTGTTCCATGACGGACGGACGGCGGGCCCATATCATCGTGCTCGGCAACGAGAAGGGTGGTTCCGGCAAATCGACCAGCGCCATGCACCTCGTGGTCGCCCTGCTCGAACAGGGCCGCCGCGTCGCCACCATCGATCTCGACGGCCGCCAGCGCACGCTCACCCGCTATCTGGAAAACCGGGCCCGCGCCGTGGCCGAGGGCGCCAACCTGCTGGTGCCCAGCTTCGCCGTCATCACCCGCAGCGAGATCCCCGACTTCCAGGAAGCCCAGGCGGACGAGCGCGCCCGTTTCCTGTCGGTGCTCGAGGATTACGTCAACAATCACGATGTCGTGATCATCGATTGTCCGGGCTCGGACAGTTTCCTGTCGCGCCTCGCCCATGGCTGTGCCGATACCCTGCTGACGCCGATGAACGACAGTTTCATCGACCTCGACCTGATCGCCCGGGTCGATCCCGCCGACCACACCATCCTCGGGCCCAGCCTCTATTCCGAACTGGTGTGGGAAATGCGCAAGCGCCGGGCGCGCACCGGCGGCACGGTGGACTGGCTGGTGATGCGCAACCGCGTCGGCCATCTCGATGCCCGCAACAAGCGCCGGGTTTCCGAAGTGCTGGCCCGCCTTGCCAAGCGCATCGGTTTCCGCGTCGTCGCCGGCCTGTCCGAGCGCGTGACCTATCGCGAATTGTTCCTTCAGGGCCTGACCATGCTCGATCTCGGGCGGACCGGCTCCACCCTCACCATGTCGGAGGTTGCGGCCCGACAGGAGGTTCGCACCCTGGTTGCATCGCTGGAGCTGCCGCCGGTCGACCGGGCCGCGGCGCCCCTGACCTCCGCCGCCGAATAGGGCGCGGAGGGAACCGAAAGTGCAGCGCGGCATTGTTTCAATGCTTGCGCCATGGCATGAACAGGCGCACGGATTCCCCGCCTATTTCAGCCAGAGTGTTTCCATAAGATGACGAAGATCCGGAAGGCCGTATTTCCCGTCGGCGGTCTTGGCACGCGTTTCCTGCCGGCCACCAAGGCCAGCCCCAAGGAAATGCTGACAGTTGTCGACAAGCCCTTGATCCATTACGCCATGGAAGAGGCGCGGGCGGCGGGCGTCGAGCATTTCATCTTCGTTACCAGCCGCGGCAAGACCGCGCTCGAAGATCATTTCGACCGCCATTTCGAGCTTGAGGAAACTCTCGCCCGCCGCGGCAAGACCGCGGAGCTTGAAGCGCTGCGCGCCTGGCAGCCGAAGCTCGGCCAGGTGTCCTATGTCCGCCAGCCGGAAGCGCTGGGCCTCGGCCATGCCGTGCTGTGCGCCAAGGAACTGGTCGGGGACGAGCCCTTCGCCGTCCTCCTGCCCGACGACATGGTCCTGGCCGACAGGCCCTGCCTCGCCCAGATGGCGGAAGCCTATGCCGATGTCGGCGGCAATATGTTCGCCGTGATGGATGTCCCGCGCGAACATACCCAGCGCTACGGCGTGCTTGCCCCCGGCGCCACCAACGGCCGCCTGACCGAGGTCCGGGGCCTGGTCGAGAAGCCGAAGCCGGAGGCGGCCCCCTCCACCCTTTCCGTGATCGGGCGCTATATCCTGTCGCCGCGCGTCTTCCACCACCTGGAAACCCAGGAGCGCGGCGCCGGCGGCGAAATCCAGCTGACCGATTCGCTGGCCAAGATGATCGGCGAAGTGCCCTTCCACGGCTTTGCCTTCGACGGTGTCCGCTACGACTGCGGCGACAAGATCGGCTTCCTCGAAGCCAATATCGCCTTTGCCCTGGCCCGGCCGGATATCGGGCCGAAGCTGGCGCCCTTCATCGCGCAAGTGGCGGCCAAACTCTGATCCCTTCAAGGAGGGGCGATGCGTGTAACGATGGTCGGCACCGGCTATGTCGGTCTGGTATCCGGTGCCTGTTTTTCCGAGTTCGGTCATCAGGTGATCTGCGTCGACAAGGACGCGAGCAAGGTCGAAGCCCTGCGCCGGGGTGAAATCCCCATCTACGAGCCGGGGCTCGACAAGCTGGTGGCCGAGAATGTCGCCGCCGGGCGCCTGTCCTTCACCACCGATCTCGCTGCTTCGGTCGAGGGGGCGGAGGCCGTCTTCATCGCCGTCGGCACCCCCAGCCGGCGCGGCGACGGCCATGCCGATCTGACCTATGTCTATGCCGCGGCCGAGGAAATCGCCGCGGCCCTGCGCGGCTATGCGGTCGTCGTGACCAAGTCCACGGTTCCGGTCGGGACCGGGGCGGAGGTCGAGCGCCGCATCCGCGCCGTTCGTCCCGATTTCGCCTTCGATGTCGCGTCGAACCCCGAATTCCTGCGCGAAGGCTCGGCGATCGAGGATTTCCGCCGCCCGGACCGGGTGGTGGTCGGCACCGACAGCGCCCGCGCCCGCGCCGTGCTGCGCCAGCTCTACCGGCCGCTGTCCCTGCTCGATACGCCCTTCGTCTTCACCTCGCGCGAGACGTCGGAACTGATCAAATATGCTTCCAACGCCTTCCTGGCGACCAAGATCACCTTCATCAACGAGATGGCCGATCTCTGCGAGAAGGTCGGCGCGGACGTTCAGGACGTGGCCCGCGGCATCGGTCTCGACGGCCGCATCGGCCGCAAGTTCCTGCACGCGGGGCCGGGCTTCGGCGGCTCCTGCTTCCCGAAGGATACGCTCGCCCTGGTGCGCACCGCGCGCGACTACGAAGCCCCGACCCGGATCGTCGAGGCGGTGGTGGCGGTGAACGATGCCCGCAAGGATGCCATGGCGGACAAGGTGATCGCGGCCGTCGGCGGCTCGGTCGCGGGCAAGACTGTGGCCGTTCTCGGCGTCACCTTCAAGCCGAACACCGACGATATGCGCGATGCGCCCTCGCTGGCCATCCTGCCGCGCCTGATCGCGGCCGGCGCCAGGATCCGCGCCTATGATCCGGAGGGCATGACCGCCGCCGCCGCCCTGATCGACGGTGTCGACTGGGTGAGCGACGCCTATGCCACCCTGCCCGGGGCGGATGTGCTGGTCATCATCACCGAATGGAACGAATTCCGCGCCCTGGACCTCGCCCGGGTCCGCAGTGCGCTGAACTCGCCGATCATCGTCGACCTGCGCAATATCTACCGCCCGGAAGAAATGTCCGAAGCGGGCTTCACCTATTTCTCGATCGGCCGTCCGCCAGTTGCCGCCCATTGAGCATCGCCGCCCATTGAACGAGGTCATATCGTGACTCAGCCGTATCAGTTCCATAAGTCGATCCTCCGCGAATACGACATCCGCGGCATCGTGGGCGAAACCCTGCACGAGGCCGATGCGGCGGCGCTGGGCCGGGCCTTCGGCACCATCGTCGCGCGGGCCAGCGGCAAGTCGGCCCCGGTGATCGCGGTCGGCCGGGACGGCCGGGTGTCGTCGCCCGCGCTCGAGGCGGCGCTGGTCGAGGGGCTGAAGTCGACGGGGGCGGAAGTCGTGCGCACCGGCGTCGGCCCCACGCCGCAGCTTTATTTCGCCGCCACCACCCTCGGCACCGACGGCGGCATTCAGGTGACCGGCAGCCATAACCCGCCGCACCACAACGGCTTCAAGATGATGCTGGGCAAGAAGTCCTTCTTCGGCGCCCAGATCCAGGAGGTCGGCCGGATTTCCGCCGCCGGCGACATCGTCGAGGGCGCCGGCAGCGTGCGCGACCACGATATTTCCGACGCCTATGTCGCCCGCCTGCTGGAAGAGGCGGTGGACAACGACCTCGCCATCGGCTGGGATCCGGGCAATGGCGCTGCGGGCACCGTGATCGGCCGCATCGTCGCCGGCCTGAAGGGCCGTCATCTCGTCATCAACGAGGCGGTCGACGGCACCTTCCCCGCCCATCATCCCGACCCGACCGAGCCCGAGAACCTGGAGCAGCTCCAGCATCTGGTCGCCGAGAACAAGCTCGACATCGGCATCGCCTTCGACGGCGACGCCGACCGCATCGGCGCCATCGACGCCAAGGGCCGGATCATCTGGGGCGACCAGCTTCTCGCCATCCTCGCCGCCGACCTGCTGCAGGACAAGCCGGGCTCGACCATCATCGCCGACGTGAAGGCGAGCCAGGTCCTGTTCGACGAAATCGCCAAGCTGGGCGGCAAGCCGCTGATGTGGAAGACCGGCCATTCGCTGATCAAGACCAAGATGGCCGAGACCGGTTCGCCGCTCGCCGGTGAAATGTCGGGCCATATCTTCTTCGCCGACCGTTTCTACGGCTTCGACGATGCGCTCTATGCGGCGCTGCGCCTGATCCGGGCGGTGGTCAAGGCCGGCGTTTCCCTGACCGAGCTGCGCGATCGCCTGCCGGACACGGTGAATACCCCCGAACTGCGCTTCCCCGTGGTCGAGGAAGAGAAATTCGCCATCGTCGACAAGGTGAAGGCCAATCTCGCCGCGGCCGGCGCCGAGGTCGACGCCACCGACGGCGTCCGCGTGAAGAACGCCGACGGCTGGTGGCTGCTGCGCGCTTCCAACACCCAGGCGGTGCTGGTCGCCCGGGCCGAGGGCAGCGACGATGCCGCCCTCGACCGTCTCAAGGCCTCGCTCACCGGCGCGTTGGTCGCCGCCGGCGTGACCCCGCCCAAGATCTGAGCCGGGCGGCCTGTCCTGCCCCGGGCGGATAACGGCCGGGGCAGGACAGGCCATCACGCACCGGCCACCGTCCGGCCGTTGCCTGCTGCCCGTGGGTTGAGCCCCCAGGCATCATTGGTGCCGGCATCGCTCGATGCTACGCTCGGGCCTCTTCCGCCGGGGGGCAAAATGCGAACGACCATAGCCCTTGATGACGACTTGCTGGCCAAGGCGCAGGCTTATACCGGCCTCAAGGAAAAATCCGCCCTTGTGCGCGAGGCCCTGAATGCCCTGATCGAGCGCGAGAGCGCCCGCCGTCTTGCTCGCCTCGGCGGCAGCGAACCGGCGATCGAGGCTTTGCCGCGCCGTCGGTAGGGCCCTGCATGATCATTTGCCAATTGCGCGGCAGCGGCGCCCTCGCCGGTCGGCTGGGGCCTGCCGCTTCCTGACAAATATGCGGCTGCGGTCGGACAGGGCCGGAAGCCATGGCTGTTCAGTATCCGCTGTGCCGCCATGATTTTGCCTGCGGCTGCGGGCCGAATGTATAATCATATACGGAATGTATTTATTTTTAATAAACACATATTAAATGTGGTGATATATTTTTCACATTGTGGGAAACGAAAAATTACCCTAGTCGAATGTCAGACTAGCCCCACCAAAGGGGGGGCGGGGAAGGGCAGGCGATGTGGAACGGACAGCCGGCGCCAGGCGCCACGGACAAGTCCCGCGGGGGGCGATGTCGGCCTTGAGGCCGCCGCCGGTTTTGCCCGGGGGGCGGGAATGCTTGGCCCCATCGTCCCTGATCCTGCGTTGTTTGGTGCATCATGTTGGGAAATAAAGTGTCGACTGCCGCCGCTTCGACTGCCGGTATCGCGGGGCCCGTCTTCGACGACCCCGTTTCGCGGCGCCTGAGCGCCGAGATCGAGCGGGTCGCCGGCGCCTCGGTCCATGTCCTCGTCCTGGGCGAGACCGGGGTGGGCAAGGAACTGGTGGCGCGGCAGATTCACCAGCTCAGTGCCCGGCGGCAGCGGCCGTTCATCGCGGTCAATTGCGCCGCCCTGTCGGAAAACCTGTTCGAAAGCGAACTCTTCGGTCACGAGAAGGGCGCCTTCACCGGCGCGCTCAGCGCCACCACCGGCTGGTTCGAGGCGGCGGACGGCGGCACCCTGTTTCTCGACGAGATCGGCGAACTGGCGCCGGCGATGCAGGCGAAACTGCTGCGGGTCATCCAGCAGCGCGAGGTGACGCGGGTGGGCGCCCGCGTCTCGCGCCCGATCGACGTGCGCCTCGTCACCGCGACCAATGTCGACCTGGCGAAGGCGATCACCGCCGGCCGCTTCCGCGAAGATCTCTATTACCGGATCAAGGTCGCCACCCTGAAGGTTCCCCCGCTGCGCGACCGTCCGGGCGACATCCTGGCGCTGGCCCGGCATTTCGTGGGGCTGCACGGCCCGGGCGCGGCGATCGCCTTCAGCCCCGAGGCCGAGGCGGCGCTGCTCGACCACGACTGGCCGGGCAATATCCGCGAGTTGGAAAACGTCGTCCAGGCGGCGCTGGTCGGGCATCGCGGCGGCCGGATCGAACAGGCCGACCTGTCGCTGGGCGTGCGGGACGACGGCGGCGCGGCGCCCGAGCGGGCGGCGCCGGGCGGGCTGCAGCAAGTGCTCGACGATCTCCTGGCGCGCGAGACGGCGGACCTGTTCAACGCGGTCCAGAAGCAGCTCGTGCTGCGCGCCCTCGATCACGCGGGCGGCAATCAGGTGCATGCCGCGGCTTTCCTCGGCATTACCCGGAATGTGCTGCGGACCTTGATGCAGCGCTACGACCTGCTGCCCGGCGGGAAACGCGGCTGATCTCACCGCCACGCCTGCGCATCGCGCCCCGCCGGGTAACCGGCGGGGTTTTTTCTGGGGCGCCGCCGGCATCGGCGCTGCGCGGATTTCAGCAGGCTGCTGGCCAGGTGTCGATATCTGCGCAGTAACTCTGCGTGACAAACATGGGAAATAAACGAAAACACACTAGGAAAATGATGGCACGAATCTTGATAGAAGCTGATGTGTGAAAATTACCGTCCGGTGTCATCGTGAGTTTCGTCAAACCGTTCAATCTCGTCTCGATCAACGGCAGCCCGCGGCAGCCGTCGCGTACCGGGGTCCTGGTGCGGGCCGTCGCCGATGCCATCGCGGTGCGCATCCCGACCGATTACGCGGCGGTCGAGCTGGCGGGGGCGGACCTGCTGGCGGCCCCCGACCGCGCCCGCCTGTCCGAGGGCGGGGAGGCGCTGGTGCGCAGGGTCGAGACGGCGGATGTGCTGGTGGTCGGCACGCCGGTCTATCGCGCGTCCTATAGCGGCTTGTTCAAGCATCTGTTCGATCTCGTCCATCTCGAGGCGCTGGCGGGCAAGGTGGCGGTGCTGGTCGCGACCGGCGGCAGCCCGCTGCACGGCCTCGTCACCGAACACCAGTTGCGGCCGCTGCTCGGTTTCTTCGGGGCCTATTCGGTGCCGACCGCGATCTATGCCGCCGAGGCCGATTTCGTCGACTACCGCCTGACCAACCCCGCCATCACCACGCGGATCGAGCGCGCCGCGAGCGAAGCCGCCCGGCTTCTCGACCGGCAGGCGCTGGTGGCGCCGTCGTCCCTCGTCCTGGCCAAGTCGGCCTGAGCCTACCCCCGGAGCAATCAAATGAATGCCATCACTCCCGTCGCGCCGACCCCCGAGGATGCGGTGAAATTCGCCTATTGGGTGCCGAATGTCTCCGGCGGCCTCGTCGTCTCCAAGATCCCCCAGCGCACCGAATGGAACCTCGACTACAACATCAAGCTGGCGCGCATCGCGGAAGAGGCGGGCTTCGACTACGCCCTGTCGCAGATCCGCTTCATCGGCTCCTACGGCGCCGAATACCAGCATGAATCGACCACCTTCTCGACCGCGCTGCTGGCCGCGACCAAGCGCCTGAAGGTGATCGCCGCCATCCTGCCGGGGCCGTGGCATCCGGCCGTGGTCGCCAAGCTCGGCGCGTCGGCGGATCAGCTCTTCGGCGGGCGCTGGGCGGTCAATGTCGTGTCGGGCTGGTTCAAGGGCGAATTCACCGCCCTCGGCCTGCCCTGGCTGGAGCATGACGAACGTTACCGCCGCAGCCGCGAATTCATCCAGGTGCTGAAAGGCATCTGGACCGAGGATAATTTCACCTTCAAGGGCGATTTCTACCAGACCAACGACTTCAACCTGCGCCCGCGGCCCTTGCAGGCCCCGCATCCGGAAATCTTCCAGGGCGGCAACAGCCGGGCGGCCAAGGAGAATGCCGGCGCGGTCTCCGACTGGTATTTCGCCAACGGCAATACGCCCGAAGGCCACAAGGCCCAGTTCGACGAAGTGAACGCCATCGCCGCCCGCAACGGCCGCGCCGGCAAGGTGAAGTTCGGCGTCAATGCCTTCATCATCGCCCGCGACACCGAGCGTGAAGCCCGGGCGGAACTCCAGGCGATCATCGACAATGCCGATGTCGAAGCCGTGAACGCTTTCGGCGGCGCGGTGAAGCAGGCGGGCCAGGCCTCGCCCGAGGGCGACGGCATGTGGTCGAAGTCCACCTTCAACGACCTTGTGCAATACAACGACGGCTTCAAGACCAATCTGATCGGCACGCCCGAACAGATCGCGGAGCGCATCTATCACCTGAAGACGCTGGGCGTGAACCTCGTGCTGGGCGGCTTCCTGCACTTCCAGGAAGAAGTCGCCTATTTCGGCGAAAAGGTCCTGCCGCTGGTGCGCGAACTGGAACGGGCGAAGCCCATTCAGGCCGCGGTCGCCTGATCTACCCTCGCGACGATCGGGGCCGGTCCAGGCCGGCCCCGACGCTTCCGGAAGGCGCGCCATGAGTGACCTGCTTGCAACCGCCTGGGCCCTGGAACAGGCCGGCGTAACCCCCGCTTTCGCGGCCCGTGACGGAAAGGCCGCCGTAACCGGGAACGTGGCCCTGCTGCACCTCGCCGACATCGACCTCGCCTTCGGCGGGGTGAAGGCCTTGTCCGGGGTCGGCTTCGAGGCGGCGGCGGGAGAAACCCTGGCCATCATCGGCCCGAACGGCGCGGGCAAGAGTTCGCTGCTCAACGTCATCAACGGCATCTATCGCCCGCAGGGCGGGCGCGTGCTGTTCGAGGGCCGCGACCTGACGGCGAAAGGGGCACGGGCCGCCGCCGCCGCCGGCATCGCCCGTACCTTCCAGAATATCGCCCTCTTCAAGGGGCTGTCGGTGGTCGGGAATATCGTCACCGGGCGCAGCCTCGCCCATCGCGCCGGCATCGTCGAACAGGTCCTGGGCCTGCCCCGCGCCCGGCGCGAGGAGGGGGAGGCCCATGCTGCGGCGTTGGAACTCCTCGATTTCCTCGGCCTCGGCGCCTATGCCGAGCGCCCGGTGGGCGCGCTGCCCTATGGCTTGCAGAAGCGGGTGGAACTGGCCCGCGCCCTGGCCGCGCGGCCGAGGCTGCTGCTGCTCGACGAACCGATGGCGGGCATGAGCGCCGGCGAAAAGCAGGAATTGTCCGACGCCATCCGGGCCGCCAAGGCGCGTTTCGGCATGACCGTGCTTTTGATCGAGCACGACATCGGCGTGGTCATGACCCTGTCCGATCACATCGTCGTCCTCGACTACGGCATCAAGATCGCCGACGGCACGCCGGATGCGGTGCGGAACGATCCGCGCGTCATCGAAGCCTATCTCGGCCAGGGCCACTGACGGAACGACCCCTATGGATTTTCTTCTCGAAGTGCTGGTCGGCGGCCTGCTGTCCGGCGTGATGTATTCCCTGGTCGCGATCGGCTTCGTGCTGATCTACAAGACCTCGGGCGTGCTGAATTTCGCCCAAGGGGCGCAATTGCTCTTCGCCGCGCTGACCTTCGTCAGCCTCGTCGAGCGCGGGCTGCCCTTCGTCGCGGCGCTGGCGGTCACGCTTGCCGCCATGGTGGTGATCGGCCTCGCCATCGAGCGTCTGGTGCTGCGGCCGCTGGTCAACCAGCCGCCGATCACCCTGTTCATGGCGACGCTGGGCCTGTCCTATGTGATCGAGGGCGCGGCGCAATTGCTGTGGGGCGCGCAGGTCCACGGCCTCGACCTCGGCATCGACGATTCCCCGATCGAGGCGGCGGGCATCTTCATCAGCCAGTTCGATCTCTTCGCCGCTGCCGTCGCCGGCGTGATGGTCGCCGCCTTGGTGATCTTCTTCCGCAAGACCCGCACCGGCCTTGCCTTCCGCGCCGTGGCGGACGACCAGGTCGCGGCCCTGTCGGTCGGCATCCGCCTGCCGCGGGTCTGGGCTGCGGTCTGGATCGCGGCGGGTGTCGTCGCGCTTGTCGCCGGCCTGCTCTGGGGGGCGCGGCTCGGGGTGCAATTCTCCCTCTCCCTCGTCGTGCTCAAGGCGCTGCCGGTGCTGGTGCTGGGCGGTTTCGATTCGATCGCCGGGGCCATCGTCGGCGGCCTTCTCATCGGCGCGGCCGAGAAACTGGCCGAGGTTTACCTCGGTCCCTATGTCGGCGGCGGCATCGAGGGCTGGTTCGCCTATGTCGCGGCCCTCGCCTTCCTGCTGATCCGCCCCTCCGGCCTCTTCGGCCAGAAACTGGTCGAGCGGGTGTAACCATGACCGATCTCACCCTGACCCCCCCGCGCGCAGGCGTGCCGGCCTGGGTTTCATACCTGCCCGTGCCCCTGCTGCTGGTCGTCGCCTTCGGCATCCTGCCCTTCGTCGGCGATCAATATCTCTTCGATGCCATCCTGGTGCCGTTCCTGGCACTTTCGCTCGCCGGCGTCGGGCTCAATCTCCTCACCGGCTATGCCGGGCAGGTGTCGCTGGGCTCGGCGGCCTTCATGGCGGTCGGCGCCTTCGCCAGCTATAATTTCCTGCTTCGCCTGGACGGGCTGCCGCTCGTTGCCGGCATCGCCCTCGGCGGCGTCACGGCGGCGGCGCTCGGCATCGTCTTCGGGCTGCCGTCGCTGCGCCTCAAGGGGTTCTATCTCGCGGTCTCGACCCTGGCGGCGCAATTCTTCGTGCAATGGGCGCTGACCAAGTTCGACTGGTTCTCGAACGGCAATACGTCCGGCGTGATCACGGCCCCGCCGCTGACCGTCGCCGGCATCAGCTTCGATTCCTCCGTCGGGCGCTATCTCCTCTCGCTCGGGATCGTTTCGCTGCTGACGCTGGCGGCCTGGCGGCTCACCCGGTCCGAGATCGGGCGCAGCTTCATCGCCGTCCGCGACCGCGACGTGGCGGCGGCCACCCTCGGCATTTCCGTGCTCCGGGTGAAGCTGCTCGCCTTCGCCGTTTCCTCCTTCGTCATCGGGATCGCCGGCGCGCTCTGGGCCTTCGCCTATCTGCGCACGGTGGAACCGGCGGGGTTCGATCTCGACCGCTCGTTCCAGATCCTCTTCATCGTCATCATCGGCGGCCTCGCCTCGATCCGGGGCGCCTTCCTCGGCGCCGGCTTCATCGTGATCTTCCCGCTGATCCTCAGCCGCCTCGGCCAGTTCCTGTTCGGCGACCTCTTCGATTCCGGCGTGCTCGAGAACGCCCAGAAGATCGTCCTGGGCGGGTTGATCATCGCCTTCCTCATCGCGGAGCCCGCCGGGCTCTCGGCCCTGCTTGCCCGGATCACCCGGCGCAAATCCATCTGACCAACCAGGAGACGTCCCATGTCCATTAGACAAGCCATCAGCCGCCTGGCCCTGGCGGCTGCCGTCGTCGGCGGCCTCGGCAGCCTGCCGGCCAAGGCCGACGGCGAGATCTATTTCCCGCTGCAATCCTATCGCGTCGGGCCCTATGCCGCCGGCGGCACCGGCTTCTTCGGCGGCTTCATCGACTACCTGAACCTGATCAACGAGCGCGACGGCGGCGTCAACGGCGTCAAATTCGTCTGGGACGAATGCGAGACCGAATACAAGGTCGAGCGCGGCGTCGAATGCTATGAACGCACCCGTTCCACCCACCAGCCGGTGGGGCCCGCCGCCTATAATCCGCTCTCGGTCGGCATCGCCTATGCCCTGATCGATCGCGCGACTGCGGACAAGATCCCGCTGATCACCATCAACCACGGCCGCACGGATTCGACCGATGGCCGCGTCTTCCCCTATGTCTTCCCGCTCCAGCTCAATCCCTGGTCGGAAGCCTCGGCCACGGTCAACTACATCGGCCAGCAGCTGGGCGGCCTCGACAAGCTGAAGGGCAAGAAGATCGCCGTGCTCTATCACGGCTCGCCCTACGGCAAGGAAACCATCCCGATCTTCGAGCTTCTCGCCAAGAAGTACGAATTCGAGGTGACCCAGATCGAAGTGCCGCACCCGGGCAACGAGCAGCAGGCGCAATGGCTGACCATCCGCCGCCTGAAGCCCGAATATGTCGTGCTGCGCGGCTGGGGCGTGATGAACCCGGTGGCCCTGAAGACCGCGGTCAAGACCGGCTTCCCCGTCGATCACATCATCGGCAACGTCTGGTCCAATTCGGAAGAGGATGTGATCCCGGCCGGCGATGCCGCCAAGGGTTACGTCTCGGTCACCACCCATCCCTCGGGCACCGATTTCCCGGTGGTGAAGGAAATCGTCGAGACGGTCTACGGCAAGGGCCTGGGCAATCTCGCCGACAAGGGCCGCATCGGCAGCGTCTATCACAACCTCGGCATCGTGAACGGCATCCTGAATGTGGAAGCCGTGCGCATCGCCCAGGCGAAATTCGGCAATCGCCCGCTGACCGGCGAGGAAGTGCAATGGGGCTTCGACCACCTGGTGATCGACGAGAAGCGCGTGGCCGAACTGGGCGCCGCCGGTCTCCTCCAGACCATCAAGGTAACCTGCGCCGACCATGAGGGCGGCGGTGCCGTGAAGTTCCAGCAGTGGGACGGCCAGAAGTGGAACGTGGTCAGCGACTGGGTCGCCTCCGACCGCGCGCTGCTCCGCCCCCTGATCGAGCAATCGTCCGAGGCCTATGCCAAGGAAAAAGGCATTACGCTGCGCGATTGCTCGGCGGACAACCCGAGCTGAGGACCGCGCCATGACCGGGGCACCGCTGCTCGTCGTCGAAGACATCGAGGTCGTCTACCAGCAGGCCATTCTCGCCCTGCGCGGCCTGTCGCTGCATGTCGATGCCGGGCGGGCGGTGACCCTGCTCGGCGCCAATGGCGCCGGCAAGAGCACGGCCTTGAAGGCCGTCTCCAACCTGCTCCGGGCCGAGCGCGGCAGGGTCACGCGCGGCCGCATCCTGTTCGAAGGGCAGGATATCGGCCGGCTGGACACGGCCGATCTGGTCGAGGCCGGGGTGATCCAGGTGCTCGAGGGCCGCCGCTGCTTTCCGCAGCTGACGGTCGAGGAGAACCTGATCAGCGGCGCCGTGTCCCGCCGCCTGCGCGGGCGGGCGCTGCGGTCCGCCCTTGACCGGGTCTACGACCTCTTCCCCCGGCTGGTGCCGAAGCGCGGGCTCAATGCCGGTTACACTTCCGGCGGCGAGCAGCAGATGGTGGCGATCGGCCGGGCCCTGATGGCGCGGCCGCGCCTGATCGCGCTCGACGAACCCTCGATGGGCCTCGCCCCCCTGGTGGTCGAGGAAATCTTCGCCATCCTGCACCGCCTCCGCGACGAGGAGGGGATCAGCCTGCTGGTTGCCGAACAGAATGCGGCGGTGGCGCTGGCCCATGCCGATCACGCCTACATCATCGAGAACGGCCGCGCCGTCGTCGACGGTCCGGCGGCGGAAATCGCCGCCCGGCCCGATGTCCGCGACCTTTATTTCGGCCTGAAGACATCGGAGGAAAGGACGTTCCATGCCTGAGTGCCCGCTGTGTCGACCGAAACGTTTAAGGTTACCAGCCTCAACTATTCCCAAGGAAATCTGACATGACCGTCCATGAACCCATCAAGGCGCCGGAAGGCGTGCCGGGCCTGCCCCGGCCCTCGACGCCCGCCCATGTGATCAAATCCGACGCGGAGGCGATCGAGGTCGCCCACAAGGTCGCGGCCGAGATTCTGAAGGGCGCCTCCGACCGCGACCAGAACCGCACCCTGCCGGTCGCCGAGATCGACCTCTATTCGCAAAGCGGCCTCTGGTCGATCAATGTGCCGAAGGCATTCGGCGGGCCCGAGGTTTCCTACAAGACCCTGGTCAAGGTGATCGAGATCATCTCGGCCGCCGATCCGTCGATCGGCCAGATCACCCAGAACCACCTCGGTATCGTCGCCGCCATCCGCACGGTCTCGGACGAGGCGCAGCAGGCCCTGCTGTTCGGCGAAGTGCTGGCGGGCGTCCGCCTCGGCAATGCCTTTTCCGAATTCGGCTCGAAGCGCGCCGCCGATTTCGAGACCAGCTTCACCGACCACGGCGATCACGTCATCGTCACCGGCAAGAAATTCTATTCCTCGGGTGCCATTCTCGCCCAGCTGGTGCCCATCGTCGCGACCGACGACCAGGGCCGCGCCTGGTATGTGATCGCCGACCGCAATGCCCCGGGCCTGACCGTGATCAACGACTGGTCCAGCTTCGGCCAGCGCACCACCTTCTCGGGCACGGTGATCATCGATCAGGTGAAGGTGCCGAAGGATCACGTCGTGCCGGGTTACAAAGGCTATGAGAAGCCTTCCGCCGACGGCGCGATCTTCCAGATCATCCAGGTCGCGGTCGATACCGGGATTGCGCGGGCCGCGATCGACGACACGATCCAGTTCGTGAAGACCAAGAGCCGGCCCTGGATCGACAGCGGTCTCGAAAAGGCGTCCGACGATCCCTATACCATCCAGGCCGTGGGCCGGCTGACGCTGCGCCTGCATGCGGCCCAGGCGCTGCTCTATCAAGCGGCGGAAGCGATCGACGACGCCCTGGTCCAGCCGACG
The DNA here is from genome assembly GCF_003173055.1 of Zavarzinia compransoris. NCBI lineage: Bacteria > Pseudomonadati > Pseudomonadota > Alphaproteobacteria > Rhodospirillales > Zavarziniaceae > Zavarzinia > Zavarzinia compransoris. Next base: position 247,435 of record NZ_QGLF01000001.1, read on the forward strand.
GCGGACAAGGTCGCCTGGGCCCAGATCGTGACCGCGGAAGCCAAGGTGCTGTCGACCGAGATCGCGCTCGAGGCGACCAATGTCCTGTTCGAACTGGCCGGCACCCGCGCGACCCTGGCCGAGCATAACCTCGACCGTCACTGGCGGAATGCCCGCACCCATACGCTGCACGATCCCGTGCGCTGGAAATACGCCATCCTCGGCAATTATTTCCTGAACGACGTGAAGCCGCCGTTCCACGCCTGGAGCTGAGGCCGCCATCCCCCGGGCGCGCATGCGTCCGGGGGATGATCTTTCTGGCGCGCCCTGGTATTATCCCTCCGTTTCCATGCACGCGGGGGGCGAAATGCGGCGGCGGGAGTTCTGTGCCATGGCCATGGCGGTTTCCGCCTCGCCGTTGGGGCTGCATTCCGCGCGGGGCGAGGCCGGCGTCCCGGGCTTTCCCTTCGATATCGTCGAGGTTCCGCGCGCCGGGGCCATCGCAGCCTGGGAGGGCCTGAGATCCGCCGGCCGCGGCTATCCCCTGATCGTCGGGAAGAGGGCGGAAGCCGTGCGGATGGCCGAGAATCTTTTTTCCTCCCCGCCGCGGCACTCGACGGCGGAAGTCCTCGCTCTTGCCGCCGGCATCGATTTCCCGGCCGATTTCGTCGCCTATCGGCAAGGGCGGGACGCCGAGGCGCAGGCGTGGTTCGAGGAATTCACCCGTGAGCATCCGGAAATTATGCAGAACCCGGAAATCACGCCGCCCCTGCCGCCGTCATCGGGGGACGGCATCATTCTCCGCCCCTGGCAGGACGGGATGGTCTGGGATGCCGAGCGGCCCATGGGCACCTGGCCGGCGCAGCCGGGGACCATGGGGCCCTGGTTTGTAGAGACGGACGAGGCCTGCTGCGGCGATACGGTGGTGATCGCATTCATCCCCGTCGCGGATTGGACGGAGGTTCCGGCCGCGCTGTACTGGGGCGACTGGAATGATTGCCCGGCGGCGGAATATCATGTCGCGGCGCTGCGCTCGTGGCGGGACAGGTTCGGCGCGGAATTGGTTTCGATGGGGTTCGATACGCTGGACTTGCGGGTCCGGCAGCGCCCGGCCGGCCGGGATGCGGCGGTCGCGCTCGCCCGGGAACTGCATCTCTATTGCTCGGACACGATCGACCAGGGCTTCGGCACCGTGAATGCCTATGCCGCCAGCCTGGCGGCCAGCGACTGGTGGAATTTCTGGTGGGATTGAGCCTTGTGCCGCCGGCGTGGTCGCGCCGGCGGCACGGCCGTCAGGCAGCGATGCGGCCGGCGTCGGTCGCTGCCGGCACCTCGATCAACCGGCCGCTGCGGACATCGTAGATGAAGCCGTAGACCGGGATACTGCCGGGTACCAGCGGGTGGCTGCGGATGCGGCGGACGTCGTGGGTGACGCTTTCCGCCTGGTCGCGGATGGTCAGCCAGTTGATGTACTGGCCGGCGACGGAACCGCCCTTCTTCTCCGGGTTCGACCAGGTCTTGCCGTCGAAGCCGGCGGTCGAGAGATCTTCCGTCAGCAGGTCGCCGATGATCTCGGACGTGAAGAGTTCCATGCCGCAATCCGTGTGATGGATCACGAACCATTCCCGCGTCCCTAGCAATTTGTGGGAGATGACGAGGGAGCGGATGGCATCGTCGGAGGCCCGGCCGCCGGCGTTGCGGATGACATGGGCGTCGCCTTCCGAAAGCCCGGCGTATTTCGCCGGGTCGAGGCGGGCATCCATGCAGGTGAGGATGGCGAAGCCGCGCGCCGGCGGCAGGGCCAGCGCGCCCTTGTCGCCGAAGCCGGCGACATAGGTCTCGTTGGCGGCCGTCACCTCGCGGTAGATCTGGCTGTCGGTCATGTGTCTTTCCCTCAGAATGAAACCTGCAGCGAGGCATAGAGGCCCTGTTGGTCGTCTTCGTTGGCGATCGAACCGGCGTCGACATAGGCGACGGTGAAGGAGACGTTCTTCACCGGGAAATAGGCGATATGGATATCCTTCCAGTCGTCTTCCTTGGCGAAGGCGAGATTGTCGGGCTTGAAGCGATATTCGGCGCCGATGATGAAATTGGACGTCAGCAGGTATTCGACGCCGATTTCGGGTTGCAGCTCGTAGTCGTCGGAAAAGCCGAGGAGACCGAACTGGTTGCCCTTGGTCAGGCGCAGCGTGCCGTTGATCAGCAGCTTCCAGTCGAGGATCGCCTTGGTCGCGGCGACGTAATAGTCGACGCCGCTGCTGTCCTTGGAACCGATGGCGGTCAGGATGTTCTCGTGGCCCGAATCCTTGTACTGGGCGCCGACGGCGACCTGGGGCAGCCACCATTTTTCCTGGTCCAGGGCGTCGCCGAAGGCGCGCACCTTGATGCCGGCGATATTGGTGAAGAAGGTCTTGTTCTTGCCGACGCCGAGCTTGGCGCCGATCGCCTCGGTATCGAAGCCGAGCTGGGCGAAGGACAGTTCGACCCGGTTGAACAGCCCGATGGCGACGCCGCTGGAGGTCAGCGTGTAGTCGTCGGTCTTGGCGAAGGTCGTATAGGCGCTGCCGCCGATGGCCTCGCCCGAGCCGTAGCCGGTGATCAGCGCCCAGGTGGCCAGCCCGCCGCCGCCCGAGCCCTCGATGGTGTTGACGCCGCCGGTCGCGGTCGGCCGCGCGGAATCGAACAGGTCGCCGGCGCCGGCGGGCAGCGTGGTGGTGACGAAGGGCAAGGCGAGGGCGGCCGCGCCGGCAAGGCGCGCAAACGAATAGGACATGATGCAACTCCGGAAAGGGAAGGCCGGTGCCCGCGCGGGCACCGGCGGAACGGGAAATCAGCTCCAGGGATGGCGGGGGGCGGAGGCGCCGTTCAGGTAGAAATTGCCGATGTGATAGGGCTTCCAGCGCGCGGGGTCGTGCAGGGTGTGAACCCGGCCGTTCCGCCAGTGCCGGTCGAGATTGTGCTCGGCCAGGGTCGCGCGGGTGCCCGCCAGCTCGAACAGCCTGTTCGAGGCCTCGAGGGCGATGCGGGTCGACAGCACCTTGGCCTCGGCGGTGGCGACGGTCGCCGCATTGACCTTTTCCTCGGTCGGATCGGCCAGCGCCGCGTCGATCAGGCGGCCCGCCCGCTCGACCAGGGCCTGCGCCGCATGCAGGCCGATTTCAAGCTCGCCGATCGCCTGGATGGTAAAGGGATCCTCGCTGGCCTTGTCCTTGCCGCTGTCGATCCAGGCGCGGGAAGTGCTGCGCACGAAATCGATGGCGTCGCGGATGGCGCCGGCGCCGATGCCGGTATCGACCGCCGCCTGGATGAACTGCGAGATGGCGCCCGCCGCCGTCGGCCGGTCGAAGACCTTGATCGGGATCACCCGGCTGCGCGGCACGCGGACGTTTTCGATCGTGACGCTGCCCGATGCCGTGGTGCGCTGGCCGAAGCTGGACCAGTCGTTGGTTACGGTCAGGCCCGGGGCCTCGCGGTCGGCGAAGGCGATGTAACCTTCGCCTTCCGTGGTGACCGAGATGATGGGCACGATATGGGCGAAGAGCGCGCCGGTCGTATAGAATTTCCGGCCGTTGACGATGGCGTCGTCACCCTCGAAGCGGATGATGGTCTCGAAGGCGACCACATTCTTGCTGTGCAGTTCCGAGAAGGCATTGCCGAAGCGGTAACCCTTCAGGACCAGATCGAACAGCTCGCGCTTCTGCGCCTCGGTGCCGTCCAGCGCCAGATGCACGCTGAGCACGAGGTGGTTCTGGGTGATCTGGCCGATCGAGGGATCGGCGGCCGAGATGATCTCGATCACCTTGCCGAGGGTGGCATAGGAAACTTCCGCGCCGCCGTAAGCCTTCGGAATATTGATGCCCCAGAGGCCGCTTTGCGAATAGGCGTCCAGTTCGGCGATGGGCAGCAGGCCCTCGCGGTCGCGCAGCGCTGCATCGGCGGCAAAGAGCGGGGCCAGCTGTTCGGCGGCGGCGATCGCCCCGGCGTCATCGGCGATGACCTGGGCCGGGGTGACCGGCTTCGGCCGGGCGGTGAAGGAGGCGCTGCTGTTGACGCGCGGCGCGGTGGCCGGGTCGATCCTGGGAATGACGGTCATGGTCGGATACCTTGCAGGAGAAGGGCTGGGCGGGATAGGGGCCGGGGTCGCGCGGGAACGGCCGCACAGGCGGCGGTCCGGGCGGGGCGACATCGCTCCCGGAGGTCGGCCGGTATTCGGATCGGTGACATCAAGGATCCCTGCAGAACGAACGAGGTTACAATCCCTGTCCGTCGCCATGGCCGGACAGGCCCATGCCTTCAAAGCAACGAGCATGCCAAGCGATCACGGCCGGCAAATCCGCGCCCGGCCGGGGGGCGAGGGGCCATGCAACTGCACGGATATCAACAGCGCCGCCACCGCCTGTTGAATTCCAGGCAATATGTGTTTGAAAAATAGAAAAGCAAAAATTAATTGTAAATTGAGGGGCGGTCGTCAGCCGTCATAGGGACGGGTGCCCTCGCACGCCGGCCAGTCCGGGCAGCCCCAGTAGAAGCCGCGGCCTTCGCCTTTCGCCTTGAGGTCCAGGGGGCGGCCGCATTTGGGGCAGGGCAGGGGGGTCCGAATGCCGGCGGGGATCGACGGCTCCCGCGGGCCCCGCCCCTGGGCGAAGAACAGCACCGCCCCGGCCGCGATCAGGGCGGCCAGAACCGCGAGGATGGTGCTGGTCGGGTCGACGCCGCCGTGATGGGAGCAGGCCCCGGCGGCGCCGATCGACGGGCTGTTCCAGCCGTCCCGGCAATCGGGCGGGCCCAGGAGCCAGGAAACCGCGGCAAAGGCGGCAAGGCCGAGCACGGGGGCGACCACGAAGCGTTTCTTCATCTCTGGCCTCCGTCGGGTTCCTGCGGGGCGCAACCGGGCTGCCGGTCGCGACGACGGGGATTGAAGCAATTTCATCTCCCGCGTTCAACACCTGGTACCCGCGGCTTGAGGCATGACAGGCGGCGCCGGCTGGGGTAGATGAATAATGTTCAATAAAGGACCCGCGGGGGGGCAGAGGACATTCCATGGCCGTTCGTCATTCGTTTCAGCGCGCAGCCCTGAAGGGCCTGTTCAGCCTGCCCCGGCCGCTGCTGGTGCGGATGGGCGGCGGCCGGCCGGTCGTCCGCCAGGGCCGGACCCTGGATCCGCACCTGCAATTGATGGTCAGCCTCGCGACCCGCCAGGGGCCGCTAGAAACCCGCCCGATCCATCATTCCCGTCACTTGCAGCGGGTGATGGCGACGGCGCTGGGCGGCGGCATTACCGCCATGGCGCGCATCGACCAGCGCCGGGCCCCCGGGCCCCACGGCGACATTCCCTTGCGCCTCTATGTCCCGAAGGGCCTGCCGCGCGGGCCGGCACCCATGCTGGTGTTCTTCCACGGCGGCGGCTTCGTCCTGGGCGATCTCGACAGCTATGATCCGCTCTGCACTTTTCTCGCCGACCGCTCGCGCTGCCTGGTGCTGTCCGTCGGCTATCGCCTGGCGCCGGAACACCGCTTTCCGGCCCCGATCGAGGATGCCCTGGCGGTCTGGCGCCATGTCGTGGCCGATCCGGGCGATTACGGCGCCGATCCGGAGCGCATCGGCGTCGGCGGCGACAGTGCGGGCGGCCATCTCTCGGCCGTGCTCAGCCAGCAGGCGAAGCGGGCGGGCGATCCGCTGCCGGCCTATCAATGCCTGATCTATCCGGTGACCGACCTGACCCGGACCTGGCCCTCCCACGACGATTATGGCGACGGCTTCCTGCTCGACCGGTCGACCATGGCCTGGTTCAAGGACCAGTTCCTGCACCCGGACACGGACCTGAGCGATCCCCGGATCTCGCCGCTACAGGCGGAAAGCCTGGCCGGCCTGCCGCCGGCGACCGTCATCCTGGCCGGTTTCGACCCCCTGAAGGACGAGGGGCGCGCCTATGCCGATGCCCTGGGCGCCGCCGGGGTCCCGGTCTCGGTCCTCGCCTTCGAGACGCTGATCCATGGTTTCGCCTCCATGCCCGGCATTTCGCGCGGGGCGAAACGCGCGCTCGGCGAGGTCGCGGATGCGGTCCGCACGGATTTCGTCCGCGCCTGACCGGCCCGTCGCCGGCGCCGTTCTGTAGCGGCGGTCACAGCATGCCGCGTTCGCGGCCTGAAGGCCCTTGCCTTCGGGCCGCGGCGGGCCACAATCGGGCAGGGCTGCGATCGTGGAGTAACCGGCCATGGCCAATCTCGAACCTCGGGCAAAGGGCGGCAGCGGGATCGGCTTCGATCCCGACAACGGCGTCCTGGTGATCGGTGTCGGCGAAAGTTACAAACTCGACCTCGCCTATGGCGATGCGGTCGATCTCTATCTGGAAGAGCCGAACGACGGCGCGGTCAAGCTCGATCCGCCGGGGCCGGCGAAGGGCGACGAGACCCACCGTCCCTTCGCGGTGACCGGCAAGAAGCCGGGCTCGGCCACGCTGCACGGCGTGCTGTCCCGCGACCTGCCGCCCTGGCCCAAGGGGTCCCGCTTCATCCAGCCGCTCAGCATCCGGGTCGTCAACGGCACGGCGGGCAATCGCCAGGCTTTCGGCGGCCATTCCATACATGAGGATTTCCGCAAGGAACTGGTGGCCATGAACTGGCGCGATGCGGTGCTGCGCGTCGCCTTCGACCAGATGTACAGCAAGAACGGCACCGGGACCTCCGCCGCCGCCCGGCCCGCCTATGACGAGATCGACGAGAACTGGTGCGGCGCTTTCGTCGTCTGGTGCTACGACGTGCTGGCCAAGGCCAAGGGCTCGGACAGTCCCTTCGGGCGCAAATTCTCGGACAGTTGCGCGCTCCGCTCGGGCATCAAGGCGCTCGCCTATGCCATTCAATACCCCGAGAAATTCACCATCTACAATTACACCGGCGCCGATCGCTATGGCGGCGCCAAGACCACGGTGGCGTTCAAGCCCGTGACCCCCGGCGCGATCCAGCGCGGCGACGTCTGCCTGACGCGGGACGAGCACGGCGTCTTCCGCCATGTCTGCATGGTCTATGAACCGCCGAAGGATGCGAACGGCAGCTTTTCGGTGATGAACGGCAATGCGGGCGATGCCAGCGGCGCGAAATCCGCCAAGGCGGGCCCGATCGCATTGTCATATCCCGCCAATGCCAGCGAATCCTGGGTCATCCGGTCGACCAAATGGGAAGTGAAGAACCGCAAGGGCGAGGTCGAGCAGAAGTCCAACCCGGCGGATTCCGTGGGCGACACCGCCTATCACTACCTCTTCCTGCATATCAACGACTGGTAGCCGTCGAAGCCCTGGCGGCGGCTATTCGGCCGCCTCCCGCGCGGCGGTGACGGCATCGTCCAGGCTGGCGTGGAAGCGGGCGCGCGGCCGGCGCACGCCATGGGCGAGCAGGGTGCGGCGGATGGCCGGGCGGGCGCCGGCGATATCGACCACCGCGCCCAGGCGCTCGGCCTTGCGCACGAAGCCTTCGATGGTGGCGGCGGCGGTCGAATCGAGGAAGGGCACGCTGGAGAAATCCAGGACATAGGCCCGGGGCGTCTCGCCGATCCGGTCCAGCACGGCGCCGACATTGGCCGCGGCGCCGAAGAAAAAGGCGCCGGTGATGTGGTGGACGACGACCTTGGCATCGCGCGCCAGGCTGGGGTCATAGCGCTCGGGCCGGTCGGCCTGGTCGTCGGCGACGAGGGGCAGTTCGCTCTCGACCTCGACCGATTGCGCCATGCGGTGCAGGAACAGCAGGGCGCCCAGGGTGAAGCCGACCACGATGCCCTCGGTCAGGTCGCGGAACACGGTCAGCAGCAAGGTCGCCATCAGGACCAGCGTATCCCCGCGCGAGGTGCGGAACAGGGTGGCGAAGGCATGGCGTTCGACCATGTTCCAGGCGACCACCGCAAGCACCGCGGCCAGCGCCGCCAGCGGGATGGCGCTGGCCAGCGGCGCCGCCAGCAGCACGAAGGCAAGCAGGAACAGGGAGTGCAGCATGCCCGCGATCGGACCATGAGCGCCGGCCCGGACATTGGTCGCGGTGCGCGCGATGGTGCCGGTGACGCAGATCCCGCCGAACAGGGCAGAGGCGACATTGGCCATCCCTTGCGCCACCAGTTCGCAGTTGGACCGGTGGCGCCGGCCGCTCATGCTGTCGGCGACGACGGCGGACAGCAGGCTCTCGATCGCGCCGAGCAGGGTGAAGGCGATGGCCGCCGGCAGCATGTCCGCCATTTTTGCCAGGGACAGGGGCGGCAGGCTGGGCATCGGCAGGCTTTGCGGGATACCGCCGAACTTGCTGCCGATGGTCTCGACCGGCAGGGGCAGCAGGCTGGCCGCGACCGCCGCCGCGGTCACCGCGATCAGCATGCCCGGCCAATGCGGCCGCCAGCGCTTCAGCCCCAGGATCAGCCCGACGGTGAGCACGGAAATGGCGATGGTCGGGACATTGGCCGTGGGCAGGGCGGCGCCGATCGCTTCGAGCTTGGGCAGGATCGCCGCCGGCTCGGTCCCGGCCAGGGTCAGCCCCAGCAGGTCCTTCACCTGCGAGGCGAAGATGATGACGCCGATGCCGGCGGTAAAGCCCACGGTGACCGGATAGGGAATGAACTTGATATAGGTGCCGAGGCGCAGGAAGCCGATCGCGGCGAGCATGACCCCGGACATCAGGGTCGCCAGCAGCAGCCCGTCGACGCCATGGGTGGCGACGGTGGTGGCGACCAGGACGATGAAGGCCCCGGCCGGGCCGCCGATCTGGAACCGGCTGCCGCCGAGCGCGGAAACGATGAAACCGCCGACGATGGCGGCATAGAGCCCGCGGTCCGGCGTGACACCCGAGGCGATGGCGATTGCCATCGACAGCGGCAGGGCGACGATGGCGACGGTCAGGCCGGCGACCGCATCGGCCTTGAAATCGGCGCGGCCGTAATGCTCGCGCAGGGTGGTGACGAGCTTCGGGGTGAACAGCTCGACGAAACCGGGTTCAGCGGGCCTTGCGGCCATGGTGCGCACTCCTGATCGAAGCCCGTCACGGACGGGCGCTCCTGACCGAAACCCGTCACGGACGGGCAGGGCGGATCAGGGGCGGCCGGGCGGTTTCGGCGGCTTCAGGCGTAAGCCCCGGCCGCCGCCCGTGCTCGGCGCGTTTTCCCCGATCAGCTCGACACCGGCGCGATCCAGGGCCTCGACCACCTTGGTCAGGCTGTCCACCACGCCGCGGACATTGCCCTCGCTGGCTTCCATGCGCTGGATGGTGGGCAGGGATACGCCCGAAAGCTCGGCCAGGGTTTTCTGGTCGATGCCGAGAAGGGCGCGTGCGGCCCGCATTTGCGCGGCAGTCATCATGGGTTGTTCATGTATAAAACATCACTATTGCTGTCTGATATGTTTATCCTGCGGGGCTGAATTTCAGGATTCACGGATCATCCGGGTCTGGCGGGGGTCTTGCCCGGTCAAGCGCCATGCCCTTCACTCTTGCCGGACAATGCTGCTATCATGGCTTCAAGTGGGGCGGCGGGTGCCGCTCCGATGTGTTGAGGTCTAAATTGTCGGACTTAAGCCCCGAGGGGCCAGAGCCGGCGGGCGGCGACGTGCGTCCCGGCCCGGCGGTCAATCATCCGGAGTCTGTCGATCCGCCGGTCTTCGCGGCGCTTGATCTCGGCACCAACAATTGCCGGCTGCTGATCGCCGAGCCGGCCCGCCACGGCACGTTCCGCATCGTCGACGCCTTTTCCCGCATCGTCCGCCTGGGCGAGGGGCTGGCCTCCCACGGCCGCATCGCCGAAGCCGCGATCGAGCGCACGCTGGACGCGCTGCAGGTCTGCGCCGGGCGGATGCGCCGGCGCAAGGTCACCCATATCCGGGCGATCGCCACCGAGGCCTGCCGCCGCGCCACCAATGGCGCGGATTTCCTCGCCCGGGCGCGCAGCGAAACCGGCATCGTGCTCGAAGTGATCTCGCCGGCGGAAGAGGCGCAGCTCGCGGTCGCGGGCTGTACCCCGCTGCTCGATCCCGACCGGCGCCGGGCGCTGGTCTTCGATATCGGCGGCGGTTCGACCGAACTCGCCTGGCTGGCGGTCAAGGGGCCGGACCGGGCGGAAATGCTGGACTGGATGTCCATGCCGCTCGGCGTCGTCACCCTGGCCGAGCGTTTCGGCGGGATCGAGGTGGACGACGGCGTCTATGGCCGCATGGTGGCGGAGGTGCGGGCGGCGCTCGCCCCTTTCGCCGCGCGCTATCCGGCCGGGCTGGCCGCCGGCGATCACGGCTTCCAGCTGCTCGGCACCTCGGGTACCGTGACCACCCTGGCAGCGGTGCGCATGAACCTGCCGCGCTATGACCGCACCAGGGTCGACGGGTCCTGGATGACGGCGGCCGAGATCGGGCGGGTGATCGACGATATCAGGGCCATGAGCTTCGACCGGCGGGCGGCCAATCCCTGCATCGGCCGCGACCGCGCCGATCTGGTGCTGGCCGGCTGCGCCATTCTCGAGGCGATCATGGAAGCCTGGCCGGAGCGGCGCCTGCGCATCGCCGACCGGGGCTTGCGCGAAGGCGTGTTGATGGGACTGATGGCGGGTAACAGGATATGAGCGGACGGTCAGGCAGCAACGGCGGCAGCGCCGGTTCCGTGCCCCGGGGCATGCATGTCCGGGTGAAGACGGCGAAGAAGCGCACGGTCTCCTCCGCCCGCTGGCTGGAACGGCAGTTGAACGACCCCTATGTCGCCGCCGCCAAGCGCGACGGTTATCGCAGCCGCGCCGCCTACAAGCTGATCGAGATCGACGACAAGCTCCGCGTTCTCAAGCCCGGGGCCGTGGTCGTCGATCTCGGCGCCGCCCCCGGCGGCTGGTGCCAGGTGGCCGGCGCCCGCGTCCGCTCCCGCCCCGGCGATCCGGCGCCCAACGGCAAGGTGGTGGGCATCGACCTGACCGAAGTGGCGCCCCTGGCCGGGGCCGAGGTCATCCAACTCGACTTCCTGGCCCCGGATGCGCCGGAACGCCTGCGCGCCCTGCTCGGCGGGCCGGCGGATGTGGTCCTGTCCGACATGGCGGCCTCCGCCACCGGCCACAAGGCGACGGACCACCTGAAGATCATGGCCCTGTGCGAGGCCGCCCTCGATTTCGCGGTCGAGGTGCTGAAACCGGGCGGGGCCTTTATCGCCAAAGTGTTGCAGGGCGGCTCGGAAAACCAGCTGATGGCCACCATGCGCAAGCATTTCTCGGTGGTGAAGCACATGAAGCCGCCGGCCAGCCGGAGCGATTCGTCCGAAATGTACGTCGTCGCTACCGGCTTCCGGGCTTAGAGTTTGTCCGATTTTGGCTGAATCAGCCAAAATCGAAAAAGACAAACGGCCACGCATAAGACTGGAGTTTGTCCGCTTCATACTGAAGCGGACAAACTCCAGGGAGGCTTCAGGCGGGGTTACCGGGCGGCGCAGATCGTCGCCCGGGCATTCGCCCAGCAGCCGCCCTTCTTCTGGCGGAAATCCTCGCCGAGGAAGCTCTGGGCGTGGGTGGCGTTCCGTTCGCCGTTCCAGTTGCCCGAGGCGGTGCCGTCGCCCGCGGGGGCGAGTTCGGCGAAATAGTCGCCGAGGTAATTCTCGCGATCGGTGTTGATCCAGAAGCCCCCGGTGCCGTCATTGGCCATCCAGATCGGGCAGTTCGCCTTGATGTCGATATAGGTCCGGCCGTCGACCACCAGCTTGCAGGTCCCATGGATGACATAGGGCCCGGAGGAGGTGGGGGCGGCCGCCGTCGCCGTCGCCGAAGGGGCGTCGAGGACGCAGGCGATCGTCTTCTTCACCACGGCGTTGGTGCCCTTCAGCGCGAACGACTCGATGTGTTCCCCTTCGCCCTGAACCATATAGGCGAAATTGACCGTCGAAGCGTTCGAGAACAGGTCGGTCAGGCCGTCGGGCTCGCTGTTGGGGGTGCGATAGGTCCGCCACTCGTAACCCGTCGCATCGGTTTCCAGCGACATCGAGACCAAGGTGGATTCGGCGCGGTTGTTGTCCCACCAGATCTCCACCTCGATCGCCCGCTCCTGCGCGGCGGAGGCAAAGGCGCTGAAGGCGAACAGGCTGGAATCGCGATTGTATTCGAAGCGCAGCCCGCGTTCGGAGCCCGTCAGCATGAAGGCGTCGCACAGCTGGACCTCGCCGTCAGCCGTCGTCGCCCGGCGCAGGGTCCAGGCGCCCGAGGTGCCGTAATCGGTGACCTGAAGCGTGTCGGCCGGCGCCGCGAACGCGGCCGGCGGCATGGCAAGGGCGCCGGCGACGATCGCCGCCGCCAGCGGGCGGACGAATGCGTTGAATTTCATGGTGTCTATCTCCTCGGATCGATGGAATGAAGGGCGATGCTTGGCGTGCACCGCGATGGCGGACCGGGGCGGCGTTTCAGCCGCCGTTGGCGGAAACACACTCCATCACGCGCTCGAGCGCCGAGACCGCCGAATTGTTGAACTTGACCGTTCCGCTCTTGATCCTGCCGCCGGCCAGGATCTGCCAGGTGTAACCGCGGGCGACCGCGACCTGTTCGAGCACGGTGTCGTCGATGTAGAACAGAAGGCGGTCGCCGAAGGATTCCGCATCGACGAGTTCAGCCGAGCCGCCGACGATGACGGTCGATTCCGGATATTTCGCCTTGGCGATGCCGGTGGACGGCACGCTGACATAGACTTTGCCGTCGGTATTCCGGGCCATGATATTGGGGCCTTGGATCGCCCGGCAGACGATGCCCTGGCCTTGCTGCTGCTGGTTGAAGGACCAGCCGTCGAAGCCCATGCCATAGGGCTCGGCCGGGGACGCCCAAGCAGGCCCCGACCAAGCAGGTCCCCACCAGGCGGCCAACGCCGCCAACAGGAAGACGGATGCTTTCATGAACGGCCCCCGAAGATAATGCCTGTGAACGGCAGGGTTCCAGCGCGGCCAGGACGTGCTCAATAGCCGTCGCTGATCAGCTGCCCGTTGTCGTTGTGGATACCCTGCAATTCAATTCTCGACTGGCGGTAGCTGCCGTTCCGCCTTTTGCAGCTGCCGTTCAGGAAGACTTTCTCGTGGCTGACGTCCAGCCAGTACTGGTCGCAACTGCGCTGGAACGAGGCGCCTTCGTACCCCTGGCGCTTCAGGGTGCCGTCGATATTCTGGTAGCCGAGCAGCAGCAGTTCCGTATTCCGGTACCGGCCCTGCCTGTCCTTGCATTGCGCGACGAGATAGGCGTCGCTGCCGCTGACTTCGATCTGAATGTCGCTGCACGACCGCTGGAAGCTGGAGGGCGCCGCCGAAGCCGCCCCGCCGCCGAGAAGGAGAGCGGCCAGAGTGCAGAGCGCGAAACGCATGGCGTTATCCCTTTTGCCTTTATGGAATGCCCGGGGTTCCGGTCGGTTGCGCCGCGCGTTCACTGGACGGCCGCCCAGGTGCCGGAACTGTCCTTGCGGAGCAGGGTGAGAGTGTTCGGGTCGATGTCCTGATAGAGATCGGGGGTCAGATCGAACAGGAAGGCGTAGTCGCCCAGCACGCGCCAGAAGCGGACGGCCCCGTCGCCATAGCTGAAGCTGCCGCATTGCGGCCCCGTCGGCCCTTCCCTGCTTTCCTTGTAGCGCGGGTCCGCCGGGGTGATGTCGAAGACATAGCCGTCCGGCGAGAGCGAGGGGTCGGCCTTCTTCACCGCGCATTTCCGCCCGCGGAGTTCGCTCTGCTCGGCGCCCTGGCGGGAACGCATGTCGAGGTCGCGCTCGACATGCTTCGGATCGATCGTGTTGAACCAGACCAGGGGCTGCGGGTCGCTGACCTCCGGCTTTTGGCCATAGACGGCATTGAGGGCCGAGCGGACGATCATCAGCTGCGCCCATTGGGCCCCGCCGGCGAATTCGAGCTGCGCCGTGACCCCCTTGCAGCGCAGCGCCCGGTAGAGGAGGGCGTCTTCGACCACCTGCACCTCGTTCACCACCCATTCGCATGCCGGGTCGGGCAGATAGTCGCCATAGGTCGCTTCGCCTGACAGATAGGCGACCGCGCGCCCCGCGCAGATGCCGGTCAAGGGCAGGCGCGGGCCGTCGTCGGGACAGCCGGGGGCGCCGCCCGAAGCTGGCCGCGGCGCGGCTGCCGCGCTGCCGCCCTGGCCCTTCCGCGCCACGCATTCCTCGATCTTGCTGATGACCGCCGCCGTCCCGACCAGCTTGTGATCGCTGGCGGTGCGGCCGATGGTGACGAGCATCGCCTTGCCGCTCCTGATCGCGTCGAGTTCGGCCATGCCGAGCCAGGCGAACGTCCAGCCGTTGCGCGCCGAACCGCTGATGGAACGGCTGTTGCCGTCCACGATGATCTGGCCGCTCCAGTCCGGCGCATTCTCGACCGGCAGGGCGACCTGCCACTGCATGCCGTCCCAGCCCAGCCGCCAGACCGAGCCGCGGTCGGGGAACTCGCCGGTGCAATAGGCGAAATTGCCGGCCACGGTCGCACCCGTCACCGTCCAGCCGCGGACCTCGGCGTAATGGCTTTCCACCGCCTGCGGCGTGCCGGCGATGTCATAGCCGTCGTAGTCGTTCGTTCCGGCGTTGCCGGCATTCTGCAAGCCGTGGCCGCGCACGCATTCCGTCGCGAGATCGAGGGCGGCCTTGGCGCCGCGCAGGGAGAAATTCTGTCCCGACGGATCGAAGTTCAGCTTGATCTGCCGGCCCGCCACGATCGCGTCGATCACGCCCTGGTCGACCGGGGCGCGGACCACATCCCCGTCCAGCGAGAATTGAACGGGAAACGCCGTGCCGTCGATCAGCAGGCTGACCTGCACGCTGTTGCCGGAGATCAGGTAATCCGAGGCCAGCGTCCACTGCCGGCCGTCATTCTCGAGCCGCAGGTAGGAGCCGAAATCCGGCTGCGCCGACGGGTTGGCGATCCTCGCCGAGCACATGCGGGCATCCGGCCCCTCGCTCCAGGATTCGACCGTCCAGGCGCCCGAATTGGCGTAGACATCGGCCACCGGGGCGGCGGCGACCGGGGCCGCCAGCGCAGAAAGGAAACCCGCGGCGACCAGCGATGCCTTCAGAATGCGCCTCATGTTAAGGATCCTCGGAATGACGGGAAGGGCTCGAACGGCCGGCATGACGGCATCGGCGGAAAAGGGTTGCATTCCCGCCCGCGACCGGGGATGGTTCAGGGGTCGGGGCCCGGCCGCCCCTTCCAGGCGCTGCCTGCCCGGGACGCTACCTGAGACGCTATGTGTGGCAGGGGCGGCGCGCTGGCCCGTTTCGTTCCTTGCATGCGATGCCCGCCCCGCACGCGATGCCCGGGGTGGAACGTTGGGCGTGCAAGGCCGACCCGATGCAATGCCATGCATCCCAATGCCCCCCTCGGGCCGCTGCTTTGCCGCCATGAAATCCCCTCTTGCGACGGGGGAACGTTAGCTTGGCGACTTGAAGGGCGCATACCCACTTCTGGGTATGAAGGGCATTTTTCGTCGGTTTTTGTTTCGGATTGATTGCCGGCGGCGCGGGGCCGGTTACCGGGGCGCGCCCGCGACGATGGCCGAAAGCACGCGCTGCCAATGGCTGAAGAACAGCAGCTGGCCCGCGGCCTCGACCACTTCGACCGTCGTCCCCGGCACGTCCCGGGCGAAGGCGAGGGTCTGGGCCAGGGGCACGATGTGGTCGTCGTCGCCGTGCAGGATATGGAACTTATGGGCGGTGGCGCGGGCTTCCGCGGTAAAGTCCATCTGGGCGATCAGGCATTCGTGGCGCAGGCAGTCGAGCCCGTTGCGCAAGGCATTGACGCTGCCTTTCGCGATCAGATCGACGGTCTCCTGATGGCCGACCGCCTTGGCATCGGCCGCGCCATCCTTGCAGAGGTGGATCACGAACTCGCTCGCGAAGCGGCTGTCCAGGCAGGCCATCATCGCCCAGGCGACCACGGGCAGGAGCCGGGGGACGTGGCGCGCCAGCCGCAGCATGAAGCGCTGCCGTTTCGGCGTGTCCAGCAGCCATTCCTGCCGCCAGGCCGGCGGACGCGAGATGCCGATCATCCGCGATACCGATCCGGGAAACAGCCGCGCGAAGCGCAGGGCAAAGGGCGACCCGGCGGCATGGCTGAGCACCACCGCCCGGCGGATGCCGAGCTGATCGAGCAATTCCCGGCAATCCTGGGCGGCCTGGGTCAGCAGGTCGTCGACACCGATGCCATGGACCGGATCCGTATCGCCCATGCCCGGGCGGAACGGCGCGATGATGCGCAGGTTGTCGCGATAGGCCTGGGCGATCGCCGCTGCCGGCAGTTCGATGCCGTAAGGGATATTGTGGAACAGCAGCACCGGCCGGCCGTCGGCGGCGCCCTGTTCGAGAAGGTCCAATGTCCGCCCGTCCGCCAGACGGAGCCGGCGCCGCGTCTTCACCGGCGCGGACTTCCGCGGGGCGGCCGGATTGTCCACGGCGACGGATTTGGGGGCGAGGACGCCGGCGGAAAAGCCGCACAGCTGCCGGACCAGTTCGGGGATGTCGCGCACCCCGGTCTTGCCCTTGATCACCTTGATCTGGGTGCGGACCGTATCGAGCGACACGCCGCGCTCGGCGGCGATTTCCGATGCCCGGAGGCCGCCCGCCAGCATGAGGGCGACCCGCGCCTCCGCCGCCGTCAGCCCATGGGCGTCGCGCAGCAGGCGCGCCTCCCCGTCGTCGAAGCCGAAATCGACGACCGACAGCAGGTAGAGGCCCAGCGCGCCGCCCACCAGATCGGGATCGATGCTGCTGATCACGATGCTGCCGGAGATCGAGCGCTCGGGATCCGGATGTCCGGTGACGGCCAGCGGCAATCCCGGGTCCTTCCGCTGCAGGAAATCGCGGACCTGGCGGCGTGCGCCGGGATCCGGCACCAGTTCGTCCAGGCGGACCGGCATCGCCCCGTATTTGGCCAGCGCCATGCCGTTCGCCGCCACCAAGGTCTCGCCCTTGGTCACGACATAGGAGGGATTGGGGACGGATTCGATGATCGCGTTGACCTTCTGGTCGTTGGTCCGCGCCAGGCCGATGCGCTGCTGGATGCTGTACGCCATCTCGGCATGGGCGAGGGTGGCGCCGCCGATCCGGTGCTCGATCGTGTCGTCCTCGCCGGCATCGTCGTTCTGGTCGGCAAAGAGCAGCGCGTCGAGCCGGTCGATAATGGCGTAGAAATTGTCCGGGGACAGGGTTGCCGCATAGATCGCGACAATCAGGTCCTGCGCTTTTGAAACGATCATCGAAGCGTTGCCGTCAAAACGAGTTGCGCCGTGCCGGGCTGCCGGGGGCGTTGCCGATCGGAACGCGCCGCCGCCATCGTCATCGTATCGCTGTTCGGCCCCGGCCGGCGGCGCAAATCCGCCCGCTTTGGCAATGGATCGCGGGCGGGGGGATACGGTCAGGCGGCTTGCAGCACCGCGTCGACCGCCTCGATCGGCACGTCCTGGGTGATGAAGGCGTCGCCGATGCGCCGGGCCAGGATGAAGGTCAGCTTGCCGTCCTTCACCTTCTTGTCCTGCGCCATATGCTCGATCAGGGCGGCGGGGGCCAGTTCGGCGGCGAGATCCGCCGCGCCCTCGATGTCGGCGGCGGCGACCGGCAGGCCGACGGCGGCCATGTGGCGCCGGGCCCGCACCGCGTCCTGCCCCGGGCAGAGGCCGAGGCGGACCGAGAGATCGAAGGCCAGGCGCATGCCGATCGCGACCCCTTCGCCGTGGAGCAGGCGGGGGCCGAAGCCGGTCGCCGCCTCGAAGGCATGGCCGAAGGTGTGGCCGAGGTTGAGCAGGGCGCGCTCGCCCGTCTCGCGCTCGTCGCGCGAGACGATGCCGGCCTTGGCGGTGACCGAGCGGCGCACCGCCTCGATCCGGGCGGTGCGGTCGCCGGCGACCAGGGCGGGGCCATGCGCTTCCAGCCAGTCGAAGAAATCGGCATCGCCGAGCAGGCCGTATTTCACCACCTCGGCATAGCCGGCCAGCAATTCGCGCTTCGGCAGGGTTTCCAGCAGGGCGATGTCGGCCAGCACCAGTCTCGGCTGGTGGAAGGCGCCGACCAGATTCTTGCCGTGGGCGGTGTTGATGCCGGTCTTGCCGCCGACCGAGGAATCGACCTGCGACAGCAGGGTGGTCGGCACCTGCACGAAATCGACGCCGCGCTTGGCGATCGCCGCCGCGAAACCGGCGAGGTCGCCGATGACGCCGCCGCCGAGGGCGACCACGGCATCGCGCCGCTCGATCCGGTGGTCGAGCAGGCGGGACATCAGCCGTTCCAGGACCGGGAAGGACTTGCTGCCCTCGCCGGGCGGCAGCACGATCGCCTCATGGGCGATGCCGGCGGCGGCAAGGCTGGCGCGGGCGCGGTCCAGGTGCAGGGCGGCGACATGCTCGTCGGTGACGATCAGGGCCCGGCCGCGCGGAAACAGGTCGCGTACGCCGGCGCCCAGGCGGTCGATCACGCCGGCGCCGATGTGAATGTCGTAGGCGCGCTCGCCCAGGGAAACGGGAACGGTAACGGCGTCAGCCATGCTGGGTGTCCTGCAGGGGGGCGAGCCGGGCGAGGATGGCGTCGACCACCTGGTCGTGGGGGCCGTCCAGGCTTTCGACCGCGATATCCGCCTCGGCATAGACCGGGTAGCGGAGGGCGATGAGTTTTTCCAGAATCTCGCGCGGGTCGCCGCGTTTCAGCAGCGGGCGGTTGTTGCGTTTCTTCACCCGCCGGACCAGGACGTCGAGATCGGCCCGCAGCCAGACGGAGACGGAGCGGGCGCGGATCCTGGCCCGCGTCTCCGCATCCATGAAGGCGCCGCCGCCGGTCGCCAGCACATGGGGCGGGTGTTCGTCGAGCAGGCGGGCGATCACCCTGCGCTCGCCGTCGCGGAAGGCGGCCTCGCCGTGGCGCTCGAAGATTTCATCGATGGTGCAGCCGGCGGCATTCTCGATTTCCGTGTCGGCATCGAGGAAGGGGACGTGCAGGCGCTGGGCCAGCCGCTTGCCGATCGAGCTTTTGCCAGCGCCCATCAGGCCGACCAGCACGATGGTGCGGGCGAGCGCGAAGGGCGGATGAGGCGGAACCGGGGCGTCGGCCAGGGCTTCCGGGGGCAGGGCATTGTCTTCCACGGGGCGGAATGTGCCCGCTGGCACCGTATCTTTCAAGGCGCTGCGGGCGAATTCTTGTCCTGGCCGGCCCTCGCCCTTAGACTTGTCCGCACCGCCGGCGGGGAATCGCGCGGGCGCCTTATTCCTGCCTTGGGCTTTCGTCAGTATCCGACCATGTCGAAGATTCTCGTTATCGTTGCCGCGATCCTGCTGACGGCGGTGGTCGGCGGCGCCATCTATCTGGCCACATTCGATCCCCCGGTCTCGCGTGAGCGGGTGGAACAGGTGCTGCCCAATGACCGGTTCCCGGAATAGGGCGCGGCGCGCTCTATCCCTGCCCATTGTCTTTTCGGGGGCGATCCTGGGCTGGCTCGCATCCTCGCCGGCCCTGGCCGAGGGGCCGGTCAGCCTGTTGCCGCCGGTTCTCGATCCGCGCGGCCCGGCGCCCCTGCCGGCCGACGGCGGCGCGCCCATCCCGTTGGGCCCCCCGGGCTTCACCGATCCCACCCCCAGCATCAGCCGGCCGGGCGGCAACCCGGACAGTCTGGGCACGCCCTTCGGCGGCCCCCTGCCGACGGACGAGACCCTGCCGCGCGGCGCCGCCCTGCCGGCCCCGGTCGAGGTGCGCCCCCTGGACGACGCGGCCGTGCCCGTGCCGGCCGAGCCCGCCCCGGCCCCTGATGGGCAGGCGTTTTCTGGGCAAGTACTTTGGCGCGGCGACGATCCCGCCCTTCTGGCGCCCGTGCTGGCGGCCCTGCCGGCCCGGCCCGGCGCCGCGGTCCTGCGGGACCTTGCCGCCCGCCTGGCGGGGGAGGCGGCGGCCGAGCCGGATCTGGCCGGCGCCGCCCTGCTCTGGTTCGCCGGGGCGGGGCGCGCGGGCGAACTGGCCGCCTTTCGCGGCCGCCTGGACGGTTTGCCGGGGCCGGCGGTCAGCGCCGTCGTCGCCGGCCTCGCCGCCCTCGACGACCGGGCGGCGCTTTGTGCCGCGGGGTTCGAGGCGCTTGGGCCGGCGGGCCTGAATGTCGATGTCCTGCGCGCCCTGGCCCTGTGCCGGGCGGCGGCGGGCGACGGCGCGGGGGCGCAGGTCGCCCTCGACCTCGCCCATGAACAGGGCCCGGTCGGCGAAGGTTTCGACCGCCTGGTGCGCGCCGTCGCCGGCCGCGACCGGGCCGGCATCGGCGATATCGATCCGGCCGATCCCCTCAGCCTCTGGGCGGCGGAGGGGCTGGGCCTGCCGCCCCCGGTGCGCGACGGCACCCGGGCGCTGGCCCTGCCCCGGCTGGCGCGCCTCGGCGGCGCCCTCGAGATCCGCATCCAGGCGGCCGAGCAGGCGGAGGCCCTGGGCCTGATCTCAGCCCCGGCCTTGGCCGCCCTCTATGTCACCGGGCCGGCGCCGACGGCGGCGCTGGCCGCCCTGCCGGGCGAATTGCAGCGCTCCGCCCTGCATCGGGCGGTGGTCGAGGCGTCGGGCCCGGCGGTGCGCGCCCAGGCCCTGGTCGCCTTTATCGAAGCGGCGGGGAAGGCCGGACTGGCCGCGACCGCGGCCCGGGTCGAACGGCAGGCCATCGTCGATGTCGCCAATCAGTCGCTGCCGCCGGCGCTTGGCCGCGGTCTCGTCCGGGCGGCGCTCGGGGCCGGGGAACGGGCGGCGGCGCTGGCCCAGATGCTTCGCCTCGAACAGGCGGGCGGCGGCGCCGGTGACCTTTTGTGGCCCTATCGGGCCCTGCTGGCGGGCCCGGGCGAGGGGGGGGCGGGGCGCTTTTCCGATTATCTGGATGCCCTGCCGCGCGGCGGCGACCGGGGCTTGACCCTGCTTGCCGGCCTTCTCGACGGCCTGGGGGCGGTGCTGCCCGAAGAGCTTGCGCCGCGCCGCGCCGATCTCACCCCGCCCGAGGCGGCGCAGGCGATCGAAACCGCCGTGCTGGCCGGCCGCCGGGCCGAGGTGGCGGCCCTGGTCGTCGCCCTGGCCGGCGAGGCGCCGCTGGCGGATCTCGATCCTGCCCGGGCCCGGCTGGCGGTCGAAGCCCTGCGCCGCGCCGGGCTGGCCGACGAGGCCCGGGCGCTGGCCGTCGAGATCGCCCTGGCGGCCGGCCTGTGACCCCGCCGCGGAAGCGCGGCCGCCCGCCGGCCGTGCCCGCCCATGTGCCGAAACCGGCGGAGGCGGCGTTGCTCGAAGCCTTTCTCGAAATGATGGCGGCGGAACGGAATGCGGCGGCGAATACGATCGCCGCCTATCGCCGCGACCTGACCGATTATGCCGCCTTCCTGGCCGGGCAGGGCCTGGGGTTGGAGCGGGCGGGTGCGGATCAGGTCGCCGCCTATTTCGACACAGTGGAGGGGCGGGGCCTGAAACCCTCGACCGCGGCGCGGCGCCTGTCGGCACTGCGCCAGTTCCACCGCTTCGCCCTGGCCGACGGTCTCCGCGCCGACGACCCGACCAGCCGGATCGAAGCGCCGCGCCGGGGCCGTCGCCTGCCGAAATACCTGAGCGAGGACGAGGTGGAGGCGATGCTGCGCATCGCCGCCGATGCCCTGGGCCGGGCGGCGGGGCCATCGCGCGAGAAGCGGGCGATCCGCTTTCTCGCCCTGGTCGAAATCCTCTATGCCACCGGGCTCCGGGTGTCCGAACTGGTCGGCCTGCCGCTGTCGGCGCTGGCCCATGACCCGCGCTTCGTCCTGGTCAAGGGCAAGGGCGGGCGGGAGCGGATGGTGCCGCTGTCCGACCCCGCCCGGGCGGCGATCGCCCGCTGGCTGGGGCTGCGGCCCAAGGGCCTGCTGCCGAAACAGGCGAAATGGCTGTTCCCGGCCGGCACCGCCACCGGCCACATGACCCGCCAGCATTTCGCCCAGGGGCTGAAGGCCCTGGCGGCCGAGGCGGGGATCGAGCCCGAGCGGGTGTCGCCCCATGTGCTGCGCCATGCCTTCGCCAGCCACCTGCTCGCCCATGGCGCCGACCTGCGGGTGGTGCAGACCCTGCTGGGACACGCGGACATCTCCACGACCGAGATTTACACCCACATTCTCGATGAAAAACTGCGGACACTCGTCAACCGCCACCACCCGATGGCAAGATCGCCGCGCCGCACAAGTTGACAAGCGGGTATCGTCTCCATACGGTCCCCGCCATTATTCCGGAGACGTTGCTGATGAGCTTCAAAGTCGTCGAACAGGCCCCCGCCCGTCTGAATCGCTGCGAACTGGCGGTGCCCGGCTCCAGCCCGCATATGTTCGAGAAGGCCGCGAAGTCGGCGGCCGACGTGATCTTCCTCGATCTCGAGGACGCGGTGGCGCCCGACGACAAGCCGAAGGCGCGCGAGAACATCATCCAGGCCCTGCACGACATCGACTGGGGCGACAAGACCATCTCGGTCCGCATCAACGGCCTCGACACCCACTATGCCTATAAGGACATCGTCGAGGTGGTGGAGCGCGGCGGCGAGCGCCTGGACCTGATCATGGTGCCGAAGGTCGGCACCGCCTCGGACGTCTATGCCGTCGACATGCTGCTGACCCAGATCGAAACCGCGGTCGGCCGCAAGAAGAAGATCGGCCTCGAGCACATCATCGAGACCGCGCTCGGCATGCAGAACATCCACGAGATCGCCGCCGCCTCGAAGCGGAACGAATCGCTGCATTTCGGCGTCGCCGACTATGCCGCCTCGACCCGGGCCCAGACGACCCAGATCGGCGGCCCGAACCCCAACTACGTCGTCCTCACCGATCCGGACGAGGCGGGCGAGCGCGTCCGCCACTGGGGCGACATGTGGCATTATGCGATCGCCCGCATGGTGGTGGCGGCCCGCGCCAACGGCCTCCGCCCGATCGACGGGCCCTTCGGCGACTTCTCGGATTCGGACGGCTATCGCGCCCAGGCCGCCCGCGCCGCCGTGCTCGGCTGCGAGGGCAAATGGGCGATCCACCCCAAGCAGATCCCGGTCGCCAACGAAGTCTTCACCCCGTCCGAAAAGGAAGTGACCAAGGCCCGCCGCATCCTGGAAGCGATGGACATCGCCCAGAAGGAAGGCAAGGGCGCGGTTTCCCTCGACGGCAAGCTGATCGATCTCGCCTCCATCCGCCAGGCCCAGTCTCTGGTGGAACAGGCGAACCGTATCGCCGGCAAGTGATTTGAGGTAAGGACGGGCCGCCGTATCGGCGGCGGCCCGCCCCCCGGCCGCGACGCGGCCAAAGGCCGACCCCGGGCCGCGACGCGGCCACAAGCCGACCCCCGGCCGCGACGCGGCCACAGGCGCCCACCCCGGGGCGTTCAGCGAAGGACGAATTCCATGGCCATGTTCCTCGATTTCGAGAAGCCCATCGCGGAACTCGAAGCGAAGATCAAGGAACTGCAGGCGATGCCGGCGGCCCAGGGCATCTCGATCGCCGAGGAGGTTTCGCGGCTCGAGGTCAAGGCCGATCTCCTGCTCCGGCAGACCTACGGCAAGCTCAGCGCCTGGCAGAAGACCCAGGTCGCCCGCCACCAGAACCGGCCGCGTTTCAACGACTATGTGAAGCTGCTGGTCGAGGATTTCGTGCCGCTGGCCGGCGACCGCGCCTTTTCCGACGACAAGGCGATCCTCGGCGGCATGGGCCGCTTTCGCGGCCGCCCGGTCATGGTCATCGGCCATGAGAAGGGCGCGGACACCGAGGGCCGCATCCGCCACAATTTCGGCATGGCCAAGCCCGAGGGCTATCGCAAGGCGATCCGCCTGATGGAACTGGCCGACCGCTTCGGCCTCGCCGTCGTCACCCTGGTCGATACGCCCGGCGCCTTTCCCGGCATCGAGGCCGAGGCGCGCGGCCAGTCGGAAGCGATCGCCCGCTCGACCGAGGCCTGCCTCAAGCTGAAGGTGCCGCTGGTCTCGGTCATCGTCGGCGAGGGCGGCTCCGGCGGCGCGGTCGCACTCGCCACCGCCAACCGGGTCCTGATGCTCGAACATGCGGTCTATTCGGTGATCTCGCCCGAGGGCTGCGCCTCCATCCTCTGGCGCTCGGCGGAACGGGCGCAGGATGCGGCGGCGGCCCTGAAGCTGACGGCGCAGGACCTGATCAAGCTCGGCGTCATCGACGCCATCGTCTCGGAACCGCTGGGCGGCGCCCATCGCGATCCGAAGGCGACCGTCGCCTCGGTCGGCCATGCGGTCTCGACCGCGCTCGACGAGTTCAAGGGCAAGGACGGCAACGCCATCCGCCGCGACCGGCGCGAGAAATTCCTCGCCATGGGGCGCACCGGCATCGCCTGACGCGCTTCCCCGCCGTTTCCTCCGGGGGGCGGCCGGCCTATGCTGATCCCCGGGGCAGCGGCCAGGGGGGCACCATGATCCATGTCGTGCGGGATATCCGGCTGTCTGGCCTGCTGCTTGGCCTCAGCCTGGGCGCCCTTGGCTGGTTCTTTCTGCTGTCGCCCGGGTTTACCGATACCGAAGGCCCGCACGGCATCGCCCTGGTCCTGGGCGGCCTGGGGACTCTGTTCGGCCTGCCCGTCTTCCTGAATTTCCTGGCCGCCGTCCGCATCCGCCACCGGCTGCTGGCGGGCGAGGGCGTGATCGGCCGCTGGCCGGTCCGGGCGGCGGGGATCGCCGAATATCAGGCCCTGCAGCGGCAATACGGCATCGGCAATAGCTGGAAGCCGAGCCGGGCCGAGCGCCGCGACGGCGTCGAGATCGTCTTCGGGGCAGAGACTTTGGTGATCGGCGGCAGGCTCCTGTCGCTGCCGACCTCGGGCCTGCAATCGATCCGGGGCATCGGCTTCGAGGCGGAACCGGCCCTGACCCTGGCCATCGTCTGCCGGGCCTGGGTCAAGGTCGGCAGCCGGCTGACGCCGATGGACGAGATGCTGCGCCTGCCCGTCACCGATATCGACGAAGCGAACAAGGTCATGGCGCATTACCGCGCGGCGCTGGCTGGTACCGTCATCGTCCGCCCCGACCGCTGGCGTTCGCGGCTCAGGGCCGGGATCGTGCTGACGCTGGCCATGCCCGTGGTGGCGCTGGCGGGCTGGCTGTGGGCGGATGGACTTCGGGCAGGCGACCGGCAGGGCGACGGGATCGGCCCCCTGGTCACCATGCTGGTCGGCCTTCTGGGCACGATCGCCGCCGCCGTCTTCACCCTGCTGGTCTGGTTCCTTCACCGGCGCCAGCGGGGCGGGCGGTAGCGGTCAGAGCGGGTCGTTGGCCCGGCGCAGCTTGAAGGGGTTCCACAGCAACGGGTTGGCGTTGGCCGGCGCGGTCTGGGCGATGCGGCAGCGCTTGAAGAATTCCTGCAATTGCTCGCGCGTGGTGCGGGGGCTGAACAGCAGGTAGACCACGCGCCGGGCGCCGGTCCGCGCCGTCATGCGGCAGACGACGACGACCTGGCCGTTGGCCAGGGCCGGGAAGAAATGCATGCCCATCTGGCGCAGGGCCCTGAATTCACTTTCGAGATGCGGGGCATCCTTCATCAGGGCGGCCAGCGCCTTGATCACGCGGGTGACGCCGACCTCGGTCAGCTGTCCGCCCATGATCATGGCCCCGGAGGCGGCGGTGGCGGCGGAGCCGGTGAGGAGTGCGTCCGTTGCCATGGCCCGGCCGAACTGGCGGGCGATCGCGACCGCGGCGGCGCGGATCGCCTGGGCGGCGAGGGCGTCCATCCCCGCCAGCGCGATGGCGTCGGTGGCGATCACCGCGGCCTCGAAGGCGCCTGCAATAAGTAGTGGAATGGCCATGTTCCGAGTCCCCCTCGATCCCTGCTGCCATGATAGAGGGGGAATGGTAAGCGCATAGTGAGGGACTTCACGGTCCCGGGGGAATGTTTCGCCCCTTTGGCACCATCCTGCGCCACCAGGCGCCCATCCGCGCCAGAAGGCCGGGCGGCCGCGCCGGCTGCGGCCTGGGGGAAAGCAGGCCGGCGATCGCCTGATCGATGCCCCGGAGGTCGTCGCAATAGGACAGGGCCCGCCGGCGGACGGCCCCGTCCAGGCCGGCTGCCGCCGTGGCCAGGTTGCGCGCCGCCGTGGCACAATTCTTGGCGGCGGCCCGGTGCAGCCACAGCAGCCCCTCATCGCGCGCCGGTGCCATGCCGTCGCCATAGAGGCACATCACGGCGTAATTGTTCATCGCCTCGCGGTGGCAGGTCCCGGCGGCGGTCCGCAGCAGGGCCGCGGCCTCGGCCAGATCGGCGTCGCTGCCGGCGTAGCGCCGCAAGAGGACGGACAGCGGATAGCAGGCGGCGACATGGCCGGCCCCGGCGGCCTTGCGGTACCACAGGATTGCCGCCCGGTCGTCGGCGGCGACGCCCCGGCCGGTCCACAGGTACTCGGCCAGCATGGCCATGGCCCCGGGATCCCCGGCCGCCGCCGCGCGGGACAGCCAGCCCAGGGCAGTGGCGCTGTTCCGCGCAGCTTCGGCCTGTCGCCAGAAGTGCAGCAGGGCCTGGGCATCGCCGGCCTCCGCTGCCCGCTCCAGCCATGTCCGCGCTTCCACCGCCTCGTCCCCGTCCGTGCAGCGATCGAGCAGGGTCTGGCCCAGCCGGCGCATGCCGGTGACATTGCCCGCCCCGGCGGCGCGGCGGAAGGCCCGGATCGCCTGACGTCTCGCCCGTTCGGGCGCGATCGGGCGGGTCAGGATCCAGTCGCCGAGATGGACCATGCCGGCGCTCTCGCCCATGCGGAAGGCGGCGCGGAACAGCAGGGCGGCCCGGTGCTGCGCGGCCTCCCGGTCGTCCGCCTGCTTCAGCAGGGCGAGACCATGGGCGACCATGGCGGCTGCCTCCCCCGGGGCCGGCGCACCATCGCCATCGGCGAGCGCCGGCGGTTCGGGCGCCGTCGGCCCGGTCATCGGGGGCTTTCTGCCGGGTCCAGCCGCTGGATGGCGATCAGGGCGCGGGCGGAACCAAGGTCGATCGCCCGCTGAAACCATTTGCGGGCTTCTTCCGGGTCCTTGTCGACCCCCGTCCCGTCGAGATAGGCATGGCCGAGCAGGACCATGGCTTCGGTATCGCCCGCCTCGGCGCCGCGGCGGAACCAGCCGGCGGCGGCGGCGGCATCGGCCGGCGCGCCCTGGCCCAATAGCAGCATCTCGCCCAGGTCGTGCATGGCCCGGGCGTGGCCGGCCTCGGCCGCCTTGCGGACCCAGGCGAGGGCCGCCGCCTCGTCCAGCGGCAGGCCGAGGCCGTTCTTCAGGATGCGGCCGAGATAGAGCATGGCGGCCGGATGGCCGGCTTCGGCGGCCTGCTTCAGGGCGGCCATCGCTTCCGCCTCGGTGCCGCCGCGGGGGGCGGAAAGGGCGCGGGCCAGTTGATAGACGAGGCGCGGCTCGGCCGGCCGTTCGGCCACGGCGGCGCGGCAGGCGGCAACGGCGCTTGCGCCGTCGATCAAGGTCAGGCGGACGCCCTCGACCCCCTGGGGCCGGCCGGGATCGTCCGGGGCGGCGGCCAGCCGGTCGCAGTCGGCTATCGCATCCGCATGGGCCCGGGGCGGAAGGGCAAGTGCGGTGGCCACGATGGCGGCGGCGAACAGCGCCCGTTTCATTCCGTTTCCTTCCCCCGGTTGACCGGGCGGCACCTTAACCCTGCGGGCCGCCCGCGTCTGTGAAGGGGGGCACAGGGGCCGGCGCGCCGGCCCCTTGCACTTATTCCGACTTGCTTATTCCGACTTGATCTTCACATAGGTGCCGGGAGCGTCGTCCAGCACCCGCAGCTTGCCGTCGCCCGGCACCCGCGCCGGCACCATGGCGCCCGACTTCTTGCCGATCCACTCCAGCCAGTCCGGCCACCAGCTGCCCGGATGCTCGGTCGCTTTGGACAGCCAGTCCTCGAAGGAGGCGGCGCCGGTCAGGTCGTCGTTGGTCCAGTGCTGGTACTTCTTCGCTTCCGGTGGATTGATGATGCCGGCGATATGGCCCGAGCCGGCCAGCACCAGGCGCACCGGCGTCTTGAAGATGCGCGAGCCCCGGAACACCGAGCGGGCAGGGGCGATATGGTCGTCGCGGCTGGCGACGAAATAGAGCGGCACCTTCACCTTGTTCAGGTAGATCGGCGTATTGTTCAGGGTGATGCCGCCCGGCTGCGACAGCAGGTTCTTCTGGTAGCATTCGCGCAGATAGAACATGTGCATCGCGATCGGCATCCGCGTCGCATCCTGGTTCCAGTACAGGAGGTCGAAGGGGAAGGGATCGCGGCCGAGCAGGTAATTGTTGACGACGAAGGACCAGATCAGGTCGTTCGCGCGCAGCATGTTGAAGGTGGTCGCCATGTCGCCGCCTTCGAGATAGCCCTTCTCGGACATGCGGCCGGCGAGGAATTCGAGCTGGTCCTCGTCGATGAAGACCGAAAGCTCGCCCGCCTCGGCGAAATCCACCTGGGCGGCGAAGAAGGTCGCCGCGGCGATCCGCTTGTCGCCGATGGTCTGGAGATAGGCGAGCGTCGCCGCCGTCAGCGTGCCGCCGATGCAATAGCCGATGGCATTGACCTGATGTTCGCCGGTCGCCTGCTCGATGGCGTCGAGCGCCGCCAGCACGCCGTCGTTCATGTAGCCTTCGAAGCCGATCTGGGCCAGCTTCGAATCCGGGTTGACCCAGGAGACGACGAAGACGGTCAGGCCGTTGTCGACCGCCCACTTGATGAAGGAATTCTGCTGCTTCAGGTCGAGGATGTAATATTTGTTGATCCACGGCGGCACGATCAGCAGCGGCCGCTTGAAGACCTTCTCGGTCACCGGCTCGTACTGCAGGAGCTCCATCAGGTCGTTGCGGAACACCACCTTGCCGGGCGTCACCGCGATGTTGCGGCCGACCTCGAAGGCATTGGGATCGGTCATGCGGATGGCGAGGCGGCCCTTGCCGCGCTCCAGATCCTCAAGCACGTGGTCGAGGCCGCGGACCAGATTCTCGCCGTTGCTCTCGATCGTGACGCGCAGCACTTCCGGGTTGGTCAGCACGAAGTTCGAGGGCGCGATCGCGTCGACGAACTGGCGGGTGTAGAACTCGACCTTCTTCTTGGTCTTGGGGTCCAGCCCCTCGACGTCGTGGACCGTGTTCTGCATCCAGCGCGCGGCGAGCAGGTAGGACTGCTTGATGAAGTCGAAGACCTGATTCTCTTCCCAGCTCTTGTCCTTGAAGCGCTTGTCGCCCTTGGCCGGCTGAATCACCGGGTCGGGCTTCTGGCCGAGAAGACGCTTGGTCGCCGATTGCATGAGGGCGGCATAATCGCGCCAGAGTTTCACCTGGGCTTCGATCATATAGGAGGGGTTGGCGATGATCTTCGCCGTCATCTCCATATAGGCGGAAGCCAGATTCTGGGGATCGAACTGGACATTCTTTTTCACAATGTCCTGGCGTTCCATGAATTCTGCCACCAACTTCCGGCATCGCTTCGCGACTTCCACCATGTTGCGGGCGAGAATGGTCGGGTCCGGGATAGGCTGCTGGTCTTTGCCGTGTTGATCGGCCATGAACCATTCCTTATTCTGTGCAGTGCGATCGGGCGTAGGCTTCCTCGTGGCGCGGAGTATATGTGTTCCGTGTTATGCGTTAAAGTAGACGTCCGTCTAAAAGTTATGCGGCCCTCGCGGGCCCATTTTCATCGGGGTTCGAGCAATGGTCGTGAAGGTCGCCAGGGGCAAGGATTGGTCGGCGCGCATGCTGCCGTCCCTGGTCGTTGCGGTCAGCATCGCTTCGGCGGCGCTGGGGGCCGTTCTGGCGGCGGGGCCGGCGTCGGTCGCCCAGTCCGCCGCGCCGGCGGCCGGCGGCAATAGCCCGTCCGATACCCCGGATCCCGATGCGGTCCGCCGCCCGGCGACCATCGAGGAAAGTTTCCCCAGCCTGTCGGCCGTGCCGAGTCGGCCGAAGCCGACGGTCAATCCGGCGGAACGCGCCGCGATCACCGGCAGCCTGGTGGGTGACCGCCAGAATGCCCAATACACCAGCCAGGCCCTTCGCGGCGGGGAGGAGGCGGCGGCGCCGCCGCCCCGCAGCCTGCCGCCCGTGGCCGGCCGGATCACCGACCCGAACGAGGAGCGCCGCCGCGTCGCCGAAGAGCGCGGGGTGACCCCCTTCGGCAGCTATGCCCGCCGGGCCGACGGCGTGGCCGTGCCGCCGCCGCTGCCCTCGTCGCGGGAGGCCGAATCCTATGCCAGCCGCCCGGCGGACAACAACGGCCGCGGCCTTGCCTCGACCGTGCCGCCGCCGGTCGCCCGTCCCGCCGCCGCCGAGACCGCGGCGGCCGAAGCCGCCGATCCGGCGGCCCCGCGTCCCGCCGGCGGGGGCGCCGTGCGCCCGCTGCGCGTGCCTGCGGCCGTCGCCGCCCTGCCGGTGCCCGACGGGCAGGAGCAGCGCCCGGTGGCCGGCGGCCCGACGCCGCGGGTGATCGCCTCGATCGATGCCGGCCGTGCGCCGGTGCCGTCGCCGGCCTCGGTCGCCGCCGCCCGGGGCACGCCCGCCCCGGCGCTGGTCGCCGATGCGGGCGCCGGCAGCCGCTATGCCCCGCCGGCCCCGACCACGCCGCAGCTTCGCGTCGCCGGCGGCGTCCCGCCCGCGGTCGCCCCCGGGGCGGCCTCCGCCCGTCCGGCCGCCGCGCCGGGCCGGGTCGATTCGCGGCCGCTGCCGGTCACCGTCGCCGGCGGTTCGCGCGATCTCGACCTGCCGGCCGATGCGCCGCGCGGGGTCATCGTCAGCAATGTCTATCAGCAGCAATTGGCCGAGACCCGCCGCCCGACAAGCGTGCCGACCGCCATGCCGCAGTTCGAAGTCTCGACCGCGCCGGCCCTGCCGGTCACGGGCGTGCCCATGACCCCGGCCATGCAGGCGGCCCTGGGCGGCCCGCAGCCGGCCCGCGCCCGCGTCCGCATCGAGGAGAGCGGCCGCCGCGCCGAAGCCCCGGCCGCCGGCCGAGCTACCACCGCCGCTGCCGCGGCGGGATCGGCTTCAGGCAGTGGCACAAAGATCGGGTTTGCCGCAGGGTCGATCGACCTTTCGCCGGCAGCGCGCGAAGCCATCCGCCAGATGGCCGCGTCGCTGCATTCCGGTGCGGCGCAGGTGCGGATCGTCGGCTATGCCCGGGCTACGGGCGATGCCGGCGACAAGGTCGAGGCTTTCGGGCTGTCGATCGACCGGGCGAATGCCGTTGCCGCCGAACTGATGGCGGCCGGCGTGCCCCCGCAGGCGGTGAAGGTGGAGGCCGTGGTGGCCGACGCCGCGGCCGCCAGCCAGCGCAACCGGGGCAAGGGGCCTGAAGCGGTCGTCTTCGTCGAGTAATCACTCGTAATCTCAACTTCACTTCCCTCCATCGAGGGACATCAGGTCGGATCATGGATCCCGAATTTCATCGCATTAGGCGGTTGCCGCCCTACGTCTTCGAACAGGTCAATTCGCTGAAGGCCAAGGCCCGCGCCCGCGGGGAAGACATCATCGACTTCGGCATGGGCAACCCTGACCTGCCGACGCCGAAACATATCGTCGACAAGCTGGTCGAAACCGTTTCCGACCCGCGCTCGCACCGCTATTCGGTCTCGCGCGGGATTCCGGGGCTGCGCCGGGCCCAGGCGGCCTATTACCAGCGCCGCTTCGGCGTCGATCTCGATCCCGACCGCGAGGTGATCGCGACCCTCGGCTCGAAGGAAGGGCTGGCCAATCTGGCCCAGGCGATCACGGCGCCGGGTGACACCATCCTGGTGCCGAACCCGTCCTATCCCATTCATCCCTACGGCTTCATCATCGCCGGTGCCGCCATCCGCTCCCTGCCGCCGGTGCGCGAGGGCGAGGATTTCATGGGCGTGCTGGAACGGGCGACGCGCCATTCGGTGCCCATGCCCACCGCCATCGTCCTGAACTATCCCTCGAACCCGACGGCCGAGGTGGTCGACCTCGATTTCTACGGGCCGATCGTCGATTTCTGCCGGGCGAAGGGGATCTATATCCTGTCCGACCTCGCCTATTCGGAAATCTACTTCGACCCGGACAGCCCGCCGCCGTCGATCCTCCAGGTCCCGGGGGCCAAGGATATCGCGGTGGAATTCACTTCGATGTCCAAGACCTATTCCATGCCCGGCTGGCGCATGGGCTTTGCCGTCGGCAATCCGAAGCTGATCCAGGCCCTGTCGCGCATGAAGTCCTATCTCGACTACGGCGCCTTCACGCCGATCCAGGTCGCGGCCACCGCCGCCCTGAACGGCCCCCAGGACTGCGTCGAGGAAGCCCGCCAGATCTACAAGTCGCGCCGCGACGTGCTGATCCCCGGTCTTCTGGACGCCGGCTGGAAAGTGCCGTCGCCGCCCGCGACCATGTTCGCCTGGGCGCCGATCCCGGATGCCTTCGCCCATCTCGGCAGCCTCGAATTCTCGAAGCGCCTGCTGACCGAGGCCAAGGTGGCGGTGGCGCCGGGCCTCGGCTTCGGCGAATACGGCGACACCCACGTCCGCATCGCCCTGGTCGAGAACGAGCACCGCATCCGCCAGGCCGTCCGCAACATCAAGCGCTTCCTCGCGACCGCGGAGCCGTCGCGGCCCCAGGGTTCGGAGCCTCTGAAAAAGGTCGTGGCGTGAAACCTCTGCGTCTTGGTATCGCCGGCCTGGGTACGGTCGGCGGCGGTCTCGTTCGCCTGCTGGCCGCCCATGGCGACCGGCTGGCCCTGCGCACCGGCCGGCCGATCGAGATCACCGCGGTTTCCGCCCGCGACCCGGGCAAGGACCGGGGCCTCGGCGACCTGCTGGCCGGGGCGACCTTCTATGCCGATGCGGTCGCGCTGGCGCGCGATCCCTCGGTCGATGTCCTGGTCGAACTGATCGGCGGCGAAACCGTGGCCAAACCCGCGGTCGAGGCCGCGCTCGACCTCGGCAAGCCGGTGGTCACCGCCAACAAGGCGCTGCTCGCCCATCACGGCCTCGACCTTGCCCGCCGGGCCGAGGCGGCCGGCGTCTCGATCAATTTCGAGGCGGCGGTGGCGGGCGGCATCCCGGTGGTCAAGGCACTGCGCGAAGGGCTGGCCGGCAACCGGATCGAAGGCGTCTTCGGCATCCTGAACGGCACCTCCAACTATATCCTGACCGGCATGGCCGAGACCGGGGCCTCCTTCGCCGATGCCCTCGGCGAGGCGCAGCGCCTCGGCTATGCCGAGGCGGACCCGGGCTTCGACGTCGACGGCGTCGATGCCGCCCACAAGCTGACCCTGCTTGCCAGCCTCGCCTTCGGTGCCGCGGTCGATTTCGGCGCGGTCCATGTCGAGGGCATCCGGGGCGTTTCCGCCCTCGACATCGCCTTCGCCCGCGAACTCGGCTTCCGCATCAAGCTGGTCGGGATCGCCAAGGCGGCGGACGGCGGGCTCGACGTCCGCGTGCACCCGGTGATGGTGCCGGCGGGCACCGCGCTGTCCCATGTCGACGGCGTCTTCAACGGCGTCGTCGTCCAGGGCGATTTCGTCGACCAGATGGTGTTCGAGGGGCGGGGCGCCGGGGCCGGCCCGACCGCTTCCGCCGTCATGGCCGATATCGTCGACGTCGCCCTCGGCCTGCGCCTGCCGCTCTACGGCGTGCCGGTGGCCAGCCTCGGCAAGGCCGAAGTCATTCCCGTGACGGCGCGTTTCGGCGCTTCCTACCTGCGGCTTTCGGTGGTAGATCGGCCCGGCGTGATTGCGGATATCGCGGCGATCCTCAGGGACGAGCAGGTCTCCATCGAATCCCTCCTGCAGCGCGGGCGCGCCCCGGGCGAGGCGGTGCCGGTGGTGATCGTCACCCACGAGGTGCGGGAGGCGGCCCTGGCCAAGGCTTTGGCGCGCATCGGCGCGCTCGAGTCGGTCCTGGAGCCCCCGACCATGATTCGCATCGAAGAAATTAGGCGTGCCTGACCCGCTTGGGGCGGATCGGCAAGGGATTTGAAGGAATGTGACGATGGCCACCAAGAAGACCAAGACCGAAGAGACCGCTGCCGCCTATGACGACCGCGCCCTGGTGCTGGAACTCGTCCGCGTCGGCGAGGCGGCGGCGATCGCGGCGGCAAAGCTCGCCGGGCGCGGCAACGAGAAGGCCGCCGACCAGGCCGCCGTCGATGCCATGCGCACCGCGCTGAACCAGATGAACATCAAGGGCACGGTGGTGATCGGCGAGGGCGAGCGCGACGAGGCGCCCATGCTCTATATCGGCGAGGAAGTGGGCACCGGCAGCGGCCCGGCGGTCGATATCGCCCTCGATCCCCTGGAAGGCACGACCCTGACCGCCAAGGCCTGGCCGAATGCGCTGGCCGTGGTCGCCCTGGCGAAGCGGGGCAATTTCCTGCATGCCCCCGACGTCTACATGGAAAAGATCGCCATCGGCGGCGGCTATCCGGCCGGCCTCGTCGATATCGACCGCGATCCGGTCGAAAACCTGAAGGCCCTGGCCAAGGCCAAGGGCGTGCCGGTCGAACAGATCACCGCTTGCATCCTCGACCGGCCCCGCCATGCGGAACTGATCGCCAAGGTGCGCGCCTCCGGCGCCCGCATCAACCTGATCCCGGACGGCGACGTGGCCGGCGTGATCGCCACCGCCGAGCCGGACACTGGCATCGACATTTATTTCGGTTCGGGCGGCGCGCCGGAAGGCGTTCTCGCCGCGGCGGCGCTGCGCGCCATCGGCGGCCAGATGCAGGGCCGCCTGCTGTTCCGCAACGACGAGGAAAAGAGCCGGGCGCTCAAGGCCGGCATCACCGACCTCAACCGCAAGTACGGTCTCGAAGATCTCGCCTCGGGCGACGTCATCTTCGTCGCCACCGGCGTCACCAGTGGCTCCATGCTCCAGGGCGTGAAGATCACGCCCCAGGGCATTCTGACCGAAACCATCGTCATGCGCTCGAAGTCGGGCTCGGTCCGCTGGATCAAGACCCGCCACGGCAACGGCAAGTAATTTAGGGCAGGCCGCCGCCCCTCACCCCAACCCTCTCCCCAAAGGGGCGAGGGGGCCCGCCCACGCACGGCATCGACTCCCTCGCCCCTCTGGGGAGAGGGCCGGGGTGAGGGGCGGCCTCAGCCGGTGATCCGGCGGGCGGCGGCCGTTCCCGCCGCCCGCCCGAGCGCCAGGCAGGCGGTCAGCAGATAGCCGCCGGTCGGCGCATCCCAGTCGATCATTTCGCCCGCGCAGAAGACACCCGGCCGCGCCTTCAGCATCCAATCGCCGTCCAGCGCCTCGAGGGCGACCCCCCCGGTGGTCGAGATCGCCTCCGCCAGCGGCCGCGCGGCCTGGAGGCGCAGGGGCAGGGCCTTCAGCCGGCGGGCGATGGCTGCCGGGCCGGCAAGGTCGGCCGCCGTCGCCCCCTCGCGCAGCAGGCCGGCGCGCACCCCTTCGAGGCCCAATTGCCGGCGCAAGTGATTGCTCAGCGATTGCCGCCCCTGGGGTTTCGCCAGGGCGGCGGCGACTGCCGTCTCGTCCTGCCCGGGCAGGAGGTCGAGGATGAAATCGACCGTTTCCCCCGCCGCCAGCCGGGCCGCCGCGTCCGCGGCCAGGGGGTAGATAGCGCCGCCCTCGATCCCGGTTTCGGTGACGACGAATTCGCCGCGCTGGCGTCGTGTGCCCAGGGTCACGGCGACCGGCTTCACCGGCTGGCCGGCGAAACCTGCCCGGAAGACCGGGCTCCAGGCGACGTCGAAGCCGCAATTGGCCGGGCCGAAGGGCGTTACCGCCACCCCGAGGGCGGGGGCCCAGGCGCCGTCGCTGCCCAGCGCCGGCCAGCTCGCCCCGCCGAGCGCCAGCACCAGGGCATCGGCCGGGCCGGCGGTGACCGGGCCCGCCGGCGTCTCGAAGCGAAGCCCGTCCCCGTCGAAGCCGGTGAAGCGGTGGCGGACCATGATGCGCAGGCCCTTGCCGCGCAGCCGGTGCAGCCAGGCGCGCAGCAGGGGGGCGGCCTTGAAGCCGGTCGGAAACACCCGGCCCGACGAGCCGACGAAGGTTTCGATCCCGAGGCCGAGGGCGAAATCCCGGATCGCCGCGCTATCGAACGCCCGGATCGCGGCTTCCAGCCGCGGGCGGGCGGCGCCATAGCGGGCGAGCAGGGCCTCGGCCGGCTCGGCATGGGTCAGGTTCAGCCCGCTTTTGCCGGCCATCAGGAATTTCCGCCCGAGCGACGGCATGGCATCGTAAAGCGTGACCGCGATCCCGGCATCGAGCAGGCTTTCCGCCGCCATCAGCCCGGCCGGGCCGCCACCGATCACGATCGCCTGGGGAAGGGACATCTGTTAACCATGGTCGTGTTGCTATGGCGCCTTGCGCCCTTGCCCCGGTCTAGCACGGACGGTCGAGGCCGGGCGACCCTTCCCTGTCCTGGTTGCCGGTTCCCCGATGCGTGATTCCCCGATCAGCCGCCTTCTGCCCTTCGGCCTCATGCTGGTGGCGCTGGTCGTCCACCTGCGCCTGGGCCTGCTGCCGGACGGCCCCCTGACGACCCGGACCCTGCTCGACACCGACAGTTACACCCGCCTGCTGCGGGTGTGGCAATTGTGGTCGGGGGGCGGCTGGTACGACAATACGATCCAGCGCCTGGGCGCGCCGGAAGGCATGCCCCTGCATTGGACCCGGCCCCTGGACTTGCTGATCATGGCACCGGCGGCCCTGGCCGTCGTGCTCGGGGCCGGGGCGGGGGCGGCGCTGTGGTGGTCGGCCATGCTCGTCTGCCCCGTGCTCCATGCCTTGTCGTGCCTGGCGGCGGTCTGGGCGGCGCGGGCGCTGTGGCCGCGGGACGTGGCCTGGGCCGCCGGGGTGATGCTGCTGGCGCAGCCCCTGGCGCTGTCCTATGGCGCGGTGGGGCGGGCCGATCACCATGTGCTGATACAGCTTCTGTGCCTGCTGTCCCTCGGGGCGTTGCTGCGCGCGGCGCGGGATCCCGGGGCGCGGGCGATGGCGGCCTGGGCCGGGGGCTTTGCCGGCCTTGCCTATTGGGTCGGGCCCGAGGCGCTGCTGGTCTTCATGCCGGCCATGGCGGCGCTGGGCTTGCTTTATGTCACCGACGCTGCGGGTGGGCGCGGGATGGCGGCGCAGGGCCTGCGCGCCGCGCTCGGCTTTGCCGGGGCGATCCTGCTGGCGCTGGCGGTCGATGTCGCCCCCGGGCAATGGCTGCGCCCCGAATCGGACCGGGTGTCGATCGTCGCCCTGGCCCTCGGGCTCGGCCTTGCCTTCGTCTTCGGCGGGGTGCTGGTCCTCGGCCAGGGCGGCTGGCGGCGGCGGTTGCTGGCCGGCGCCGGCCTCTCCGCGCTCGCGGTGGCCGGGCTGGCGCTGGCTTTCCCCGGCTTCTACCGCGCCTCGCTGGCGATCGACGATCCGCTGATGGTCCAGGTGCTCGGCCAGATCCGGGAAATGCAGCCGATCGCCTTCTGGCGGGCCGGCGGGATCGCGGATGTGCTGACCGACCTCGGCGGCGCCCTGTTCGCCCTGGCCGTCGTGCCCCTGGCGCTGGCCCGGGCCGGGCGCGGGGGCGAGGCGCGCGCCCTGGTCGTGGCGCTGCTGACGCTGGCGGCCACGGTTGCCGCCGCGATCTGGGCTCTCCGCTTCGTCGTCGAATTCGCCGGCGTCGCGGCCGTCGGCGGGGCGGGGGCTTTCGTGCTCGTCGCCCGGGCGGTCCGCGCCCTGTCGGCACCGGCACGGGGGGCTGCGCTGGTGCTGACGGCCCTGGCCCTGACCGTGCTGGCGCCGGTGTTCGGCACGGCGTTGCAGGACGAGGCGCCCGAGTCGGCGGCGGACTGTCCGGTGGCGCCGCTCGCGGCCTTTCTTCAGGGCTTGCGCCCCGGGCCGGCGGCCGCCGACGATCCGATCGTCCTGACCGACAATATCAACCTGACGCCCCGGCTGGCGGTGGAGACCGCCTTCCGATTCGTCGGCGGTCCCTATCATCGCGGGATCGGGGCGATGGCGGATACCGCGGGCGTCTTCGCCGCGACCGACGATGCGGCCGCCCGCTCCCTTCTGGAGAAGCGCCAGGTTGCCCTGGTTGTGCTATGTTCGAGGGGGCCTGGGCTGCGATCGGCACGGCCGGAAACATTGGGCGCCCGCCTCGAACAGGGGCGCGTGCCCGGTTTTCTGTCCCGTGTCGAGCTGCCGGCGGAGCTTGCGGCGTCCTATCTGATTTTTTCGACTCCGTCGCCGTCGGCAACCCGTCGTTAAGAATTGCAGGCCATAATCATCTCAGACGCGGGGGCAGGCCGCACCCGTGCCGCTGAGGCAAGTAAACGTTTCGCCGGGATCGGCCATGAAGGCGATCCCTGTTCAGGAGAACAGAAATGCTGCGCAAGATGATCGCTTCCCTGCGTAAGACCGAACGTGGCGCCACTGCCATCGAATACGCCCTGATCGCCGCCCTGATCGCCGTCGCCGCCATCGGCGCCATGACCCTGGTCGGCGGTGGTCTGAACGCCACCTTCAACACCGTGTCGGGCAAGCTGGGCGGCGGCTCGACCCCGGCGCCGGCGCCGGGGCCGACCGGCGGTTAACTCGTAAGGGCGGGAAGACCGTCCCGCACATACGGTTCCCGGTGGCGTCTTGCGGCACCGGGGACTGTCATACCGGTGGTGGCGGATAGAATGCTCGATCTTCTCAGCACCATCCGGCGGGGTATTGCCGCGCGGGCAGTCTCCTGCAAGCCGGCAACGGCGGAGCGCGGTGTCACCGCTCTCGAATATGCCTTCATTGCCGGCCTCATTTCGATCGCCGCCGTGGGGGTGCTTTACCTTATCGGCACCGATCTCGGGGCCTATTTCACGCGTTTCGCCCAGGCCCTGTCCCCATAGCGGACGGGCGCTGCGCTTGGCGCCGCCGGCTGGAGAGGTGATCCGCGATGACCGATATCCACCTTTCCGCTGCGGCCGTTGCCGTCCCGGGCCCTGACCGGGGCCGGAAGAACCATCTTTTCGGTCCGGTCGCGGATTTTCTCTGCCTGGGCGGCGGCGGGTTCGCGCTGATGGCCGCCATGGCGCTGCTGCTGCCGGGGCGTGATGCGGTGCCCGCGGTGGCCGTGACCATGATGGTCATCGCCAATTTCATCAATCACCCGCACTTTGCCCATTCCTATCAGATCTTCTATCGCGGGTTCGGCGAGCGCCTGCGCGGCCCCGGCCTGTCGGGCCGCATGCGCCTGCGCTATGCCTTTGCCGGGATCGTGGTGCCGGCCGTGCTCTTCGCCTTCCTTGGCGGCGCGATCCTGTTCAAATCCGTGGCATTCCTTGGCTATGCGCTCAATTTCATGGGCTTCGTGGTCGGCTGGCACTATGTCAAGCAGGGCTTCGGCATCGCCATGGTCGATGGCGCCAAGAGCAAGCGGTTCTACGCCCCGGCGACCCGCCTCGCCATGCTGGCCAATGGCTATGCCTGCTGGATCTACACCTGGGTGCAAAGCAACCGGGACATGGTCTCGCGCCGCCTGTGGGACATCGAATACGGCGACATCCCGTTCGACGATGGGGTGTTGTATGCGGTCGCGGGCATTTTTGCCGCAACCTCGCTTTGGATGGTGGCCCGGCTGGCGCTGGACTATTGGCGCGACGGCCGCCGGTTCGCGCTGAACGGCCTGATCGGCTATCTCGTGGCGCTTTATGCCTGGATGGCTTTCGTCCAGATCGACCCCTT
The DNA here is from genome assembly GCF_003173055.1 of Zavarzinia compransoris. Taxonomy (NCBI): domain Bacteria; kingdom Pseudomonadati; phylum Pseudomonadota; class Alphaproteobacteria; order Rhodospirillales; family Zavarziniaceae; genus Zavarzinia; species Zavarzinia compransoris. The sequence continues at coordinate 287,012 of NZ_QGLF01000001.1, forward strand.
GTTCGTCTTCATCGCGCCGGTGCTGCATTCACTGCAATACCTGACCGTGGTCTGGCGTTTCGAAGCGAACCGGGCGAGTGCCACGGTGCCGGCCGGGCCGCAGGAAAGCCGGTTCAGCCGGCTGGCCGCCTTCGGCATCGTCGGCCTCCTGCTCGGGGCCATGGGATTCTGGCTCTTCCCCCTGCTGCTCGACATGGTCGTGCCCTATGACCGGGCCGTCTTCGGCAGCAGCCTGTTCCTTTTCGTCTTCTGGGTGTTCATCAACATCCACCACTATTTCATCGACAATGTGATCTGGCGCCGGGACAACCCCGAGGCGAAGGCCCATCTCTTCAGCTGACGCAATGCCTTTAACCGACGTTGCAGGCTGACGCCCGCCGCCTCACTCCGGCGTGATCGTCCGGACCGAGCGGGCGGGCTGGGCGTTGGTTGCGCTTGCCGCGGCCGGGGCATCGGCGGCGGCCGGGGCGCCGCCTTCGGGCGTGATCGTCCGGATGCTCTGGGCCGGAAGCGCGCCGGCGGCAGCGGCGGGTTCGGCGATCGCCGGCTCGGCTGTCGTCGTGGTTTCGGGGGCGGCCGGGGCCGGCGGCTCCGCCACCGGCGCCGCGGCTTCGAGCGGGGCGGGCGTCACCTCGGGCACCGGGGCGGCGACGGGCTTCGGCGGCTCCAGGAACAGGGGGCCGGGGGCCGGGGCCGCCACTTCGGGCACGGGCGCGGCCGATCCGGCGGGTTCGGTGTGCTGGCCGCCGTCATAGATCACGGTGGCACCGGCGGCGGGATCGCCGCCTGCGGCCGGTGCCGCCGCGGAGGCCGGCGCCGGGGCCGGGGCGCCGCCCTGGCCGGTGGTGGCGTCGTAGATCACTGCCGCACCCGCCGCGGGATCGGCCGGGGGCGCGGTGCTCGCGGCCGGGGCACTGGGGGCGGGGGCGGCGCTGGGGGGGCTCGACTCGATGATCGGGGCGGGGACCGGCGCGGGGACCGGCGCAGCAGGGGCCGGTGCCGCGGCGGCCGGGGGGGCTGCGCCGCCGGCATAGACGTCGGGGAACAGGCTGCGCTTGGACAGGCGGTCCTTGACGCTCGAACAGCCGCTGACCGCCGCGCCGACGCAGACGGACAGGACAATCATGCTGGCGACCCGGGACATCGGCTCTCTCCCCTCGATGGCCTGACTTGTGCTTTGTCCATTGCGTGGAACAGCCCGGCGCCAGCGTCAAGGGGTGCGTCGACAAATTGTCAGGGAATTCGCGCCGAAATGGTGTGGTGGCCGTTCCGGCGTGAAGTGCCTCGACCTCGGCCGGAATTGGCCCTAACGTCTTCGCCGCCAACAAGCGCCCGAAAAAATCGGCCCCCGTGCATACGGGACAGGAGGAGGCACATGAGAGAGTATCTGCGTTTCTACATCGACGGCACCTGGGTCGACCCGGTCGAGCCGCGCAGCCTCGACGTCATCAACCCCGCGACCGAGGATGCCTTCGCCCGCATTTCGATCGGCGGCGCCGCCGACGCGGACAAGGCGGTGAAGGCGGCCAAGGCGGCCTTCGACAGCTATTCGCAGACCACGCGGGAAGAGAGGATCGACCTCCTCCAGCGCATTCTCACCGCCTATCAGGCCCGCTATGCCGATTTCGTCGAGGCGATCTCGACCGAGATGGGCGCCCCGGCCTTCCTGTCCAAGGCGGCCCAGGCGGCGACCGGCGTCGCCCATCTGGCCAAGATGATCGAGATCCTGAAGGATTTCCCGTTCCAGGAAGTGCGCGGCACCACCGCGATCTCCAAGGAACCGGTCGGCGTCTGCGCCTTCATCACGCCCTGGAACTGGCCGATCAACCAGATCGTCTGCAAGGTGGCGCCGGCACTGGCCGCCGGCTGCACCATCGTGCTGAAGCCGTCGGAAATCGCCCCGGTCAATGCCATGATCTTCGCCGAAGTGCTGCATGAGGCGGGCGTGCCCAAGGGCGTGTTCAACCTCGTGAACGGCGACGGGCCGGGCGTCGGCCAGGCGCTGTCGTCGCATCCGGACGTCGACATGGTGTCCTTCACCGGCTCGACCCGCGCCGGTGTCGCCGTGGCCAAGGCGGCGGCCGACACGGTGAAGCGCGTGGCCCAGGAACTGGGCGGCAAATCCGCCAACATCATCCTGCGCGATGCGGACCTGAAGACGGCGGTGACCGGCGGCGTCCGCGGCCTCATGAACAATTCCGGCCAGTCGTGCAACGCGCCGAGCCGCATGTTCGTCCCGCGCGAAATGCAGGACGATGCCCTGGCGATCGCCAAGGCGGTGGCCGAGAAGATCAAGGTCGGCAATCCCTTCGACGAGGGCGTGACCATGGGCCCCGTGGTCTCGGACGTGCAGTTCAACAAGATCCAGGCCTTGATCGCCAAGGGCATCGAGGAAGGGGCGACGCTGGTCACCGGCGGCACCGGCCTGCCGGAAGGGCTGAACAAGGGCTATTTCGTCCGTCCCACGGTGTTCGGCAATGTCACCAACGAAATGACCATCGCGCGCGAGGAAATCTTCGGCCCGGTCCTCGCGATCCTGCCCTATGACAGCGAGGATGATGCCGTCCGCATGGCCAACGACACGGTCTATGGCCTGTCCGGCTATGTTCAGTCCGGCGATATCGAGCACGCCCGCAAGGTCGCGGCGCGGCTGCGTACCGGCAATGTCCACCTGAACGGCGCCGGCCCCGATTTCGGCGCGCCCTTCGGTGGCTTCAAGCAATCGGGCAACGGCCGCGAATGGGGCGAATTCGGCCTGCACGATTTCCTTGAGATCAAGGCCGTGCTCGGTTGGCAGGCCGCCTGACCTGACCGGTCTGACCTGGCCTATCCGAACGCCCCGGCGGCCCCCCGCCGGGGCGTTCTCCTTTTCAGCGCCGGGTCGCGGGACGCCTCTTTGCCGCTCACGGCTGCGCCCCGGCCAGGATCCGGGCCAGGCGGGCGAGGGGAGACAGGGGCAGGGTGCCGGCCGGGGGCCGCGGGACTGCGGTCGCCTGGATTGCTGCTGTCGGGGGCGGGGCGGTGGCTTTCATGTCGGTACTCCGCGAAACGGGAATCTGAACCGACCGTATTGATAGAACCTCAAGCATGGTTGAGGTCAAGGGCGCTTTTTGCGATCGCCCCCGGGGCTCAGGCAGCGGGGGCCGGGGCCGTCCGCCGCCAGGGTGTCGTCCGGGTTGCGCAAGGGGCAATCGGTCAGGGACAGGCAACCACAGCCGATGCACAGGCTCAATTGGTCGCGTAATTGGGTCAGGCTGGTGATCCGCTCTTCCAGCATGCCGGTCCAGGCGGCGGTGAAGCGACGCCAGTCCTCGGCGGTCGGGGCATGGTCCAGGGGCAGGCCGGCCAGGGCTTCCCGGATCGCGGCCAGCGGAATCCCGGCGCGCTGGGCGACGCGGATGATCGCCACCCGGCGCAGGATGGCGCGGTGATAGCGCCGCTGGTTGCCGTCGCTGCGCCAGCCTTCGATCAGGCCCTTGGCTTCGTAGAAATGCAGGGTGGAAACGGCGACGCCGCTGCGCTTCGCCACCTCGCCCACCGTCAATGTCATGCGGCTGTACTCTTCGGCCATATGAACCTCATCTATGGTTGAGGTTTACGGCGCTGCCGGCGGCGGCGCAAGCGGGGTGATCGCTATTCCCTGTGATCGGCCTCACCGCGCGGCCTTGACCTTTGTGATAAGTGTTATGTTATAACATCCTTGTTCGAGGGAGAGTGCCATGCCCGATATTCCGCCGACCGTGCTTACCCAGGGCGCCCTGTCGCGCCTTGCGGTCGTCGCCGGCCTGTCGGCATTGCTGTGGCTGGCCGTGTTCTGGGCATTGGCGTCATGAGCCGGCATGACGCCATCCTGGTCGAGGACCTGACCGTCGCCTATGACCGCCACCCGGCGGTGCATCATGTCTCCTGCCGGCTGGCGCCGGGTTCGATGACCGCGGTGGTCGGGCCGAACGGGGCGGGCAAGTCGACCTTGATCAAGGCCATCGTCGGCCTGCTGAAACCGGCCGAGGGGCGGGTCTCGACCGGCGGGCTGAGGCGCGCCGACATCGCCTATCTGCCCCAGCAGGCGGAGATCGACCGCAGTTTCCCCATTACCGTCGCCGATACGGTCGCGCTCGGCCATTGGTGCCGGGCGGGCATTCTCGGCCGGCTGACCGGGGCCATGCGCCGCGGCATTGCCGAAGCCCTGTCGGCGGTCGGGCTCGAGGGCTTCGAGCGGCGCCCGATCGGCTCGCTCTCGGTCGGGCAGTTCCAGCGCGTGCTGTTTGCCCGGCTGCTGCTCCAGGATGCCAGCGTCATCCTGCTGGACGAGCCCTTCAATGCCATCGACGCGCGGACCACGGCCGATCTTCTCGACCTCGTCGCGCGCTGGCACGGCGAGAAACGGACCGTGGTTGCCGTGCTGCACGACATGGAGCAGGTGCGCCATCATTTCCCCGACACTTTGCTGCTGGCGCGGGAATTGATCGCCTGCGGCCCGACCCCCGAATGCCTGACCGCGGAACACCTGCTGACCGCGCGGCGCATGTCGGAGGGCTGGAACGAGGACGCGGCGGTCTGCGAACCCGTCCGCCGGCGGGCTTGAGGGCGGGACGATGGATCTCTGGTCCCTGCTGTTCGAGCCCTTTGCCGAATTCACCTTCATGCGGCGGGCCCTGGTCGCCTGCTTTGCGCTGGCGCTCGGCTGCGGCCCGGTCGGCGTTCTCCTGATGCTGCGGCGGATGAGCCTGATCGGCGATGCCATGAGCCATGCCGTGCTGCCCGGCGCCGCCATCGGCTTCCTGATCGCCGGGCTGAACATCTGGGCCATGGGGCTGGGCGGGCTGATCGCCGGGCTTTCGGTCGCGCTGCTGTCGGGCCTGGTCACGCGGATGACGGCGCTGCGGGAAGATGCCAGTTTCGCCGGCTTCTACCTGATTTCGCTCAGCCTCGGCGTGCTCATCGTCTCGACCAGGGGCTCAAACGTCGATCTGCTGCATGTCCTGTTCGGCACCATCCTTGCGGTCGACGATGCCTCGCTGCTGACCGTCGCCGCCATCGCGACCCTCAGCCTTGCCGTGCTGGCGGTGATCTACCGGCCCCTGATCGTCGAATGTTTCGATCCGGGCTTCCTCCGCGCCGTCGGGGGCGGGGGCTCGGTCTATCACGTGCTGTTTCTGGTCCTCGTCGTGGTCAATCTGGTGGCCGGGTTCCAGGCGCTCGGCACCTTGATGGCGGTCGGCCTGATGATGCTGCCCGCCGCCGCCAGCCGCTTCTGGGCCGGCCAGGTGTGGAGCATGTCGGCGGTCGCCATCGTCATCGCCATGCTGTCGGGCTGGCTCGGCCTGCTGGTTTCCTATCATACCGACCTGCCGTCGGGCCCCGCCATCGTGATCACCGCCGGCGTCTTCTACGCCGTCTCGATCATCGCCGGGCCGGTCGGCGGCATCGTCCACCGGTTCATTCCCCGCCGTCATCTGGAGGCTTGATGCCATGAAGCTGTCCCATGCCCTGATCGCCCTCGGCCTGCTGACCGCCACCCCGGCGCTCGGCGATCAGCCGCTCAAGGTCGTCGCCTCTTTCTCGATCCTCGGCGATATCGTCGCCAATGTCGGCGGCGACCGGATCGCGCTCACCACCCTGGTCGGGCCCGACGGCGATGCCCATGTCTTCCAGCCCAGCCCGGCGGATGCCAAGGCGGTGGCCGGGGCCGATCTCGTCATCGTCAACGGCCTCGGCTTCGAGGGCTGGATCGAGCGCCTGACCGAGGCGTCGGGCTACAAGGGCCCCGTCGTCGTCGCCAGCAAGGGCATCACCCCGCGCGAAATGGCCGGGGAGGACGAGGGCCACGAGGAACACGCCGGCCATGACGATCATGGCGATCACGACCACGACCACGGCAATGTCGATCCCCATGCCTGGCAGGATATCGGCAATGTCCTTGCCTATGTCGATACGATCGCGGCTGCGCTCGAGGCCGCCGATCCCGCGGACCGCGACGCCTATGCCGCCAATGCCGCCGCCTATAAGGCCAAGCTGGCCGCCCTCGACGCGAGGGTGAAGGCGGCGATCGGGGCGCTGCCGGCGGAACGGCGCAAGATCATCACCAGCCATGATGCCTTCGGCTATTTCGCCGCCGCCTATGGCCTGACCGTGCTGGCGCCCCAGGGCGTCTCCACCGAATCGGAAGCCTCGGCCAAGGGCGTCGCCCAGCTGATCCGCCAGATCAAGCAGGAGAAGGCGCCGGCGGTCTTCCTCGAGAATATCACCGACCCCCGCCTGATCGAGCAGATCGCCAAGGAAACCGGGGCGCGCATCGGCGGCACGCTTTATTCCGACGCACTCTCTGGTGCAACGGGGCCGGCCTCCACCTATATTGCCATGTTCGAGCATAATCTCGCCGCCCTGGCGGAGGCGCTGGGCGCCTGACCGCGGGCGGCATGACGATGGAGTGAGTACCCATGGACCGGGTCCCCGTGACCGTGTTGACCGGCTATCTCGGCGCCGGCAAGACGACGCTTCTGAACCGTATCCTGACCGAGCAGCACGGCAAGCGTTATGCCGTGGTGGTGAATGAGTTCGGGGAGATCGGCATCGACAACGACCTCGTGGTGGAAACCGACGAGGAAGTGTTCGAAATGAACAACGGCTGCATCTGCTGCACCGTGCGCGGCGACCTGATCCGCATCCTGACCGGGCTGATGCGCCGCAAGGGCCGGTTCGACGCCATCCTGATCGAGACCACGGGCCTGGCCGATCCCGCCCCGGTGGCCCAGACCTTCTTCGTCGACGAGGACGTGCAGGCGAAGGCGAAGCTCGACGCGGTGGTGACCGTGGTCGATGCCCGCAACATCGAGGCCCGCCTCGCCGATTCCAAGGAAGCGCGCGAGCAGATCGCCTTTGCCGACGTCATCCTCCTGAACAAGACCGATCTCGCCACGGCCGAAGACCTCGACCGGATCGAGGGGCTGATCCGCGCCGTCAATACCTCGGCGGAAATCCACCGCACCAGGAACAGCGTCATCGATCTCGACAAGGTGCTGGACCGCGGCGCCTTCGATCTCGACCGCATCCTCGCCTTCGAGCCGCAGTTCCTGCGCGAGGGCCATGTCCACAGCCACAACGACGACATCGCCTCGATCTCGCTGACCGCGGTCGAGCCCCTCGACGAGAACAAGTTCAACCGCTGGATCTCCTCCATCCTGCAAAGCAAGGGCGCGGATATACTGCGCTCGAAGGGCATCCTCTCCTTCGTCAACCAGGACGACCAATTCGTCTTCCAGGGCGTGCACATGCTGATGGACGGCGATTATCGCCGGCCCTGGGCGGCGGACGATCCGCGCATCTCGCGCATCGTCTTCATCGGCCGCAACCTGGATGTGCCGGCGCTGAAGGCCGGGTTCGAGGCCTGCCGTGCCGCCTGAATTCGGAACCTTCGAAGACGAAATCTACGCCGACCGCCTGCCCGCCAGCCGGGTCGACTGTTTCCCCCAGGCGGCCGGCATCGTCGCCCTGGCCCTCGGCGCGAGCGATACGCTGGCGGTGGCGCTGGACGATGGCCGCATCGCCGCCGGTTCCGCCCTGGCGCCGGCGGAATTGAGCGCGGTCGAGGTCCATGACGGCGTTTCCCAGGCGCTGGCGGCCGGGCCCAAGGGCGGCTTCGTCAGCGGCGGCGACGATGGCCGTGCCGTGCTGCTCGGGCCCGGCGGCGCCCTGACCGAATTGCTGCCCGCGGGCAAGGCCTGGGTCGGCGCGGTCGCGGCCACGGCCGCCGGCGGCCTGATCGCCGTCGCCAGCGGCAAGGTGCTGCGCCTGTTCGATGCCGCCGGCACGCTTCAGGGCGAGGCGCCGCCGGTCGCGACCACCATCACCGCGCTTGCCTTCAATCCGAAGGGCAAGCGGGTGGCGGCGGCCCATTACGGCGGGGTCACCCTGTGGTATGCGGCCGGTCTCGCCGGCACGCCCAAGGCGCTGCCGTGGAAGGGCAGCCACGTCAGCCTGACCTGGAGCCCGGACGGCCGCTTCGTCGTCACCGGCACCCAGGACAAGGAATTGCACGGCTGGCGCATCGACGACGGCGTCGACATGCGCATGTCCGGCTATGCCGCCAAGGTGAAGAGCTTCGCCTGGTCGGCGGACGAACGCTGGATGGCCTGCGCCGGCAGCCCCTATGTGACCTCGTGGGATTTCATCGGCAAGGGGCCCATGGGCCGGCCGCCGCATCAGTTCGGCGCGTCCGAGGAATTCCTGGCGACTCATGTCGCCGCCCACCCCAAGCTGCCGGTGGTCGCCGCTTGCTTCGAGGACGGCCGCATCGAGATGGGCCGCTTCATGGTCGAGGGCCAGGTGCTGCTGAAGGAGGTCGGCGGCGGCCTGCCCACCGGCCTGGCCTGGAGCGCCGACGGCGGCCGTCTCTATATGACGACCGAGGACGGCGAGATCTTCGTCGTCGACCTCGAAGACCTGAAGGTCAGCGCCGCGTCCGGCAAGGGCAAGCGGCGCTGATCATGATCCCGCAGCCGGGGCGGCATGGGCCGTCCGGCTGCGGTCGAGGGCGGCAAAGGCGGCGGCCGGGCCGAGCTTCAGCGCAATGGCGTCGCGGGCCTTGAGGGCCCGGGTCGCGACCTCCGCATCGTCGCTGTCCCAGACCAGGCGCCAGGCGGCGTCATAGAGGCGGTGCAGGGCTTCCGGGTCCGGCGCCTCGCCGAGCGCATTTTCCACCGCTTCGATCCGGGCCTTCAGATCCGCCGGTTCCCCCGGCTGGGGCGGCAGGCGGTGGCGGTAGCGGGCCTTCTCCTGCACCGCCGTGATCCGTTCAAGCAGGGCCGCCGATGGCGCCCGGCCGAGGGCGAGGGGGGCGAGGCTCCGGTCGAGCAGCACTGCGTGACGGCCCCGGACCAGGGCGGCCCCGGTGGTGCGCACGCCGTCGAGGACCAGGGGCGAAAGCGCGTGGTCCGCGTGTTGGAAGCGGCGATTGCCGGCATCGTCGATGAAGGCGAACCAGGGGCGGCCCTGCCAGGTCAGCAGGTCGGCGCTGCGCACCTGTCCCCGGGCGAGGCGGCGGTCGCGCCGGGACGCGCCCGCAAGGCCGAGAAAGGTGAGGCCGAGCCCGATCAGGCCGCCGCCGATGACCACGAGGAGAAGGGCATTGAACCAGCGGGCCGCCAGCAGGCCGAACGACCAATAGACCCCAGGCCGGCCGAACAGGAGGCCGGCGCCCCGGGGCTGCGGATTACTGGGCTCGCTGACGGTTTCGAGCGCATAGCGATGGGTGCGGCCTTCGATCTCGATGGTGACGGGGCATTCCCATTCGCCCGGGGTCTTGCTGCCCGCGGGGCTGGCGTCATAGCTGCAGGGATCGAGGCTGACGACGGCGCCGGGCACCGGCTGCCCCAGGCCGAGGGCCAGGGCGCTGTCGATCAGCAGGCCGCGCCCCGCCGGGGTGAAGAAGAAATAGGCGACGAGAAGGGCGGCCCCGGCGCTTGCCAGCACGCCGGCGGCCAGATATCCGGCCGCCCGCCGCAGCGGCGATGCCCCGCGCAGCCGATAGGGCGGGGCGGGGAAGCCGATCCAGGCCAGGAGCTTTTGGTCCGGCTGCGGTATCATCCCGTTCTCTTCGCCATTTCGGGCGATTGTAGCGGCGGGAGCGGGCATTGGGAACCGCCCCGGCCCGAAGGCCGGGGCGGCGGGATCAGAAGCGGTAGGTCGCGCTGACCCGGAAGTTCCGGCCGGGCTCCGAAACCCGGTCGATGGTCGCCTGGGCCGGCGCGGCGGTGGCCGAGGTGGCGTCGGGCACGTTCAGCGCATTCCAATAGGTCGTATCGAAGACGTTGAAGATGCCGCCGTCGATCCGGACACCCGGCACGAAGGACGGTTCCCAATAGGCGGTCAGGTCCAGGGTGGTGTAGGACGGCACCCGGACGTCCGACGCCAGCGCGGTATCGTCGCGGGTGGCGGCGGCATTGACCACCGCATCGGCGCCCCAGCTGTCGGCCGAATAGCCGAGGCCGACGAGGGCGCGCAGCGGCGGCACCGAGTTCAGATAGGCATCGGTCTCGGTGTTCTTGCCGGTGGCGACGGAGAGCGAGCCCCAGCTCCGCCAGCCTTCGGCGAAGGCCCATTGGGTGCTCAGCTCGACGCCGTAGATCTGCACCCGCGAGAGGTTCTGGTTCTGTTGATAGAACAGGTAACCGGCGGGGGCGGGGGTCAGGTTCACCGCTTCGATGAAGTTGCGGTAATAGCTGTTGAAGAAGGCGATGCGCCCGCCCAGCTTGTCGTCGCCGAGCTTGGCGCCGACTTCATAGGAATTGCTGGTCTCGGGCTTCAGGTCCGGGTTGCCGACCACCATGTAGGCGGACGGGCCGGCGCTGCCGCGGAACACGGTATAGAGTTCGCCGACCGACGGCGCGCGGTAAGCCTGTGCCCATTGAGCGTAAAGCGAGACATCCTTGTCCGGGGTCCAGGTCAGCAGCAGTTTCGGCGACACGCGGGAACCGTCGGACGAGGCGGGCAGCCCGGTCACGGCCGAACCGGCGTTGTTGCGGAAGGCGGCGCTGTCCTGCGGTTCGCGCTCGAACCAGTCGAAGCGCAGGCCCGGGGTGACGGTCAGGGTGCCGTCCAGCAGGCTGATGTCGTCCTGCACGAAGGCGGCGAAATCGCGGCCCTCGGCTTCGGGAATATCGGCCTGGTTGACCTTCAGGCTGGCGCAGGTGCCGGTGGTAACGCCGGTGCGGGTGCAGTCGTCGGCGCCGCCGGCGAACTGCTCGGAACGCGTGGCGGCGAAATCGGCGCCCAGGGTCAGCCGGTGGCCGAGGCCGCCGGCCGTGAACGCCAGGGTCGCATCGCCGTTGGCGCCATAGGTCTCTTCCTCGGTCTTGTATTCGCGGACGAAGAGGCCCGACTGGCCGGCGACGGCGGGGGTGCGGCGGCGGGCGTCCTGGTTGTTTTCCCGGGTCGTATCCTGCCAGTAGAGGATGACGCGGGCCTGCTGCACCAGGCTGTCCGCGGACGGCGCCGAGAAGGTGTAGTCGACCGAGGCGCGCTTGCGGTTGTTGATTTCGGTCACCGTATTGGCGCCGGCCGCGAAGGTCGCGGTCGTCCCTTGCGCCGACAGCGTGTCGATCTCGTTCTCGTCGTTGTAATATTCGCCGGTGAAGCCCAGGCGATGCCCTTCCGCCAGATAATGGTGGATGGTGATCAGGCCGTTGCCTTCCTCACGGTCGGACGGATCGGCGACCGTCCGGGTCGCGCCCAGGACATCGACATTGCCCTGGTTTTCCAGCTCGTGGCCGAAGCGATAGCCGCCCTGGGCCAGCACCAGCGTATCGCCCAGCCGCGCCGCCACGGCGGCGGTCGTGCGCCAGCTCTCGTCGTCGCTGGTATAGGTTTCCTTCAGCAGGCCGCCGAAATTCTTGTCCCCGGCCAGCAGGTCTTCGGGTTGCAGCGTGCGCAGGACCACGGCGCCGCCGAGGGCGCCCGAGCCGAGGGTGCTGGAATCCGCCCCCTTGAAGATGTCGATGGTCGACAGCGAATCGAAGCTGACGCTGGACAGGCCGCCGCGATAGGAGCGCACGGGATCGTTCAGCCAGGGCAGGCGGATGCCGTCGATGGTGGTCAGGACCCGGTCTTCGCCGAGGCCGCGGATATTGATGCTGCGGGTGCCGCGGTCGACATTGACGCCGGCATCGACGCGGCGGGAGAAGTCTTCGAAATTCTCGACCTGGCGCTCTTCCAGCGTTTCCCGGTCGGTGGTCTCGGCCTTGACGGGCTTTGGATCCGCCTCGCCCTCGACCGTAACCTGGTCGAGCTGGATCGGCGCCGCTTCCTGCGCCAGCGCCGGAAGGCCGAAGGTACCGGCTGCCAAGGCGCCGAAAGCCACGCCCCGCAGCAGGGACTGCCGGATCATACCCATCAAATTCCCCATCACTAAACAGATGCCCCCGGCGGCCACGGTGGCCGGCCCGGTCGATGAGGCGATTTATTTTGCGAGTGACACTCAAAAGCAAGAAATCGGATGCCGATCCCGGCCTCCGAGCGGAAATAACGATCACTAACACCTTGATAATGATCATCTTTTCAAATCATTCGGGGGCGATCTGGCAAAGCAGCCAGTCGCGGAAGGCGGCCAGTGCCGGCAGGTTCCGCTTCGCCTCCGGATAGGCCAGGAAATAGCCCTGGGACGAGATCACCCGGGTGTCGAACAGGGGCACCAGCTCGCCCCGGCGGATTTCCTCGGCGACCAGCAATTCGGGGGCGAGCGCGATGCCCAGGCCGGCCACCGCCGCCTGGAGGACCATGGCGAATTGCTCGAAGCTCAGGCGCTGCTGGTCGCCCGCCGGGCCGAGGCCGAGGGCGGCGAAACATTCGCCCCAGGCGCGCGGCCGCGTCGCCTGGACCAGCAGGGTGGCGTGGCGCAGGTCCGCGGGCGTGCGATAGCCGGCGGCCTCGATCAGGGCCGGGGCGGCGACCGGCACCAGCACTTCGCCCATCAGGCGGTGCAGCACCGCGCCCGGCCAATGGGCGTCGCCGAAATGGATGGCGGCGTCCAGCCCCTCCTGCTCGAAATCGAAGGGGCGCAGCCGGGTCGAGAAGCGGATGGTGACGTCGCGGTGGCGGGCGAAGAAATCCGGCAGGCGCGGGATCAGCCAGCGGGTGCCGATGGTCGGCAGGATGGCGAGGTCGAGAGTGCCGCCGCTGCCCCTGAAGGCGATGGTCTGGGCGGTGGCGGAGGCGAAGCGCGCCAGCGTGTCGCGCAATTGCTCGGCATAGAAGCGGCCGGCCTCGGTCAGATGCACGCGCTGGCGCCGGCGCTCGAACAGGGCAAGGCCCAGCCGCGCCTCCAGGTCCTTCACCTGCCGGCTGACCGCGCCCTGGCTCAGGTTCAATTCCTCGGCGGCGCGGGTGAAGCTGCCCAGCCGGGCCGCCGCCTCGAAGGCGACGAGGCTGCCGAGCGGCGGGATCAGGCGGCGGCTGAGGGGCTGGTCGGTCATGGTGCTTCCGGGCGACTTGAT